>CAIVVZ010000023.1 GCA_903909505.1 uncultured Desulfobacteraceae bacterium
ATCAGATCTTTGATGCCGGTCAGCATCGGGTCCAGAGAACGGTGCAATTCATCGTCCGGCACGGGTTTCTCGGAAAGCGCGGCTGCAATGGATTGGACCTCATGGATCACCCGCTTCACGTCCCCCAGCTCAACCGTGATCATGGTCTGAAACACGCCATATTCAGGATATGCCCGGCTGGGATGATTGAAAGCCATCGGCGAATAGGCAGCCCCGAGCTTCTCCCGAACGCTTTCACGAAGCCGATCCGAAAACACCTCCGCCAGCACGGAAAGCCGGCGGGTCCTTTGAATATCCCAGAAGTCCTCGGTCGGATAAGCCACCATCACAAGGGTTTTGGGGATTTCCGTTACAACCTGAAGATTTAAGGCGCCTCCGGCAGGGAATTTCGGGCTTTTGACTGAAGGTTGCAAAAAGCGGGTCGATCTTTCCGGAAGCGTCCCCAGATAGGTTGACGCCAATTCGATGACGCTATTCACATCCATGTCCCCCGCGATGGAGATCTCAAGGGCGTCCTGTTGAAGAGCGGGCATTAACCAGGCCCGGACATCCTCCAGCTTCAATGTCCGAAACGCTTCGTATGCCGGCAGACCAAAGCGGGAATCTCCGCCCGCAAGAAACCGGCGGGCGTGAAGCCTTGCCATGCCATCGACCGTCCGGGAAAGCTCCTGATACTGCTGGGCGAATCTTTCCATGCACAGGGAATAGGCGTCCTGCCGAAATCCTGCATCCAGAATTTGGGCATGGAGGAGCTGAAACAGCAACGGAATTTCATCGGAAACCGAGGTCGCCTTGAACATAAATCGATCTTCGCCAACACTAAAATGAACCCGGGTGTTTTTACCGACAAGTGCCCGGTCCAGCTCTTCCCGGGTCAGTCCGGCCAGCCCGCTTTCCTGGACCACTTCCGCGGTCAATTGTGACAAGCCGGGCTTATCCAAAGGTTCTGAAGCGGATCCGGATCCAAAAACCAGATTGGCCATCACCTGATTCTGTTTGAAATCTGTTTTTTTCAGATTCAGGCGAATGCCGTTTTCAAAATCCACCTGAATGATTCCCAGATCGGCAATTTCACGGCGGCTGCGAATCGGCCCCGGCATTTCCGGCACGGCAAGGTATGGAAACAAGACGGGACGATATTCCACCGGGGAAAATACGGCAACCTCTTGACTCTGATTCCAGACGGCCAGGATCTGTTTTTCCGGCGAAACCCCGTCGGAAGCAGACAGCTTGGCATTTCCGGTCAGCTCGATCAGACGATGATCCCTGGACCAGACCGATTTTAACGATTCAAGGATATCCTTGCCTGTCAGCGACTGAACAAAGGGGGTAAGCAGCGCCCTTCTCTGCGCCGGGGACTGCATGACCTGGTCCTGATCAAGGGCTTGGATCAATTGCCGGGCGATTGTCTGGCTGTTTCGGGTGGAAGCCTTTTTGTCCTGATCCTCGAGGCTGGACAGGAAATCAGATTTGCCCCGGACAACTTCGGAATCGGAAAATCCGTATTCCAGCGCGCTTCTCAACTGCTGTTCGATTGCGGAAAGGGATTTTTGCCAGTTTTCGGGATCACTCTCCGCCGAAATTTCCGCAACGGTTACATCTTTTAAAAAGCGACCCGAATGAACGCTGGCCGACGTAAATGGCGTGCCCGGTTTTCGGATCAACGCTTCCAGCCGGTTCTGAATGATTTTATCTGTCAGATCTTTTAGGGCCTCTTCTTTTTGAAACTGAATCGAGTCCGGCAGATCTTTTTCCCGATAAAGGGTTCCGATGCTGACAGCAGCGGTTCCGGATTCCGCTTCATAATGATAAAAAGCCTTCGTCCCTTGATGGTCGATTTTTCCGATATCCGGCACCGGCATCCCCTCTGCCCGGGAAGATAATGAGGCAAATGCCTCTTCGATCAGCTCGGCTCCGATTGCCGGATCCAGATCGCCGACAGCGACCAGAATCATGGTTTCCGGCCGGTACCAGGTATCATAAAACCGTTTCAGCGCTGCCTGATCCGCTTTCTTTAAGACGCCTTCGTCCCCAATGGGAAGACGCCTTGAAATCGAGGAATCCGGAAATGAAAACTTCAGGGACGACTCAAAGGTTCGGTAGCTGGATGAGTCCCGCGTCAGTTTTTCAGCAAGGACCACCTTTCGTTCCCTGACTATCTCGTCCGGCAGCAATAGGGCACCACCGGCAAAATCGCGCATCACTTTCAGGCCGTCCGCAAGACTTTGCCGCGATCCATTGGGAAGAAGCACATCATAAACCGTATCCGTGAAGCCTGTCCGGGCATTGGCGTCGGCCCCAAAATCCATTCCGATGCTCTGAAAATAGCGGATCAGCTCGCCGGGCTTGAAATGGGTGGATCCGCAAAACAGCAGGTGCTCCAGAAAATGGGCGAGTCCCTGCTGATCATCGGTTTCATTCAAGGAGCCGGCCCGAACCATCAGATGCATGCTGACCCTGTCAAGCGGGGTTTTGTTTTTCATCAGAACATATCGGAATCCATTGGGAAGCTTTCCAAAAATAAGGTTCGAATCCGGAGCCAGGTCGCTCTGTTCATGTGGCCAGAGGGATTTGACTTCACCTGCTGAGGCCAGGCCAAATCCATCGAAAGAAGTTTTACCTAAAAAATCAAAGGGAATCTTATCCGTTAGGGGCATCAGGGCAACAAAAATCGCCAGAACCCATCCGATAATTCCCGCCCGGAACGAAATCCCGACAGGAGCACGCATCAACTGTTTCATCGACAACTCCAACTTCATAAGGATGGTTAACAAACAACATCAAGCCGGAAATGACAGCTTCGCCAAAAATGGTTAGATAAAAATTAAACATGTATTTCGGATTGGCAATGGTGATCCGGGAGACTAAAAAGCCGATACCGGGTGCATCACTTTGCTTTGTCGGGTAACGAAACCCGGCCGGCAGAACCCGGGCCTTCCATATAAATTTCATTGAACATTCCAACGTCTATTGATATAATTCGTTGGTTTTTGCCCGAGTCATTGTTAATGAACGGTTCAGCTTTTCCATAACAGACTTGCAGGAGATTATCATGCGGTTGCCGTTTCTGTCATTTATTATGGCGCCCACTTTTCGCGGAATTCAGGATCATGCTGAAAAAGTGAAAGAATGCGCCTGGATCTTTCAGCAGGCTGTCGAGTGCCATGTGAATGCTCACTGTGAGTTATTTGAAACGCACAGAAATGAAGTCATCCGCCTGGAAAGTGAGGCCGACACCATAAAGAATCGAATTCGGGCCTATCTTCCTCGAGAGATTCTGATGCCGGTGGACAAAGTACTCCTGCTCAAATATGTCAAGGAACAAGATGAGATTCTGGATGCCGTGGTTGGCGCTTTGGCCTGGATTTCATACCGAAACCGGGAATTCATTCCCGCGGATCTGCACAAGGATTTTTTTCTGCTGGTGGATGCCGTGATGGATCCGTTTGAAGAAATCAGCAGAATGGTTGCGGAGGCCATGAAATATTTTCAACGATTTTCAGAAAACCGACGGAACAAGGTTAAAGAAATCATCCGGACCATTCGTCAGCAGGAACATGAGGCGGATAAGGTAGAAGAAATGATTATCCAGAAAGCATTTGAATCCGTGACGGACCCGATATCTTTATTTCATGTTATCCGGCTGGCGGAATCCATTGGCGCCATTGCGAATCATGCTGAAAATGCAGGGGATATCATGCGGGCCATGCTGGCCAGGTAAAAAAATCCGTAGTTACCAAACCCAATTCAACCCAGTGCTTAAAGACCCCGGTTCATGTCTTTTTCTGAAAAAACGGATACCTCATACACCTCAACAGTGATTTTCGTGTCCTTCCAGCATGTTTTTTCCATTCCGGCTTTCTGGCATAAATGCCCCAGAAAGTCTTCTGTTCCGGGAAGCTGTTTCCAGACCTGCGGAAGAAAAGTTGCCCGGCAATAGCCCTGTGAAAGGATTACGCCATGCACACCGGGTTTCAGCAGTTTTTTCAAGTCATCCGCGTTCTCAAAAACTAGCGGCACGGGTTTGGTCAATATACTGATTTCTATTGTGATATTCTCCATTTCGTGCAGGGTGACGGGGGAAAATCTTGGATCATGAAATCCTGCATGAATGGCGTTTTCTTTTACACCGGCTATCAGCGATTTTATGGGCTCTATGATGCCGATACACCCCCTTAGCCGATCGCTTAAATGCAGGGTGACGAAACAGCCTCTTTTCTCCATGAAACCAGGCGAGCGTCTTTCCGGCAATGAACCGGATGATTTTTCTCCCAATTGATCCAGTATAACCGATCTGGCAAGTTGGAGCAGATAACGTTTATCCTCCATGGATATCGGTGACATATCAGAGCCTCCTGAAAAATATGCATAAAAGTGACATGCTCCGGTTGCATTCGCGCTTGACATGTCATAAAAAACAAGAAAAACATTGTTAATGGGAAAAGATGTATTATTATATTTAATTAGGCGAAAATCAAACTATCACTTGAAAGCTGCTTTGTCCATACAATCGGCAAACAGTCCGAAAGATCACTATAGACCAACAGTTCTGGAGTCACAATGGCGGAAACCGATAAAGACGATTTGATCAGTATTATTGAAGAAGACGAAAAAGGATCCACAATCCCGGATATCCTTCCGCTGATGCCGGTGCGGGATATCGTGATTTTCACCGATATGCTTCTTCCTCTTTTTGTGGGACGGGAAAAATCCGTTCTGGCCGTTGAGGAAGCGGTTTCAAAGGACGGGTTTATTTTTCTGGCAACGCAGAAAGAGACCGGCGTTGAAAACCCCAAACCCGACCAGATTTATGAAATCGGCACCATCGGCCGGGTGCTGCGGATGCTGAAACTTCCGGATGGCCGGGTTAAGGCGCTGGTTCAGGGCGTCGCAAAAGCCAGAATCATTCAGTATACCCGAAAAAAATCCCTGTACCGTGTCCGGCATGAGGTCATTACCCCGGTTCCCGTCAAGGAAATGACGATTGAAATACAGGCACTTATGCGCAATGTTCGCGAGAATTCCGAAAAAATTCTGGCATTCCGGGGAGAAATGACCGGGGACGTCAGCGCAATTCTGGAAAGCATCGATGATCCGGGTAAGCTGGCGGATCTGGTGGCATCCAATTTAAGACTCAAAATTGATGAATCGCAGATGGTTCTGGAAGTCACGGATTCGGTTGAGCGACTGCAAAAAGTCAATGATCTGCTGTCCCGAGAGGTGGATCTGTCCTCCATGCAGGCGAAGATTCAGTCCAATGTCCGGGACGAAATTGCCAAAAGCCAGCGGGATTATTTCTTGAGGGAACAGGTCCGGGCCATCCACAAGGAGCTGGGGGAAAGCGATGAAAAGGCTCTGGAGGTCGAAGAGTATCAGAAAAAAATCAAGCGCGCCAAAATGTCCAAAGAGGCGGAGACCGAAGCCTTAAAGCAGTTGAAGCGGCTGGAACAGATGCATCCGGATTCCGCGGAATCCTCGATTGTCCGGACCTACCTGGACTGGCTGGTGGAAATGCCCTGGAGCAAATCATCCAAGGACGACATCCATATCAAGGAAGCCAAGAAAGTTCTGGACGCTGACCATTACGGGCTGAAAAAAATCAAGGAACGGATTCTTGAGTACTTGAGCGTTCGCAAACTTAATCCGAAAATGAAGGGACCGATTCTGTGTTTTGTCGGACCTCCGGGTGTCGGGAAAACCTCTTTGGGACGGGCCATTGCCAGGGCCATGGGCCGGAAATTCTTTCGAATTTCCCTTGGCGGAATCCGGGATGAGGCGGAAATCAGAGGACATCGCCGCACTTACATCGGCGCGCTTCCCGGCCGGATATTGCAGGGCCTTAAGCAGTGCGGCACCAACAATCCGATATTCATGATGGATGAAATTGACAAATTGGGATCCGACTATCGCGGCGATCCGTCTTCGGCCCTTCTGGAAGCCCTGGATCCGGAGCAGAATTCATCTTTCAGCGATCACTATCTGAATCTGCCGTTTGATCTTTCAAAGGTCATGTTCGTGCTGACCGCCAACATGACCGATACCATCCCGTCCGCGCTTCTGGACCGGATGGAAATCATCATGCTCTCGGGTTATACCGAAGAGGAAAAGACCGTCATTGCCGAGAAATACCTGCTTCCCCGTCAGTTGAAAGAAAACGGAATCAAGGCCAGGGACCTTCAGATCAGTCCGGTGGCGCTTCAGCAGATTATCGCCGAATACACCTCGGAGTCCGGAGTCCGGAATCTGGAGCGGGAAATCGGAACCATCTGCCGGAAGGTGGCGCGAAAGCTTGCCGAAGAGCAAAAAGGCCCCTTTACCATTTCAAAAAACAATTTGCATAAATATCTGGGCATCCCCAAATACATCACGGAAATGGATCAGGAGGAGAGCCAGGCAGGGCTGGCCACGGGTCTGGCTTGGACCCAGGTGGGCGGAGAAGTCCTTTATGTCGAAGCCTCCCTGATCGGCGGCAAGGGCGAAATGATCCTCACCGGTCAGCTCGGTGATGTCATGCAGGAATCCGCGCGGGCCGCCATGAGCTATGCCCGGACCAAGCTTGCCGAATTCGGCATTGAGGAAAATGTATTCGAAAATCAGGATGTCCATATTCATGTGCCTTCCGGGGCAACGCCCAAGGACGGTCCCTCCGCGGGCATTGCCATGGCAACCGCGCTGATTTCCATCCTGTCCAACAAGCCGGTGAATAAATATGTCGCCATGACCGGAGAAATCACGTTGAGGGGAAGAGTGCTTCCGATAGGCGGTCTGAAGGAAAAGGCTCTCGGGGCCTTGCGCGCCGGAATCAAAACCATTGTGATCCCCGAAAAAAACAAACGGGACCTGGATGAGATTCCGCTTTACGTTAAAAAGAAAATTCATTTCATTCCGGTCAAGAACATGTCCGAAGTGCTGAATATCGCATTTAATCTCGATGGGGAATGATGCGGATTCTTGCGGTTGATACGTCCACCCGCAGTTGCAGCGTGGCGATCGTGGACCGGAGAGATCTCCTGGCCGAGGTCACATCCGGAAACGGCCGGACCCATTCCAGACACCTGATGGCCATGATTGATTCGGCGCTTGAGCTTGCCGGCCTGAATCTGTCCATGACGGACGGCCTGGCTTTCACGCATGGGCCCGGCTCCTTTACGGGCCTTCGGATCGGCATCAGCACGATTCTGGGACTTGCCGCGGCAACCCGAAAACCCATCGTGGGAATTTCCGGACTGGATGCGCTGGCCATGCAGGCGGCTGTCCCAAACATGACGATCTGCCCCCTGATTGACGGCGGAAGAAATGAAGTCTATTGCGCACGTTACCGGTGGGTAAACGGGGAACTGGTCAAGGAAGCGGCCGAGCAGGTCCTGTCACCGGAGCTGGCGATAACCGGCCTGAACGACACGCCGGCCCTGTTCGCCGGAAACGGCGCATTGCTTTATCAGACGCTGATCCGGGAACGTTTGGGCGATTCCGCCCGATTTGCTCAGAATTGCCAGAATACCTTAAGGGCCTCAACCGTGGCATGGATCAGCATGAAACGCTTTGAAATCGGCGACGTGGATGATATATTCCGGTTTGAGCCCATGTATATTCGAAGACCCGACGCCAAAATACCGGCGCCTTTCAAACCGTTGTAAGAGAACCTGCCCATGAAAGAACTCGTTGAACTCACAAAAAGCCTGATCCGATATCCATCAGTTCACAGCAGTCCTGATCAAATCCATGCCTGCGCCGTTCACATCGAAGATTATCTGAAATCTTCCAGCATTGCCTTTCAGAGATTCAATTTCAACGACACGCCTTCGATTCTGGTTCTGCCGGAAAATCAATCTGCGCCGGTGGTGCTGATGAGCCATTTTGATGTGGTGGACGGCCCGGACCACCTGTTTTCGCCATGGGAGGAAAATGGCTGTCTGTATGGCAGGGGAAGCATTGACGACAAATACGCGGTGGCCCTGTCGCTGGTTTTGTTGAAAAACCATGTTGAAAGGCTCGTATCCCTGGGGAAAAGCCAGAATGCGCTGCCATTTGGCATTCTGTTGACCGGCGATGAAGAAATCGGGGGCGCAAACGGCGCTCAAAAAATCCTTCATGAATTCAAAACCGATTTTTGCATTGCCCTGGATGGCGGCAACATTCAAAAAATCGTTGTCAAGGAAAAAGGAATTCTGCGGCTGAAGCTGATAACCCGGGGGAAATCCGCTCATGGCGCCAGACCCTGGCTTGGCGAAAACGCAATTGAACGGCTGATCGATGACTATCAGCGATTAAAGGCTTTTTTTGATGTTTCGGCCCCGGATCACTGGCACCGGACCCTTAATTTCAGCATCATTCATGCCGGAAGCGTTATCAACCAGGTTCCGGATTATGCCGAAGCCCTTTTTGACATCCGCTATACCGAAGACGATGATATCGATGCGCTGGTAAAGGCCGTTCGCGCGGATATTCAAGGAGAGCTTCAGGTGGTATCCACATCCCCCATGTTCCTGGGCGGAGATTCCCCCTATCTCGACAGGCTCCTGTCGTTTACCCCTTCAACGGTTCTCGGGTGCGAACACGGAGCGAGCGATGCCCGTCATCTGGCGGATCACGGCATTCCCGGAATTGTCTGGGGCGCGAACGGTGACATGAGCCAGCATGCCGAAGACGAACATATTCATATCGACAGCTTTATCAGCCTGTACAATATTTTGGATCAATTTTTAAGCGCCATCGGAAACTCCTGACATGATACAGTTAATTCGCGGATTCAAAGACATTCTTCCCGGAGAAGTCGAACTCTGGCAATTCATCGAAAAACAGACCGCCTCCTTGTTTGAAGATTTCGGTTTTAAAGATATCCGTATTCCCATCATGGAACGCACCGAGCTTTTTTCCCGGAGCATCGGCGAGGAAACGGACATCGTTGAAAAGGAAATGTACACGTTCCCGGATCGAAAAGGGGATTTGATCACCTTAAGGCCCGAAGCCACGGCCTCCATTGTCCGCTCCTATATTCAGCACCGCCTGTACGCCGCCGATCCGGTGCAAAAACTCTACACCATCGGCCCGATGTTCCGGCGGGAACGGCCCCAAAAAGGACGGTACCGACAGTTTTATCAGATCGATGCCGAGGTGTTCGGCGTTTCCTCGCCGCTGATGGACGCACAGATCATTTTCATGCTGATGACCTTATTTAACCGGTTGTCGGTAACGGACTGCACGGCCAAAATCAATTCCCTGGGATGTCCGGACTGCCGTCCGGCATTTACAGTCGGCCTTTCCCAACTGCTTTCGGAAAAAGCGGGCGCGCTTTGCGAGGACTGCTCCCGCCGCAGCGCCAGAAATCCCCTTCGGGTTCTGGACTGCAAGGTTCCCGCGTGCAAAACAGCCATGGCGGATGCACCTTCGATCCTGGATTACCTTTGCCCGGACTGCCGCAGCCATTTTGATTCGGTCATGCGGCATCTGACGCTTCTGGGGGTATCGTTCGAGCTGGACAAGCGCCTGGTCAGGGGCCTGGATTATTATACCCGAACCGCCTTTGAAATCCAGACCACGCTTCTGGGCGCGCAAAGCGCCATTGCCGGCGGCGGCAGATACGACGGCCTGGTCAAGGCCCTGGGCGGACCCGACATTCCGGCAATCGGCTTTGCCATCGGCGTGGACCGTCTGGCGGAAATCGCGGCCCGGAGTCATCCCGATTTATCCAGAAAGCCGAAATTATTCATTGCCGCCCTGGGAGAAACCAGTCAGACCCTGGCCTTTGAATGGGTCAGCAAACTGGCCGCAGCCGGGATTCATGCGGAAATGGATATGGCCGGCCGCAGCCTGAAAAGCCAGATGAAACAGGCGGACCGGCTGGGCGCGGGCCATGTAATGATTGCCGGCGACACGGAGCTTGAAAAAGGGCAGGTTCTGCTTCGCAACATGGTCACCAAGGAGCAGGTTCCGGTTCCGGTCAATGACCTGGTGGAAGCGATGCGAAGCCGGTTTGCATGAAAATCAATTAAATTTTACATATAAGGAGTTCCCCATTGTCTGACAAATTGCAATTGGATGTATTGGGAGATATGCGCCGTACCCATACCTGTAATCAACTGGGCGCCGAAGATGTGGGCAGGGAGGTGGTTCTGGCCGGCTGGGCGCTTCGCCGCAGGGATCACGGCGGTGTGATTTTTGTGGATCTTCGGGACCGGGAAGGCATTACCCAGGTGGTATTCAATCCCGAAGTGGATGAGACGGTCCATCAGAAGGCCCACGAAATTCGAAGTGAGTATGTCTTATGTATTCGCGGCAGAGTTGAAAAACGGCCCGAAGGCATGACCAACCCCAATCTGGCGACCGGCGAGATTGAAATACTGGTGTCCGAGCTCAGAATCCTGAACGCCGCCAAGACGCCGCCCTTCATGATCGAGGACGAGGTGGAGGTATCGGAAACCCTGCGCTTGAAATTCCGCCATCTTGATCTCAGACGCCCCCAGCTCCAACAAAACATCATTCGCCGGCACAAGGCATCGGTATCGGTCCGCAATTACCTGGTGAACAACGGATTCCTGGAAATCGAAACGCCGGTGCTGACCCGCAGCACCCCGGAAGGCGCCAGGGATTATCTGGTCCCCAGCCGCGTGAATCCAGGACTTTTTTACGCCCTGCCCCAGTCCCCGCAGCTCTTTAAGCAGCTGCTGATGATTTCCGGATTTGACCGCTATTATCAAATCGTCCGGTGCTTTCGGGATGAAGACCTTCGCGCCGACCGCCAGCCGGAATTTACCCAGATCGACATGGAGCTATCCTTTGTCGGCGAGGAGGACGTCATGGCCGTTGCCGAGGGGTTGATGGCGGCTCTCTTTAAGGACGTTCTGGATATATCCCTTGTCACGCCCTTTCCGCGGCTGAGCTACGATGAGGCCATGGGCCGCTACGGGCTCGACAAGCCGGATGTGCGCTTCGGCCTGGAGCTGAAGGACGTTTCGGATATCGTGGCGGGCTCCGGCTTTAAGGTCTTTGCCGACAGCATCAAAAAAGGCGGGATGGTCAAGGCTCTGAACGCCAAGGGATGCATGGATTTTTCCCGGAAAGAAATCGAAGATCTGACAGCCCTTGCCGCGGTGTATCAGGCCAGGGGTCTTGCCTGGATCAAGGTCCGGGAAGACGGATGGCAATCGCCGATCGTCAAGTTCTTTACCGAAGATGAAAAGAATTCCTTGGCCCAGCGGCTGGATATGCAGGTTGGCGATCTCGTGTTTTTTGTGGCGGACAAGACAAAAATCGTCAATGAGGCACTGGGGCATCTGCGGAATCATCTGGGAAAACGCCTGAATCTGATCAACGAAGCGGAGTTCGCCTTTGTATGGGTCACCCGCTTTCCGATGCTGGAATACGATGAAACCGAAAAACGGTATCAGGCCATGCATCATCCCTTTACTTCCCCACTGGAAGAAGATTACGAGAGGCTTCAGAATGAGCCCCTGGCGGTAAAGTCCCGGGCCTATGACCTGGTGCTGAACGGCTCTGAAATCGGCGGCGGATCCATCCGCATCCACCAGAAAGACCTTCAGGAAAAAGTGTTTGAGGCCCTTGGCATGGAAAGGGAAAGCTATGAAGAGAAATTCGGATTTCTGCTTTCCGCGCTGGAATCCGGCGCCCCGCCCCACGGCGGCATCGCCTTCGGGTTCGACCGCCTGGTGATGATGCTTTGCGGTCAGTCTTCCATTCGGGATGTCATTGCCTTTCCCAAGACCCAGAAAGCCGCCTGCCTGCTGACCAACGCCCCGTCAACAGCAGCCAAGGCCCAACTGGATGAACTCTCCATTCGGGTTAAGGCGGTGGCTGCAAGCCCGCCGGCCTGATGAATCGCTTTTCAGGAAAATGTTCTTGACTTTGCAACGCCAAAAATATAAAAAGAAAATTCTTAACTGATCCCCAGTAGCTCAGTAGGTAGAGCAAGTGGCTGTTAACCACTGGGTCCGCGGTTCGAGTCCGTGCTGGGGAGCCAAATAATACAAGGGGTTAACCCGTAAGGGTTGACCCCTTTTTCTTTTTATGTGTGAATCTGCGTGAGACTTTTCTCATCGCGTATGAATTTTTAATCACGATTATTGTTTCTGGTATTCCTTCAACCACTTCCTGACGGCATTGTCGCTTACCCCATATTTACGGCCAACTGCCGAATATCTCAGAAAACCTGTAATTGCATGGCTTGCAACGAAGCAATAGAGTTTTGTTTTTGCCGTACCGTGTACTGGTAGTGATGTTTCCTTTTCCCCTAATTTCATAATCCAGGCATTTTGGGTTCGGGCAAAAATGATCGCTGAGATTGGCCAAGTCATCCTCCTCTCTGCTAAGGGTTTCTCAGATTGTACCCAATAGAATGGAGGATGGCAAGAAATAACTAACAATGATTAGGTGACATTACCGGATATTTTGTCAAAACCAATATATCGGATCATGCAGACTCCCGAAATGGACCATTGATTGGCTGAAAGCTCTGAATCACGTTCCATTATGAAACGCTGATTACCCCTCCTGTTTTGCAAGGTTTTCCCCATATCTATCCCTTTAGATGTTTCAAACTGAAACATCAGCATTGCCGACATACCCCCTGCGGGCAGCTCTCTTTTTTCGCAATAGCAATTTATATACATTATTTCAGTATATTACTCATTAATTTCCAGGTTGGCATCAATTTTGATTACAGAAAGTATCAGACAACGCTTTGGAAAGGGAAAACAAGTGGATGGAACATATTCTGGTGAGCATGGACATCCGGCAGGAGGCTGACAGCCCTTTTCCGCTCTTGAATCAGGATGATACGGGCGGTTTTCTGGCAGCGGTATATCGGGCCATTCATCTGGCGGAACGGATCAAGGCCAATGTCCATATTTTGCTGGTTTGGTATCAAGAACCGGCATGTTCCCCGGCAGACGCCTTCACCGGATTGGAAGATGCGGCAAAAAAACATCTCGAATTGATGATTGAAAAAGCCAGATCCAACGGGGTGAGCGTGCATTATTACATTGCGCAAGGGAATTTTGAAACCGAAGTCATCCGGTTTGTCGCTGAGAAGAAAATCACCTTGCTGATTCTCGGACTTCCGCATGGGGATTCTGAAGGTTCCGTGGAATTCAATAAAGCGCTTTACGGCATCCGTCAAAACGTCCGGTGCGCCATCGAGCTGGTGCGCCGGAAAGAACCATTAACAAGGAGGAAATAGAATAATGACTCTACCCTGGCATCTTTATCTGCCGATTGCAGGCAACAGCGTGAACATTCTGCTGGTTTTCGGTATGGGCGGCATTGTCGGGCTCTTATCGGGCATTTTTGGAGTGGGCGGAGGGTTTCTGATGACCCCGCTGCTGATCATGATGGGGATTCCGCCCACGGTGGCCGCAGCTTCCGATTCCAATCAGATTGTAGGCGCTTCCACGGCCGGAACCATCGCCCATTTTCGCATGGGCAACGTGGATATTAAAATGGGACTACTGCTTCTTGTCGGCGGCGTGATCGGCGGAACCGGCGGCGTTCAGCTCATCAAGGTTCTGAACCGTCTGGGCAGCGCTGATTTTCTGATTTCCGTCACTTATGTTCTGATGCTGGGCTTTATCGGAATTTACATGTTCCAGGAAAGCCTTCAGGCCCTGAGAACCCGGCATAAAGAACCTCCGGCTTCCGCTTCCAAGCCGTCGGCTTATGCCCGGATCGTTCAGGCATTGCCGGGACAGATGATGTTCGATAAATCAGGCGTTCGGCTCTCTGTCCTGATGCCCCTGGTTCTGGGCGGGTTTGTCGGCGTGCTTTCCGCGATCATGGGAGTCGGCGGGGGCTTTATTATGGTTCCCGTCATGGTGTATCTGCTGCGAATGCCCATGCACGTCGTGGTTGGCACCAGCCTTTTCCAGATTTTGTTTACCTGCGTGAATGTGACCGTCATGCAGGCTTACACCAATCACACGGTCGATTTTGTTCTGGCCCTGATTCTGCTGCTGGGCTCAACGATTGGCGCCCAATTCGGCGTCCGGATCAGCAAAAAGCTCAAGGCCGATCAGTTGAAGATTCTTCTGGCTTCCCTGGTGCTGGTTGTGATGGTCAAAATGCTGGTTGATCTGCTGCTCACCCCGAGCATCCTGCTGGCGTATATCGGAGGACATTAAAATGACAAGAACAACTGCCGGAATAATAATGGCGTTAATGTTTCTAACCCAAGCTTCGATGCTGAAAGCCGAGGAACCGCTTCAGGTCTCCCAGTTCCCGGACCGGATATCCATTGGAACATTTTACAACGGCACACGGGTTTCCATCAATGGAACCCTGCCGGCGGACAGTGACGTTATTGTCCGGATGACCGGCGAGGCGGCTCCCCTTCGAATGAAAAAAAAGGGGAAAGTCTTCGGATTGCTCTGGATGAACCGCGATACCGTGACGTTTGAATCCGTACCCAAAGCGTTTTTGCTCTACACGCCCCAACATTTTGAGGACAGCTTCAAGACCCTGCAGAAAGACGCTCCGGTCCGGCAGCTCGGACTGACGGCCCTGGAAGAGAAAATCACCGTCAGTCCGGATTCAAGTGAAAGCGGGATGTTGGTTAAGGAGCTGTTGAAACTGAAAGAAAAAGAAGGCATTTATGCGGTCAGCGACAATGTGCATTATACGCCGCTTGCTGAAGGCCGGAAACAATTTGAGGCGGATATCACCCTTCCCCCCAAACTTTCTCCGGGAGTCTACAAGGTTGAAGCCTACATGGTTCAAAATGGAACCATCGTTGCAAGCTATGATCATTCCCTGACCGTGGCGCTGGAGAGCTTTCCCAAATTATTGTCCCTGCTTGCATTCGATCATGGCGCGATGTATGGCATCCTGGCGACCCTGATTGCGGTTGTGGCGGGGCTATTAACCGGTGTATTATTCAAAGGCGGCAAGGGCGCGCACTAAAGGCATTCCGGCTGAAGGTTCAGTCTTAATTTCCATTAGCCATCAAGGATAAAGAAAATGATAGACGAGACAATGCGCTTTATCCGGGGCATGAAAAATTATCTGAAGCAATACCGCAGTTTGGAAACGGAATATCCTTTTGCCAAGCTTTTTAAGAAATTTCAGAATATTCTGGCGGCCAACAACGCATCTCTGGAGCTGATTGCGGATATGGGAGACAAACTCAGCGGTGAGTATGTTTTTGACCGGCAATATATCCTGTCGACCTATGACCAGCTCAAAAATCAGATATACCGGCTGATATTTGACCTCAACACCCTGGCGCCCGGAAAGTATGTCCGGCTCTTTGATGTGTTTGAAGAGATTCATGACACGATTCAGCAGGCACTTTCCGGGAAATGGGTGCTCCCCCAGGGTGATGCCGCCATGCCGTACGCCGAGTTGAGTCAGGACATGTATGAGCTGGTGGGCAACAAGAATGCCAATCTGGCGGATATTCGAAACACGCTGGAGCTTTTGACACCGGACGGGTTTGCCATTACCACCAGCGCTTTCCGAGCGTTTCTGGAAAAAAACAAACTGGATGCGTATCTCGAGCAGGCAATGGCTTCCTGGGATCCCGAGGATGAAACCGCCACCGAAAATATCGCCGCGGATATTCAGAAACAGTTCCTGTCCGGCGGTTTTCCGCTGGAAGTAACACGGCAGATCCAAACCGCCATCGATAAGCTTCAGGAGAAAAACCCCAAAGACGCCCTGTTCTTTGCCGTAAGAAGCAGTGCATGGGGAGAAGACAGCATTCACAGCTTTGCGGGTCAGTACAAAACATTTTTGAACGTCCCCGCGGACCAGTTGCTGGACAGTTATCGAAAAGTGCTTGCCAGCGCCTATTCTCCCGGCGTGTTGTCCTACCGTCATCAAAAAGGCTTTCATATTCATGAACTGGCGATGTCGGTGGGGTGTCAGGTGATGGTGAAAGCCAAAGCCAGCGGCGTCATTTATACGCTGGACACGCTCTCTGTTGAAAAAGACGTTCTTCTGGCCACGGCTGCCTGGGGGCTGGGAGCGCCGGTGGTGGATGGCAGTGTGTCGGCGGATCAATACCGGATCACCCGCACGCCGCCGCATACGCTTAGCGGTTTTAACGTGGTTCACAAGTCCACTATGATGGTTGCGGCAAAGAACGGTGGAACCGCGGTGATGCCTGTTCCGGAAGAATTGCAGCAAAAGGCGTGTTTGACGCCGGAGTTGGCGCAGAAATTGACAGAGACCGCGCTGCTGATCGAGCGCTATTTTAAAAGACCCCAGGATATCGAATGGGCCATTGACACGGAAGACCGGGTGATGATTCTTCAGGCCCGGCCCCTGAATATCCAATTGCCGGCCGGATGCGCAAAAGATCAACTTGACATGTCCGTAGCGGATCACCCCGTACTGTTAAAAAATCAGGGGGTTGTGGTCCAGCGCGGTGTGGCGGCCGGCAAAGTGTTTATTCTGGAAAATAACGCGGATATTCTAAACGTTCCTTATGGCGCAATTCTGGTGGCCAGGCACACCTCTCCACGTCTGGCAAGGGTGATGCGCAAGGTTCACGGGATTCTGACAGACGTGGGGTCGCCGATGGGGCACATGGCAACCATTGCCCGCGAGTTTCGGGTTCCGACCATCGTGAATACCGGCATCGCCACGCAAATACTGAAAACCGGCGACGAGATCACCCTGGATGCCACTCAAAACATTGTTTACGCCGGATATGCCAAGGACCTGTGTTATGACGAAATCACCGCTGAAGATGTGTTTGAGGAATCCTACGAATACCGGCTGCTTCGCCGGATCCTGCGAAAAATCAGTCCGCTGAATCTGCTGGATCCGCATGATAAAAACTTCAGGCCGTCCGGGTGTAAAACTGTGCATGATATCATCCGGTTTATTCATGAAAAGGCGGTTAAGGAACTGATTCATCTGGGGGATACCCGTATCGGCGGCAGCGATGCCGCTTCCAGACGACTGAAATTCGGCATCCCCCTGGGGCTGGTTGTAATTGATATCGGCGGCGGCGTTCAGGCCCGATCCGCATCGGCAAAAGACATCTGTCCGGATGATATTACCTCGGTTCCCATGAAGGCGTTTCTGGAAGGACTGACGGCGCCCGGAATGTGGAGCACGGAGCCCATGTCCGTGGATTTCGGAAGCTTTATGTCCAGCCTGACCCGGACGTATTCCGATTCTTCAACCCGTTTCAGCGGGCGGAATCTGGCGGTTCTTTCAACCGAATATCTGGATCTCAATCTGCGGCTGGGGTATCATTTTAACATTATTGACGCCTATATCGCTGAAAACCAAAATGACAATTACGCCTATTTCCGCTTTCTCGGTGGCGTCACGGATGTCACCCGCAGATCCAGGCGCGCCAGATTTATCGGCGAAGTACTGGAACGATTCAATTTCCGTGTTGAAATCCGGGGGGATCTGGTCGTTGGCCGTATCAAAAAACTGGACCCGGCCGCCATGTATGAAAAAGTGAAAATGCTTGGCTGTCTGGTGGCTTACACCCGGCAACTGGATGTTCAAATGCACAGTGATGAGAATATTGCAGATCACGTAACCGATTTTTTCAAAGGAGCGACCAACCATGACATCGGATCAGAAAACAACCGTATTACTTCTGGATGATGAACCCATTGTCTGCAAGCGGCTTAAACCATCGCTGGAAAAAGCAGGCTATGACGTCGAAGTCTTTACCAAGAGCCGTGAAGCCCTGCACCGGCTGACTGAAAAGGAATTTGATATCGCGATTACGGATCTTAAAATGGATGGCATGGATGGCATGGCGTTTCTGACAGAGGTCAAAAAACGGCATCCCGCCACGGAAGTCATTGTGATCACCGGTTTTGCCACGATGGAGACGGCAAAGGAATCCTATCAGAAAGGTGTGTTTGATTTTGTGGCAAAGCCCTTTAAGCTGGGGGAAATCCTGGAAGTGGTGAAAAAGGCCGAGGCCAAACACAGAGCATCCTGAAACAACGGCCTGAAACAGCGGTCGGAAAGGAGAATACCATGAGAATTTTGTTTGCCGGAGATGAGCATCCCTACAGCGCACAGGCACTTAAAAAAGTCATTGAACTGGCCCGGCATACCTGGGCGGATGTAACGCTACTGTCTGTTTTGCCTGCCCAGTCTTCCTCGCAGGGGGAGTCTTTGTTGCCGACTCAGGACCCCCGGGTTCAGGCATTGCGGCGTTACCGGGAGGAATTCCTGGAAAGCCTGGGTAATTCCGATTCACCGTACGCCCTGGAGCGATGGGAGCATGAATGGATCCCACTCAGAAACGGAAGCTGGGAAGAGATCAAGGTCTGCAGGGGGGTGAAAAAAGATGTCAAGGTCCGCATCCGGGCAGGAAATGCGGATACCGAAATAATGAATGAGGCGGATAAAGACGGCAGCGACCTGATTGTTCTGGGATGCGGCAAGAGCGGACAATGTGGTTGGGAATCATCGGCGGCTGCGCCCCGGAAAGTTGCCGGCAATGCCGCGTGTTCCGTTCTTCTGGCAAAAGAGGATAAACCGATCCGGCGCATCCTTGCCTGTATTGACCAGATTTCCGTCAGCCAGGAATCCCTGGAGATGATCAACCAGCTGGTGACCATTCATGACGCGCAACTGGAGCTGATCGGCCTGACCCAGGACGGCGCGGCAAAATCCGAAGCCTATACCCGCCTGATTCAAATCGGAGATTACTACAGCGACAAGGGTATCCCGGTAAATACCCGTCTGGCGGAACTGTCCAAATTCGAATCTGTTATTTCAACCAATACCGGCCAAGATCTTCTGGCGTTCTGGATGGGGAAAAAATCTTTGCTGACCCTGTTGTTTCCAAGGGACTGGGTGGAAAGATTTGTCGGTGTTTGCCAATCGTCTGTCCTGGTGTTGAGATAACCGCAAAATAAGAGGTGATAAAAATGAAAGTTCTGGTAGCCGTTGATAAAAGCGAGGAATCCCAAAAGGCGCTGAAATACGCCTGTCATTTGCTGGAGAATTTTGACGCCAAGGTCGATGCCGTTTACGTAAAACCCGATGAATCGGACATTGGCGCTGAAACCCTGTATGCCCCGTTTGCCGGTCAGGAACAGATAACGGCGTGGATCGAAAAAGAAGCCGAAGCCGTTGCCGAAGGAGTGCTAAGCTCCTGTGAGGTATGCGAAAGCGGAAAAGTTCCCTGCTGGCCTAAAATTCTCACCGGAGATCCTGCGGATGAAATCCTGCATCTGGCCGATACCCAGCACTATGACATGATCGTGCTGGGAGCTCAGGGGCATTCATTCCTCAAGGGGTTTATCCTGGGTGCCGTACATGCCAAAATTTTGCATCATGCCCGTCAGCCGGTGCTGATCGTCCGTAATTTTCGTCCCATTCATCGCGTTCTAATCGCTTACCGGGGGTCGGCATGTGATCAGGACGCATTGGGATTTATTGGGCTGATGATGCAGAAAAGAAAACCGGAGATCACTATTTTGCATGTTCAGGAGCCTGAAAGGGGCGAAGACGAGCCAGGAGCCCGGACCTGTCTGTTCAATGCCGAACAGAAACTCAAGGAATTTGAACATGCACCGGACACCAAAATGGCAAAAGGCGATTTTACGGATGAAATCCTGAAAGAAGTGGCGACCGGCAGATATGATCTGGTCGTTTTAGGCGCTTACGGTCATAAGAAACCCAAATACCTCAGTCTCATCAGCGACGAGGCCCTCAATATCGCTCGCCTGACAACACGTCCCGTGCTGGTCTTTCGGGATGCGGCGAATTGAGAAAACCGTATTCTGTTGCCAATCCTAAATCAGTTCATAAACGATGAACACACAGATGAACGCCATGAGGACGAGGGCAACAAAGAACATTTCTTCGGTAATGCGCTCAAGCCGGTGTTTTCTCTCTTTCCGGCGGCTGCGCAGGGCGACATACGAGTGGACACACGTTGCAAGAAACAGGAGGGCATCGAGCGCCAGCAGCTCTTCACCGTAGCTTTTCACATGGGAGAGCCGCCGGCTCATGATGAAAATGCCGATGACCGTCAGGCATACGCCGACAAGGGTTGCAGAAACAGAGAAGATATGGATGATGATATCAAACTCGACAAATTCGGCTGACGGTTTCTGTTCCATTAAGAGCGAGTGTCTTATTATTTTATGAGTTTCTCCGGATCATTTATGACTTTCTTGAATTCCTTGATGGCTTTTCCAAGGGAACTGCCGAGTTCAGGAAGTTTCCCGGGCCCAAAAACGATCAAAGCAATGGCAAGTATGACCAGCAGATGCATCGGTGAAAAAAGATCTCCAACCATAATCAGTCTCCTTTTTTGAATGGTTAAAGACATTGTAGCCTGAAATCGTGGTTTCTTCAAGAATATCTTTTCCGAAAGAACCTGCTGTTGACCGGCACACACCGTCCCTTTTTTTTAAAATCAAAGGCTATTGCACTGGACGATGTAAAACTGATATAAAATATGATCTTTAAAAAATTATTCACTCCAAGTGGAGGGCCATATCTGCGCCTTTTTCCCCAATAGCGCCGATGGGGGAATTTATATTTCTAAAAACGGTGGTACAATAAGGACAGGCAGCGTCAATGGAAGAACAAACAACTCCAAGGGTCCGTAATCGACGCGTTCACATGGCCAATGAACGGACTTTCCTGGCCTGGATCAGAACAAGCATCGGGATAATGGCTTTTGGGTTTGTGGTTGTCAAATTTGCCCTATTCATCAAGCAGATTGCATCGTTATTGGCAACAAACGGACTTCCACAAGCGCATGTCGTTCAGCCTCCCCATGGGTATTCGTCATTTTTCGGGATCGTGCTCGTGGGCCTTGGCGCCTTGATGGGGGTGCTGGCTTTCGTCCGATACAAAAGGGTTGAGAAACAAATCGACGAAGATACTTATCATTCCTCATTGATCCTGGATATTATGCTGACCCTGTCCGTCCTTGCAGTGGGGATATTTCTTGTCATCTATCTGATTCATAACGCTTCAGATTTCCTCATTCTCTGAAAGTCTGGCGCGGAACTCATGAACTTCATACGCAATTTCAATAGACGCCTGTTGCTTGTCTTCTCCATGGTGGCCATGGTAGTCGGTTCGGTCTGGTTTGCCGCTCATAAAAATTTTCCGGTTTTACAGGATATCCTCTCAAACGATGCCTATGGTAATATTTCGGTCGCCCGCCCATTAATCGCGTATCAGGATTTGGTCGTGGTTTTTGTCGACACAGAAAGATTCCATGCCGACGATCTGGCGCACCGCATTGCTCAAGCCGGCGCCGCTGTTGCAATAGTCGATACGGCCCGAGCCATGCAGGCGCTATCCAACGGCGAGAACCACTGCCTGAACGCTGACCGTGTTATGGAGCCAGTGGGGATTTTGTCAAATTGGGCAAATGCATCAAAAAACAAACCCGCTATCCTGGCCGGTATTGGCAACGGCGGCCTGCTGCCATTTCTCTCCGCCGGGACGAAATCAGGCGGCGCGTCGAAAAACCTGTCCGTGGATTTCTCTGCAAAATTGCCGGACGGATCAGTGCCTTGTCCTCCGCTGACTTCAGTGCTAATAAAGGGTCATCGTGTGCTGGCATCATCTCCGGCGTTAAATGGAAAATGGCTGGCAGTGTGGACCGATCAGCCCGAAGACATAACTGCTGTTTTCGTTCGCGGATTATCTGGCGCCAAAACCGCGATCGCGCCTTATGATACGCCGCTTGATACCATTGCCGTCAAGGAAATCCAAAAAATAATCGTGGAAGGGAACCGGACTCAGGCCAATCTCTTGCCGGTCGTAGAAGTTCCCGCAAAAAATCCGAATGAGACGGTTACCCTGTTTTATTCGGGAGATGGGGGATGGCGCGATCTGGATCGGGATGTTGCCGGACAAATGGCTGGTCTGGGATACCCGGTTGTTGGCGTGGATACGCTACGCTATTTTTGGAGCAGCAAGACACCGGAAAAAGCGGCAAGCGATTTGGCGGATACAATGAAGTATTACCGTAAAGCCTGGGGGGCTAAGGCTTTCGTGCTCGCAGGATATTCTTTTGGCGCCGACATCCTGCCCGCGATTTATAATCGCCTGTCAGAGCCGGATCGGGAAAATGTTGCCCTGCTCGTCCTGTTGGCGCTGGGCAAAACCGCTGATTTCGAGATACATGTTTCCGGTTGGATGGGAAAAAACAGTGGCGAATTTCCCATATTGCCGGATCTGAGTCGAATTCAGGGGAACAAAATACTATGCATTATCGGGCAGGAAGAAAAGGCGGACTCAGTCTGCGATGCCCTGTCAATACCAGGCGTCAAGCTGATAGAGTTGCCGGGCGGCCACCATTTCGACCAGGATTATCCGAAGCTGGCAAAGCGAATCAGCGAAACATATCGTCAGATCGGTTTAAAATGAAGCAACCCATCAATGGGTTCACCTCGACTTCAATTTTATTACGGAAACCAATATGAAACGAGAATCCGTTTTGCTTTATTTCCAAAAAGCCGCTCATCTTCTTCCCTTGTTTTTATTCGGATTCGCGCTGTTCCTTGTTCATAACGAATTAAAAGCCCACCATATTGATCATATTCTCCAATCTGTTAAAGGCGTGCCCGCAAGAATTCTCATCGCAGCGGTTGCGCTGACGGTTCTCAATTATCTTGTCCTTGCCGGTTATGACTTACTGGCGCTTCGTTACACCGGACATGACCAAATTTCTGTCTTAAAAGTCCTGGCAGCATCTCTGATCAGTTACTCCATCAGTAATAATACCGGTCATGCCTGGGCTTCCGGTGGCTCGGTCCGGTATCGCTTTTATTCCGCGTGGGGGATACCGGGTTGGGACGTATTGAAAATTTCTCTTTTTCTCACGGTCACTTATTTTTTGGGTATCCTGACGCTGGGGTTGTTCAGCAGTTTGCTTCTGCCGAAATATCTGCTCCATCCCCTTAAAAATCCACAAATAATCCACTGGTTGACCGCTGCCTGTGCGCTTTCCCTGGGCGGCTACTGGATCGCGGTTTTTTTCTGGAGAAAGCCACTGATAATTAAAGGATTGGAATTCCGCCTTCCATCCATATCCATGACTTTCGGTCAGACATTGATTGCCGCAATCGATGTCATTTTATCCTCGCTGGTTCTCTGGGTGTTTCTGTCGGGTCGCGTTGAAATCAGTTTCACGGCATTTTTATTGGTTTTTGTTTTGGCTCAAGTGACTGGCGTCATCAGTCAGATTCCGGGCGGAATCGGCGTATTTGAAAGCGCCTTTTTATGGCTCATGTCTGCTGTTCAGTCGACACATCATCATCATCCGTCTCTGATCGGAGCCTTATTGCTGTACCGGATAATTTATTATTTTCTGCCCCTGATGCTTGCGGGGGGAGGGCTGTTGAGCTATGAAGCCTTTACCAGACGCAAAGCCTTTGTTGAAGGCAGTAGGGTTTTCAGACGGTTGTTATCCGTCACCATCCCACAGATATATTCTATATTGTTGTTATTCTTTGGAGGAGTACTCCTGGTTTCCGGAGCCCTACCGGCAAAACAGTCGGCAATGGACTGGCTGCGCAATTTTATCCCCTTGCCCGTTATTGAAATATCTCATCTTCTTGGCAGCCTTACCGGACTGCTTCTGTTGTTTCTGGCACGGGGCATACGTCTGCGCATTGACGCCGCATGGTACGGCAGCCTTATTTTACTGGCATTGGGTATCGTTGTTTCAATCCTCAAGGGGTTTGCTTGGCAGGAATCTTTGGCGTTATCCGTGATGTTGATATTGATGCTGCCGGCAAGAAGCTATTTCCGGCGCAAATCGTCCCTGTTCGCCATGCCTTTTTCCCGTCCGTGGATTGCGATGATCGTGATCGTTCTGGCGGGTTCGACCTGGCTTGGCTTCTTCGCTTATCGTAAGGTCCAGTACGCGAACGAATTGTGGTGGCAGTTTTCCTATCAGGACGATGCGCCCCGTTTTCTGCGGGCCTTGCTGTTATCGGCTGTGTTAACAACAGGCTATGCCTTGTATTATTTGTTGACCGTGGCGCGTCCCAGGGCACTCAAAAAGCCCGATTCAGGGGAATTGGACGAGGCAACGGCTTTGATAGCCAACGCGACGGATCCCCGGGGCTTTCTGGCTTTGCTGGGTGATAAGTATTTAAGTTGGAGCGAGGACAGGAAAGCATTTTTAATGTTTGCCGTTACGCCGAAATATTGGATTGTCATGGGCGATCCCGTGGGTGACCCGAAAGCTGCTGACAGCCTGCTCTGGCATTTTCGCGAACAAGTTGATCTTTATAACGCTAAATGCGTGTTCTATCAGGTCAGTGATAAATATTTGCCATACTACCTTGATCTCGGGCTATCTCCGTTAAAAATCGGCGAAGAGGCCAGGGTCAATCTGGCGAAATTCTCTTTGCAAGGCAACAAACATGATTCACAGCGCGGTGCCCGCAATAAGTTCACCAAAAAAGGCTACTATTTTGCGATCCTTACCGAAAACGAGTTGAAAGATAATTTGGCGGTGTTACGAAATATTTCAGATCAATGGCTATTGAAAAAGCATACGCGTGAAAAAGGCTTCTCTCTGGGTTTTTTTAATGAAGATTATCTTTGTCGCACAGACGTTGCCGTAGTGTACGATCCATCAGGACGCATCCGGGCGTTTGCCAATCTCTGGAAAAACATCAATAAGGAAGAGTTGTCGATTGACCTGATGCGTTATGATCCGGAAAGTCCGAGCGGCATTATGGAATTTTTATTCGTCGAGCTGATGCTGTGGGGCAAAACGGAAAATTATGATTGGTTTTCGCTCGGAATGGCACCGCTTGCCGGATTGGAAAGGCATCCACTGGCGCCATTATGGCATAAAATCGGTACCGCAATATTTGATCTGGGCGAGGAGTTCTATAACTTTGAAGGCCTTTACGAATATAAGGCAAAATTTGAACCTGAATGGCAGCCTCGCTATCTGGCAGCGCCCGCAGGGTTATCCGCCCCTTTTATCCTGATGACCGTTGCCCGCCTGATCTCGGGCGGCTGGAAAGGCATATTTTCCAAATAGAAGAAAGGCATCATGATATTCCCTTTTGAAAAGTATCTGGGATTGATTGCCATGGGCTTTGGTGTCGGAGCCTATGGAACACTGATCGGCGCTGGCGGCGGGTTTGTGTTGATGCCGATTCTGCTCTTGCTCTATCCGGACCAGTCGCCGGAGTTGTTGACCAGTATTTCGCTTGCCGTGGTTTTCTTCAATGCCGTGTCGGGCTCCGAAGCTTACGCCCTGATGAAGCGGATCGATTACAAATCCGGTTTCCTGTTTGCCCTGGCCACCATTCCGGGATCCATCCTTGGTGCGCTGAACACCTCCATGGTGCCCAGACGCCTTTTTGATATTCTTTTCAGTGTGCTGCTGATCTGTGCTTCCATTTTTCTGATGTTCCGTTCGGGTGTGTCAAAAGAAACCTGCAAGGAACCTTGCACCATGCGGTTCAAAATGACCCGCAGTATCGTGGATTCGCATGGCATCGTTTATAAATACACGTTCAATCCTTATTTAGGGGTGGTCTTGAGCATTTTTGTCGGGTATCTGTCGAGTTTTCTGGGTATCGGCGGCGGCATCATCCATGTACCGTTACTGTCTTATTTCCTGGGGTTTCCCGTCCATATTGCAACGGCGACGTCCCATTTCATACTGGCGATCATGGCGTTGACCGGAACAATCGTGCATATTGTCAAAGGAACCTTTCATCAGGGCGTGCACATGACCGTTTCTCTGGCGATCGGCGTAGTTCTCGGCGCACAGTTGGGTGCACGTTTGTCGGAGCGGATCAAAGGAGAATGGATCATCCGTGGTCTTTCCCTTGCACTGGGACTGGTGGGGATCAGGATTTTAATGATCGTCCTGTGGTAATCCACGAATAACCGCATTTCGCATCTGACAAAAACGGAAATCTGCCATGATGTGAGTCTACGGGTCACCACGCTCATGAAATGAATCGTAAGTGGGGCAATGTCTGAAAAGGATTTCCATCAACCCATATCCATGCGGAGGTGCAAATGTTACGCGACCATTTCAATAAAAAGTGTCTGATATGTTTTCTTGTTTTGGGGATCACTCTGGGAGTGTTCCAATCTCTGGTTGTCAGCTCATCGGCTGCGGAAACTCCGTCATTACCCATCGCGACTTCAAGCGCAAACTCATCAGCCATCGATCTGAGCACCGCTATCGCCATCGTTTCAAAACAGGCCATTCCAGCAGTTGTTCATATCGAAGTGACCCAGCGTCAGGAAGTCAACAATCCGCTGCTGCCATTCGAAAACGATCCTTTCTTTCACTATTTTTTCAATGCTCCCCGCAAAATGCCCAAAAAATTCAAACGGGAGATGAAAGGACTGGGCTCCGGAATGATCATGGATCCCGATGGCCATATTCTGACCAACAATCACGTGGTTGCC
>CAIVVZ010000024.1 GCA_903909505.1 uncultured Desulfobacteraceae bacterium
TCTTTTTCGGTTGCCCGGGCATTGGGTTTCAGGGCCACGATGGCTTTGGGAATTTCGCCCCATTTTTCATCCGGCACGGCGATGACCGCGCATTCCAGAACGGCCGGGTGCATATAAAGAATGTTTTCGACTTCAACCGATGAGATGTTTTCGCCGCCGCTGATGATGATGTCCTTGGCCCGATCCACGATCAGGATGTAATTTTCGGCATCCACGGTTGCCAGATCGCCGGTGCGGAAATAGCCTGCGACAATGGCTGTTTCGGTTTCTTGCGGCAGCTTCCAGTAGCCTTTCATGACGTTGTCTCCGCGTGCGATGATCTCGCCCACGGTTTTACCGTCCTTAGACACTTCCTTGCCTTCCGAATCCACGACTTTTAAATCAACGCCCGTCACTTCCAGGCCGGTGCGGGTGATATAGGCCATTTGTTCATCTTCGGAAAGATCTTTCAACGAGTCCTTAAGATTGCCGACGGTGAGCAGCGGGCAGGTTTCGGTAAGGCCGTAACCGGAGACATACCGGCATCCCAGTTGTTTGGTCATGCGTTTGGCATTGGCCGGAGACATGGGCGCGCCGCCCACCATGACCCACTTTAGAGACGACAGGTCAATTTTTTCCATTTCCGGGACATTCAGCAGAAAATTGATCATGGTCGGCACCATCATGGCTGCCGTGACTTTTTCATTCTGCATGGTTTCCAGAACGGCCTTTGGCACAAACTGGCGCTGCATGACGTGTTTTCCGCCCTGATAGGTGACGGACCAGATAAAGAACGCATCAGCCAGATGAAAGAGCGGGGCGATGTGGTGCCAGACCGTGGCGTCTTCCAGCTTGAAGGAAATGATGGTGGTCAGCGCGTTGGCGTAGATGTTCCGGTGGGTCAGCATGACGCCTTTGGGATTTCCGGTGGTGCCGCTCGTGTAATAGAGGTTCAGCAGGGCATTTTCATCTTCCAGGGTCGATTCCACGGGATCGGAAGCCGCCTTGCCAATGGCATCTTCATAGGTTCCGGTAATCCACGGTTCATCGGCGGGGCCTTCGGCAATGAAAAACTGCTTCACGGTTTTAAGCACGGGCCGGATTTTGGCGATCATGGGCTTGAAGTCGGCATGAAAAATGATGGCTTCGGCTTCGGCATTGTTCAAAATATAGGTGTATTCGGCAGCGGAAAGGCGGATGTTAAGAGGCAGCAGCACATCGCCGGTTAAAGCCATGCCGAAATAAAGCTCAAGATACCGGTAGGAGTTAAAATCCAGCATGGCCACCCGTCCGCCAGGGGAAATGCCCATTGCCTTTTCCGCATGAAATACCTGATAGACGCGTTTTTCAACGTCTTTGTATGTCCACCGGACATCACCGTCCACCACCGCTACTTTTTCAGGATACAGTTTGACCGCTCTTTTCAGGATTCGACTGGGGGTCATGGGTACGTGCATGGGTGTCTCCTTATAAAGGCTGAAGGGGGGTTTTCAGGTGGATGAGTGCCCGAAATCCCCCCTGGCCCCCCTTTCCAAAGGGGGGAAGGTTACGGTTACTACTTGTTCTGGGTAAACAGATCCTTATTGGACGAGCGCATGTCCCGCTTCAGGATTTTTCCGGTGGGGGTTTTGGGAAGCGCATCCATGAGCATGATTTTCTTGGGCACCTTGAAGGGTGCCAGCTCTTTTTTGCA
>CAIVVZ010000025.1 GCA_903909505.1 uncultured Desulfobacteraceae bacterium
ATGATCGGCTGCATCACTTTCTCCCCCTTTTCCATTGTTTCGGGCAGAATTATATCCTGAACGGGGGCGTCAGCAAGTGCGCCACCCTTGTGCTGCACCGCCGGTTTGAGCCGGAACCCGTGCTGGAGGCGATTCAGAAGGAGCGGGTAACCCTGTTCTTTGCCGTACCGACCGTTTTTATCTATTTACTCAATATGGATACCGCTCATTACGATCTGTCCAGCCTGCGGTACTGCTTTACCGCCGCGGCAAACATGCCCCGGGAGACGGCACTGGGCTGGGAAGAAAAATTCGGCATGATCATCCATGAAGGATATGGACTGACCGAGTGTTCTCCTTTTGCCAGCTACAATCATGATTTCAGCCACAAATTCGGAAGTATCGGCATGCCGATAGAGAATGTGGATATGAAAATCGCCGATGAAGCCGGCAATGAACTGCCGGCTGGAGAAATGGGCGAAATTATTATCCGGGGACCGAACGTGATGAAGGAATACTGGCGAAAACCCGAAGCAACGGCGGAGGCGATCCAAAACGGATGGCTGCGATCCGGAGATATCGGAATGACGGATGCGGACGGTTATTTCTATATCACCGACCGAGTTAAGGACATGATCAACGTTGCCGGCTTCAACGTCTACCCCAATGAGGTGGAACAAATCATCTACATGCACCCGGCGGTTCAAGAGGCAGCGGTTTACGGCGTTGTTGATCCCGTCAAGGGAGAGGCGGTTCACGCCGCCATTGTCTTAAAGGAAAATGCCGCGGCGACACCGGAGCAAATCATGGATTTCTGCCGGACCAACATGGCGGTTTACAGGGTGCCCCGAAAAGTGGTTGTGGTGAATGAGTTGCCCAAAAGCGCCACCGGCAAAATCTTGAAACGAATCCTGAGGGGGGATGAATAGAGAGTCATGGCAGGTTTTGACACCGGCTAATTTCGATCCAGTTCCGCCCGGACCGCAACGCCAATTTTTTCCAGCGTATAGGGTTTCTGAATATGGGCTCCGGCTCCCAGTTGCTGGAGCGTCTTGACCCGGTCTGATTCTGAATAGCCGCTGGCGATAATAGCCTTTTGCCCCGGGCGTATCGAGATGATCCGCCGATAGGTCTCCAGACCGTCCATACCTTCCGGCATGATCATATCCAGCACCAGCAGATCCACTGTATGCTTTTGCAGAAAATCAACGGCAGCCTCGCCGCTGGGGACAGATGATACCTGATATCCCAGCTTGCCGAGCATCTTCACGGCGATATCGCACTGTTCGGGAATGTCATCAATTACCAGGAGCGATTCGGTTCCGATATAATCTTCGAGGACAATATTGTGTTTTTTCTCGCCGGCCATATCCCGGGTGGCCGGCAGATAAATATCAAACCGCGTCCCCTCGCCTTCGCTGCTCTGAATATCAATATATCCGGCGTGATCTTTTACGGCGGCCCAAACCACGGTCATGCCCAAACCGCTTCCGCTTTTTCCCATCATTTTTTTGGTATAGAAGGGATCGAATATCCGTTTGGTATCCTCCCTCGAGATTCCGACCCCTTCGTCAGCAATACTGAAGCAGACATACTCTCCTTCCGGAATCGTCTCATAAGCATTTATTGGCAAATCCAAATAGATGTTTCGTGTGAATAAAGAGATACAGCCCCCTGCCGGCATGGCTTCCGCGGCATTGCCGACCAGATTCATCAGCACCTTGGAAAGATGAACAGGAGAGCCTCTGAGGCTCAGAAGTTCCGTGGACAGATGGGTCTCAAAATGAACTTTGGGATGATTTCGTTTGACTGCATTGAACTCCGGAGAAGCGAGGTAATCCGTAATGGTGGTGTTCAAGTTGAAAACCTCGTTTATCAACACACCTCGGCGAGCAAGCGTGAGCAGATCCTGAACCATTGAGGCCGCCTTTTGCCCGGACCTTTGGATAATGGCTATCTTTGGACGCAGTGGGCTGTCCATCGGCAACTCCAGCAGCAGCATCTCCGGATAGCTGACCAGGCCGCTGAGGACATTGTTTAGATCATGGGCAACGCCGGCAACAAGATTTCCGATGGCTTGCATTTTTTGGGCCTGCTGGAGCTGATTTTCAACTTTTTTTTGCTCGGTGATATCCCTGGCAATTCCCAGTGTTCCCTGAAAAAGAAGCCTGTCTGGCGTCTCTTTTTGATAGATTCCCTCTGCCGACACACTGAAATACCGTATCTCGGCATCGCTCTGGAGAGATCCATGCCAAAGCATGCGTAATTCAATAGTCGATGTGGCCCGACCTCCGGTTCGCCGCTCATTGATTCTGCAAATGGCCTTTTTCCTGTCCTCGGGTACAACCAGATTGATGATGAGTTGCCCGATCAGTTCTTCGGGTTGAGCCGCGTATCTCGATATCGCCGGACTGACAAAGGTGATTTTTCCTGTGGTATCCAGCAAAAAAACGATGTCTGGAATGGTTTGAATGATCGCGTTTAGTTTGTTTTCACTCGCTTTCAGAAGCACCAGTGTACTTTCCGTCATTTTCCTGGCACTGAGTTGGTTTATCCAGTATTTTAAAATGGTTAAAATAACATAATTGGACAGAAGCAACAAAAACGGCAAAAACGGAGAAAATAAAAAACCGTTATATTGAAAAATCGCAGTCGTTCCCTGCCATATGCCCAATATACATATGACGCCGATAACCGCATTCCATGCAAACCCAAACCGTACAATACACAGGCCGCACACTGCCGCAAGGACCATTCCGAACAAGGCTTCCCAAATCAAGAAATCGTGGGGCCGGAAAACAAAGTTCCCGGTTAAAATGGTCTCTAATAATAGTGCGTGAACGTCCACATGGGTAAAAACTGGATTCCTGGGCGTCTGATAGGTTTGCTTCAATCCAGATGCAGAAGAACCGATAAGTACAATTTTGCCGTTAAACGTGTCTGCCGATGCGTTACCAGAAAGAATGTCCAAGGCAGATACTCGCCTGAGCGCATCGGCTTTTAAAGCAAAATTGATGCGCATGTTTCCCTTCGCGTCCACGGGTATCACCGCATGCGACAAACGCACATAACTGCGACCGCTTTTTTCTTCCATGAACTGGATCCGGTTCGTTTCTTCGATCCGCAGCAGGGTTGCAAGTGCAAGGCCTGGAAAAAGCTGGTTTTCATAATTTATCAGCAAAGGCATTCGCCTCAAAATACCGTCTGAATCAGGCGTGGCATTCAAAAATCCGGAATGCGACACGGCATTCGAGAACAGGCCGAGATTGCAGTCAATGTTCCCGGCAGTAAAGAATCGTTTTACAATGATATCGGAAACCGAATTTTGAACCCAAATCACATTCAGCGGATGCAGCAGGCAGGGACGGGTTGTTCCGCCGGCATCCTCAAAAAGAAACTCAAACCCCAGAACGAAGGGCCCTCTCGACAATGTATCTGCAAAATTTGCATCGTGGTCTGTCAGTTCAGAAAGAATAACCTCAAGATCAGCATGATGGTCCGTTTCGGAACTTTCTTTTTGCCAAGCTATCGGAGAAGTTCTGTCTGGCTCCGAGAGAATCATATCCAGCGCGATACTTATCGCGCCCATCTCATTTATTTTACTCAGTAAATTCGATAATCGATGTCTTGACCAGGGCCACTGGCCATATTTGGCAAGACTTTCCTGGTTAATGTCCACGACCACTACTTTTCCGGAAATGGGCTTTGGCGGCGAAGAGGCCAGAATCATATCGGTGATTTTATGGTTGGAGAATTGGACAATAGAAGGATTCAGCAGGTAAACTGCGATCAGGATGGATGTCAAAGCCAAACCCACCCCAAAAATCATTCGAGTTGATGTGTCAGAGCCGTCTGGATTATCCATGAATAGTGAAAGCGGTGGTGTCCCCTGGAACTGCAATCAGCATGGTTAAAAGAAAAATTTATTTTTCAAATACAGTTACCTGACAACGATCTCAACCCTGCGATTTCTGAACTCGCTGACGTTATCTTCGGTTCTGATCAGCGGGTTTTCCTTTCCATGAGAAGAAATTTCCAGGTATTCCGATTTGATGCCCCTTTCGATCAGTAGTCTGCTTACAGACTCTGCTCTGCGGGTTGACAGTTTCAAATTATAATTCTTGTCGCCGGTAGTGTCCGTATGACCAATAATACTGATATCCACGGAGTTTCTGTTAGTGATGGTTTCAATAATTTCGGGAAGAACACTCAGAGAACCGGTGTTAAGTGTCGCCATATCATTTTCAAAATACAGTAGAAAATGAATGGGCGCCGTTGGTTGAATAGCAAGGGCTTCAGCAAAGATCGCATTGATTTTATCTTTATCCATGGTTGCCGGACGCGACGGCATCGAATTCTTGTCCTGGATGTTTGTTGCCTGGTATGGCGTATCGATCTCGACGCTCCCTGCCTGATTTGAGACCACAATACGTCCCGTTGAACCATCAGAATCCGGCACCAAAACGATGATGTGCTTACTGCTGCAACCGCCGAAACCTATGACAAGGAGAAACAGAAACGACGTAAATCGCATTTTTCTCATTGAATCTTTCGTCCTTAAGGCATTGAAAATCTGAAGCAGATACCATTATCCGTAGGGGAAGGTCCTTTTCTATTTTTCCTCCGCCTTAACCAGGAAATGTGTTCCTCTCATGCCGACGGTTGCCACAGGCGTCTCGAAACGAACGGATTCGGGAGACAATTTAACGATCTGGCCAGAAAAATATGAAGCCGTGCCATGGAGCATTCTGGCAATGAAGGACAAATTTTTCTCAACCGGATCAAAAGAAAAATCATCAATAACGATCTCACTTCCCGGGCCCATCGAAATGACGGTATCATCTTTCAGAATGAATCCTATCGCCCCATCCGGCCCGGTTCTCACCACATCTTTGATCATCATTTTCATATTCACAACCGCCGGGATTGTTTCGCCGTTTCGAATGAAAAAGACATTCCGGATGACTGACTTGACGATGCCGATGTATTCTGATTCAGCCATACAAAAAGTCATGTTTCCCAGAATGAGTGCAGAAGATAAAACCATGAAGCAGGCAATTTTCACGCAGTTCTCCCTCACAGGACGATGGTTTCATACTGTATAAAAAAAAGGCGAGACAATTAAGCGACGGACATAAACCGGCCTCCTGTTGGTTGATTAAAAAACAAGAGTGGAAAATTCTTTAACATGATTACGGATTTTTAGATATACCAAATGAAAAACAGTGCGTCAACATGCGCCGAATTTGGCCTCTGCTCACTCATTTGAAGCTTTATGATTAAATCTCCGTGTTTCCCTTATCACCCACCTTCATCAACAGTTGCCTCAGCTTATTCAGGCTGTAGGGTTTCTGGAGCACTCCGGACAGGCGTTTTCCGGCAAAACGCGCGGCCACATCCTCTTGGCTGTAGCCGCTGGCCAGTATCACGCGGACGTCCGGATTGATCCGGCGCAGCTCCCCGAAGGCCTGAGCCCCGTCCATATGGGGCATGGTCAGATCCAGCATCACCAGGCTGATCTCGCTCTGCCGCTTTCGATACAACTCCAGCGCCTCCCTGCCATCCACGGCGGTCAGAACCGTAAACCCCAACCGTTCGAGCATCATGGCCCCCAGTGCCCGCAGGCTTTCCTCATCGTCCGCCAGGAGGATCGTTCCCTTTCCCCGCCAGTTGTCTGATAGAGATGGCGCATGGGGCTGGACTCTATTTTCCTCCATATCGAGAGCCGGAAACAGGACCTTGAACGTCGTTCCCTTGCCAAACTCGCTGTAAACCTTGATCGCCCCCTTGTGCGCCCGGACAATGCCCAACACCGCGGCCAGTCCCAATCCCCGGCCCGTAAACTTGGTGGTGAAAAATGGCTCAAAAATATGGTCCCGGGTTTCGGCATCCATACCGCAGCCTGTGTCCGTCACCTCCAGATGCACATAAAACCCCGGTACCAGACTATCATGCAGCTCGGTCTTTCTCAGGTAGTCCGCGTCGCAGCGCGTGGCGCCGGCGGCAACCGTGATCACCCCGCTTCGATCGCCGACGGCCTCCGAAGCATTGATGATCAGATTCAGCACAATCTGGCGGACCTGACTCGGATCCACCTGAATGGCGGGAAGTCCGCGCTCCAGACTCAGATTCAACACCGCTTTTTTAGAAATGGAAGTTTTGAGCAGATGTGCCATTTCCTCGATCAGCTCGCGCAGATTCACATTCTCCAGTGCGAATGTGGTCCTGCCGGAATAGGCCAGCATCTGACGGCACAACTCCGCGGCCCGGCGGGCGGCGGTGGTAATCTGCAGAAT
>CAIVVZ010000026.1 GCA_903909505.1 uncultured Desulfobacteraceae bacterium
CAAAATATGCTGTCCCTTTCGCGAACCGCTGCTTCTCCTTCCGGCGTGGACAGCAGAAAGGATTTACAGCCCACTTTGCCTGAACCGGATGTATCTGAAACGGTTTTGAACCGGATTGTACAAACCATGCTCAAAATTGTTCCCAGCGCCGCAAAACAGGCGCCGGTATGGCTTCCTGACCTTCGAAATGCCCTGGATTTATCCAAGGATACATTTGACCGCGCCGTCCTGATTTTGGCAAAACAGGGAAAAGTTTTTTTAAATAAGCACGCCCATCCTGCGCAGATGACCGATACAGAAAAAGAGACGATGATTGCGGATGGCCAGGGGAATTATTATGTAGTGGTTGTCCTGCGCGAAGGGAATCGCGGATGATCAACCCCTTTCGAAACCGTATCGTCGCCGATCCCTGGCGGCCCAGCGGAACCGATGTCGCTGAAATCCATTCCAATGCTTTCGGCCTCTGCAGCAGGGCGCTAAATACGGTCCGAAAGGAAGGACGCACCACATCCGTTCTTTTGTACGGCGAAACCGGAAGCGGGAAAACCCATGTCCTGAATCGCCTCCAGCATTATACGCTCACCCTGCCAAATCTTTGTGTTTTTGGATCGGTCCGCCTCCATACCAGTCCCAACCGGCTCTGGAGGCATCTTCGCACCAGTTTTGTCGAAAGCCTGGCCCGGCCCGGCAAAAATGGACGAACCCAACTCGAACTGGTGTTTATGCGCAGGCTTTATCTTCTGTGCAAAAAAACCACCATCTCTTTCGAAGAGCTGACAGATCTTACCGAAACCATCCGGACGGAATCCCATCTTTCCCCAAATTTGTGCCAGGCCCTTCAACACCTGATTCATCACCGCCATTGCCCGGATGTTCAATCCTGGCTGAAGGGACATTCGCTGCCGGAATCTTCATATTCCAAACTTCAGATCCGCCCGCCGGACGAGACCGATGACTCCGAGGATTTGGCCCGAGAGATGGTTCTGGAGCTGTGCCGGCTGGCTGGGCCAACGATTCCCGTGGTCCTGTCTTTTGACCAGATCGAAGCTCTTCAGCGCTACCCCAAGGACATCGACGGGTTGTTTCGTTTCGGCCAGGCCATCCGCACCCTTCATGACGAAACATCGAATCTCTTGCTGGTCACCTGTATCCAGACATCTTTTCTGGGCGAACTCAGAAAGGCTGTGGCTTTTCCGGATTTTGACGCCATGTCCTGCCATGTTCTGACACTCGGCACATTGAAATTGGATCAGGCTCTAAAGGTGATATCCTCAAGGATCGACGCCATATCGGATAAAGGGTTTGACAAAAGCCTCCTCTTTCAAAACCTTGCAAAAGACTTGTCTGTTTTTGTGGGAGAAGCGGAACGGACCTGCCGCGCAATTCTTTCCCGCTGCGCGGACATCTTGGACAATCTGTCCAACCCTGCCCCCGGACACGGCCTGCCAGATTCAGAGCCGCCACTCAGCACATTTCTACAAAATGAAATGGATGCCCGTGAAGAAAGCGCATTCAGCCGCATCGGTCTGGACGAAATGGATGATATACTTTCAAACGTGCTTCCTTCTCTGATCAATATTTTGGATGAGCGCTGCCGGGAAAAAGACCGGCGTTATCCGGATGTAGACATGGTCATTGCCTGTCCCGATGCCGAGATCGGAATTTCTTTGTGCAATCATCAGAATATGAGCAGCCTGGCAGGGAAGCTTCGGCGGCTGGTTCAAAATTTTTCGCCTGAAAAAGGCCAGCGACTGGTCTTGCTCAGACATCCTCAGTTTCGTATCAGCCCCAGCGCCAAAAAAGTCAATCAGTATTTACGCCAGCTTAATGATCGTCGCGTTCGGCTGATCACCCCTTCCCTGGAAGCCCTTGCCGCCCTCGATGCCTTGCGAAGCCTGCTGAACGACGCCAGAAGCGGGGATCTGACGTATCAGGGAAACCCCGTTCACGAAAAAACCGTCCGGGAATGGTTCAAATCCCTGAAAGCCAGTTCTGCAAAGGCGTTTATGGATGATGTTCTGTCCGAAAGCGACCCAATGTCTCCCGAAGATCAGGAAATCCGCCAGCGTATTCTATATCTGATGGAAAAAGAACGGATCATCGCCCTGACAGAAGCTGCGCGCCGGATGCATATCGAAACGTCCCGACTGGAACAGTTTGTAAAGAACCATCTTCGCGAAATCGGTTATCTGGAAGGCCCGCCGGCCGTTCTATTTGACGTTGTTCCGTAAACAAGGAGCAATCATGCCCGTACTTCTGTCTGTCAGTCAGATCCGGAAGGCAATTCTTCACCTTGCCGGATATTCAAATTCATCTAACGACCAAACGCCATCTAACCGGCTTCTGGGCCGGATTTTTCATGAATCTTTTGCCCGGCTTCTGGGAAGTGATGACCACTTCAACTGGAAACCGGCGCTTATTGAAGCTGCACCCGATGAACAGGAGTGGCGACAGCGACTTATTCATCATCTGTATGAGCGGCAGATCGGCCCCGCCATTCAAAGAGAACAGGTTCATCTGCGAAACACAACCCCTTCGGTCATGGCTTTCTGGACGGCTGCGCAAGGATTGTGCGAGTGGATCGCATCCTTGTTGTGGGAAGCCCGGAGTCCCGGAACGGACATTGACCTTGTTTTCAGCCCGGAGCAGGAAGTTTCGATATCTTTTTTTGAACCCGGCTGGACAGATTCGGTCCTGTTGTCCGGGATCGCCGATCTGGTCCTGAAAATCCCGAAAAACGCCAGTTTAAATCCCCCGCGCGCAACTCAAGATCCAAATCTCAGAGATCAAAACCACCCCCATTGGTGCGTTGTTGAATTCAAGCTGGGTCTTGCCTGTCCGGAGGCGGATCTGGCTCAAGTCTGTCTGTATCACCAGATGTTGTCTGAACAGACCGGCGATTCATCCGGAGCCATGGCATACCTGCGGTTCAGTCCGGACAAAACAGAACGGATTTTTATGCCGGATGAAATTCAGAACGCCCAGAAGCATCTGAAAAATCTGATTGGCAGGCTGGCAAGCGTCCTGCCGGGTGTATCCGGTTCCGGGGCGCATCAACCCCAGAATATTCCGGTTCCGGAGAACAACCCTTCCGTATTATCCCAGGCAGAGCAACTCGTATCCATCTTTAGCGAATATGGCAAAGAGATTTCTCTGGATGGCAGCCCGATCACAGGACCCACCTTTATCCGGTTTTTTATCCGGTTGGGAAAAGGGGTAAAGCTCACGACAGTCCAGGGAATCGGAAAGGAAATCCAGCACCGCATGGAGCTTGCTGCACCACCCTACATTCACATCTCTGAAGGCCACGTCGTTGTGGACATTCAAAGACCGGACCGCCAGGTGATCGGGTTCTCGGACATTCGAAATCAGTTGCCGAAACCCGATATTTCCTTCGGCTGTTCACAGATCATTCTGGGAGTTGACCTTTCAAATACCCTGAGAATGGCGGACCTTGCCGAACCTGAAAACGCCCACATCCTGATTGGGGGAACCACCGGCAGCGGAAAGAGCGAATGGATGCGAACCGCGATTGCCGGGCTTCTGCTGACCAATACGCCCGATACCCTCCGATTGGTGCTGATTGACCCAAAGCGAAACGCCTTCAACGATCTGAGGGAATCCGCTTTTCTGCTGAACCCATTCGCCCTGGTCTATCCGGACGAACAGCCCGCGGAGCGCGTTCTGAGCCAACTGGCCGACGAAATGGAGCGTCGTTACAAAAAGCTTCAGGAGGCTGGCGCCGATACCGTGGACAGGCTTGGGCACCAGGCCCGGATATCGCTTCCCCGGATTGTCTGTATCTGTGATGAGTATTTTGATTTGATCAACCGGGACAAGGAATCGCGGAAAAAAATCGAGGCCCAAATCTTCAGACTGGGTGCGAAAGCCAGGTCAGCCGGAATTCATCTGATGATCGCCACCCAGCACCCGAACCGGCAGACCATCAAGGGTACGCTGGATGTCAATCTGCCGGCAAGAGTCGGACTGAAGGTAAGCAAAAGCATCGATGCCGCCGTGCTGCTCAACCAGAAAGGAGCTGAAAACCTTCTGGGCAACGGAGATCTGCTGTTCAAGAACATCGGCGAGCCGTTGCGGCTGCAGAGCCCGCTGCTGAGTATCGAGGAACGCAGACTCATTTTTGCCGCAAAGTAGAAGTAGGCCCCCGATCGTTGAACCTTTCGGTTACAGATATTGCCGCAATTTGTCAATCTACGCATTCTTCGGAAAGAAGTCATATTTTCCACTAACAGGCAATATGCAATCAGCACCTATGCAACTGCCGACCATGTCTGCCACGGCAGCCAATATATCAGAAAATTCTGTATTTATCCTTCATGCGCCGGACGATTCAGCTTCAAAGATCGATTGGTCAATCCGTCTTTCACGAATCACCAAAAGCAGTTTTTCAAGAAGCATTTCCGGAAGCATTCCATATCGAACCGTTCCATCCAGGGTCCTCACAGAAAGGGTTCCCGTATCTTTTTCCTTGGCGCCGATCGTGAGAATTACCGGAATATGGTTGATCTGGGCTTCCCGGATTTTCTTATTCAGGCTTTCGGTCCGGCCATCGATCTCAACCCGTATGCCGTGTTTCTCAAAAAAGTCCTTGACCTGGCCGGCATGGAAAACCAACTCATCATTGATGGGAAGCATCGCCACCTGAACCGGCGCCAGCCACAAGGGAAATCTCCCTGCAAAATGCTCGACCAGAATCCCGAAAAATCGCTCGATCGAACCGTAAATCACCCGATGAATCATGATGGGGCGGTGTTTTTCATTATCTTTCCCCACATAGGTCAGATTGAACCGTTCCGGTAGCGCCATATCCAGCTGAATGGTGCCGCATTGCCAGGTGCGGCCCAAAGCGTCCTTGATATGAATATCGATCTTGGGACCGTAAAAAGCCCCGTCTCCCTCATTGATTTTATACGCTTTTCCATACGCGTTCAGCGCGGATTTCAATCCATGGGTTGCCTCTTCCCATTGTTCATCCGTTCCAATGGATTTTGCCGGCCGGGTAGAGAGTTCCAGGTGAAAACCCAGCCCGAAAGTATGGTAAATTCTTTCAACCAGCCGCAGCACCCCCAGGATTTCCGATTCAATCTGATCGGGAGTCATAAAAATATGGGCGTCGTCCTGGTGAAACGCCCGTACCCGGAAAAGACCCGAAAGCACACCGCTCAGTTCATGACGGTGCACAAGTCCGATTTCCGCGGCACGTATGGGAAGGTCCTTGTAAGAATGGGGCTTTAGCCCGTAAAGGAGCATTCCTCCCGGGCAGTTCATGGGCTTGATGGCGTATTCGATCTCATCCACCTGGCTGGTGTACATGTTCTCGCGGTAGTTTTCCCAGTGACCGCTACGCTCCCATAGCCCCCGGTTTAGCATGATGGGTGTTTTGGTCTCCACATAACCGGCAGCCCGGTGCTCCGCCCGCCAGTAATCCAGAAGGGCATTCCAGATAACCATTCCCCTGGCGTGAAAAAAAGGCATTCCCGGAGCCTCGTCATGAAAGCTGAACAGATCGAGTGCCGCGCCTATCTTTCGATGATTTCGTTTCTTGGCCTCTTCGATAAACTGGATATAGGCCTTAAGCTCTTTTTTGTCAAAAAATGCTGTCCCATAAATCCGCTGAAGCTGGGCCTTGGATTGATCCGCCCGCCAGTAGGCTCCGGATACCTTCATGAGCTTGATGGCCTTGACAAAGCCGGTATGGGGAAGATGCGGCCCTCTGCACAGGTCTGTAAAATCCCCCTGCTCGTACAGGGAAATGGTCCCATCCTGCAGATCCCGGATCATCTCCAGCTTATACGGTTCATCCCGATAAACGGCCAGAGCCTCGGCCTTGGAAACGTCGCGGCGGCGGAATGGAATTTTGGCCTGAATGATCCGCTGAATTTCCGCCTCGATTCTGGGAAAATCAACTTCCGATACGGGCTCCATGTCGATGTCATAATAAAAGCCATCCTCAACCACGGGACCGATGGTTAATTTCGCGCCTTGATACACGTGCAGAATGGCCTGAGCCATGACATGAGCCGCGCTGTGTCTCAAAATAGACAGGGCTTGCGGATCCTGGGTGGTAATCAATCGAATGGTGGCATCCGTTTCAACCTGCGTACCCAGATCAACCAGCCGTCCGTCAATTTCCATGGCCACGCAATTTCTAGCCAGACCCTCGGAGATGCTCATGGCAATGTCGGTCCCTGAAGGGGGAGCTTCAAAAGTTTTACAGCTTCCATCTGGAAGGGTAATCTGAATCATTCTTATCTCGCTTTTATGGGTTTCGAATTCTGACTTCTGTATTCTATAATCATTTAAGGAAAATGACCGTTCAGGTCAAGGATATTTTCATGAAAGACTTCAACCTTCTGCCTTCGCTCATCAGCCTGAACACCTGAGCCGTTATTTCACGGGTTATCTTTCTTGACACCCGCCAACATTTTGATTAAAAATTACTCCATGAAAAAAATATCCGATTATTATTTGGCCGCAGTGCATCGATCATGATCGATGCACTGCGGAATACCGCGCTTAACAGCTTCTGGACCCAGGGGGATTCGCCGCCGCAAACAGATGCCGAAGGTCTTCAAAACGCCCTCTACTCCCTGAGCCAACCCTTTGTTCTGGTGGATCAAAACGGTCAACCTGCCGCAGCCAGGGGTGGCTCCCTGACGTTTGATCTGTCCGCAAACCGGATAGATTCCGATGCGCCGCCGGACAGAACGGTTTCCGGCGTTCGCAGTCCGGTTCTGGCATTTACCCCTTCCCTACCCCCGGAAAATCTGGGAGATCCCGATTTTAAAAAGCGCCATAATCTTCGGTATGCCTATGTTGGCGGCGCCATGGCCAATGGCATCACCTCAACTGCCATGGTCGAGGCTCTGGGAAAAGCCGGAATGCTGGGGTTTTACGGCGCCGCGGGTTTAACGCCGGCCGAAGTCGAGAAAGCCATAAACAAAGTTCAGGAGAAGCTGGGAAACCTGCCCTACGGGTTCAACCTGATTCACAGTCCCGGTGATCCGGATCTGGAAACGGCAGTGGTCGGCCTATACATCAAACAGGGCATTCGAAAGGTCTGCGCCTCCGCATATCTGAATCTAACCCCTGCCCTGGTTCACTACCGGGTTTCGGGGATTTATCAGGATAGTCAGGGAAAGATCATCTGCCCCAATCAGGTGGTCGCCAAGGTCTCCCGGGAAGAAGTCGCCCAGAGATTTTTTTCCCCCCCTCCGGAAAAACTTCTGATGCAACTTATTGAAAACAAAACCCTGACCCGGCAACAGGCTGAGCTTGCCCGGTATGTTCCGATGGCGGACAGCCTGACCGCTGAAGCCGATTCCGGGGGTCATACCGATAACCGGCCTGCCATTTCCCTGTTGCCGACACTGATCGCACTCCGCAACGAGATGGTCACAACCCACCGGTATCCGCAATCCATTCCCGTCGGTCTTGGCGGCGGCATTGGAACCCCGCAGGCTGCGGCAGCGGCTTTTTCAATGGGCGCCGCCTATATCCTGACCGGGTCCGTTAATCAGGCCTGCGTGGAGGCCGGAACATCCGAAGATGTGCGCCGGCTTCTGGCGGAAGCCAGACAGGCGGATGTTGCCATGGCGCCGGCAGCCGATATGTTCGAGATGGGAGTGAAGGTCCAGGTTTTAAAGCGCGGCACCATGTTTGCTCAGCGCGCCGCAAAGCTACATGAGCTTTACGCCGTATATGACCGGCTGGAGAATATTCCTGATAAAACTCGGATTCAACTGGAACGGGATGTTTTTAAATGCAGCCTGGATGAAGAATGGAAGCGGACAAGGGCATTTTTCATGGAGCGGGATCCCCGGCAGATTGCCCGCGCGGAACAGGATCCCCGGCATAAAATGGCGCTTGTCTTTCGCTCCTATCTGGGCCAGTCTTCCCGGTGGGCGACAACCGGAAATTCTGCCCGGAAAATGGACTACCAGATATGGTGCGGCCCGGCAATGGGGGCCTTCAATGCCTGGGTCCGGAGCTCTTTTCTGGAAAAACCCGAAAACCGGGATACCGTCACCATCGCCATGAACCTGTTGTTCGGCGCATGCATTCTGACACGGGCCAACTGGGTTCGATGCCAGGGAGTTACCCTCCCCCCGAATATGGACGCATATTCCCCGCTGCCGCTGAATGCCATTGTAAAATATATGCAATAGCTTTCTTATCCATTGATAATTATTGGATAACCGTGGTATCTATAAAAGATGTGCTATTGTTGGTTCTTCCAGGGAAGCAACCCATTTTTCAAGTGTTTAATCGGCGCAATGCGCCGTAACCCAGGTTTTTTATAAAGACGATTGATGCCAGAAACAGAAACACAAATAGATTTCATGAAGCATGAACCGGCCCGGATCTCCCCGATCGCCATCATCGGTATCGGGTGCATCTTTCCCAAATCCCCCACGGCAAAAGGATTCTGGCGGCTGATCGTTCATGGCCACGACGCCATCACCGATGTTCCCCCAACCCACTGGTCGCCGGATGATTATTTCGATCCGGACCCCAAAACGCCGGATCATGTTTACAGCAAAAGAGGCGGGTTTTTATCCCCCGTCGACTTCGATCCCTCGGAATTTGGAATTCCCCCTTCGATTCTGGAGGCCACGGACAGCTCTCAGATGCTGGGCCTGGTAACGGCCAAAATGGCCATGATCGATGCGGGTTATGGGACAGAGCGATCTTTTGACCGCAATCGGACGAGCGTGATTCTTGGCGTTACGGGAACTCAGGAACTGGTGATTCCGCTTGGCGCTCGCCTGGGCCATCCGGTATGGCGTAAAGCCCTGAAGGACTCCGGACTCTCACCGGATAAAATCAGTGAGGTCATGGAACGGATATCCAGCGGCTTTGTTCCCTGGCAAGAAAATTCCTTTCCGGGACTTCTGGGCAATGTGGTTGCCGGACGCATCTGTAACCGGCTGGACCTGGGCGGCACCAACTGCGTGGTGGACGCGGCCTGCGCCAGCTCGCTCAGCGCCGTTCACCTGGCCTTGATGGAGCTGGCTACCTCGCGCTCGGACATGGTCATCACCGGTGGCGTGGATACCTTAAACGATATTTTCATGCACATGTGTTTTTCCCGGACACAGATCCTTTCTCCTTCCGGCGATGTCCGTCCGTTTTCAAAACATGCGGATGGCACCCTGCTGGGAGAAGGTCTTGGCATGGTGGTATTAAAGCGTCTGGCGGATGCCGAAAGAGACAGCGACCGGATTTATGCGGTCATCAAGGGAATGGGCACCTCAAGCGATGCCAAATCCCAGAGCATTTATGCGCCCCGGGCCGAAGGTCAGGCAAGGGCGCTTCGCTCCGCATACCAGCAGGCCGGCATTCATCCCGGCACGATCGCGTTGATCGAGGCCCACGGAACCGGCACCCGTGTGGGAGACACGGTGGAATTCACCGCCTTAAAACAGGTTTTCAGTGAATTTCCGCCGGCAGGCCCTGACACCGCACAACGGTGCGCCCTTGGGTCCATTAAATCCATGATCGGCCACACCAAGGCCGCGGCAGGATCCGCGGGCCTGATCAAGGCCGCCCTGTCTCTGTATCACAAGGTGATTCCGCCAACCCTGAAAGCCGGGGAGCCGGACCCGAACCTGAATATCGAAGACAGCCCCTTTTATCTGAATTCCATCGCAAAGCCCTGGTTTTCCGGCAAGATGCATCCCCGACGGGCTGGTGTCAGCGCCTTTGGATTCGGTGGCAGCAATTTTCATGCGGTTCTGGAAGAATATGGCCGGCAAAAACCCGAGATCGCCTGGGATGGGTCTGTCGAAATCCTTCCGCTGTCCGGCCCATCGCCGGAAACCATCAAGAAGGACCTGGCTGACTGGAAAGCAAAGGCTTCAAAAGGGCTCTCGAATACCGGCTTTTCCGTTCTTGCGGCAAAATCCCGCAACGCGTTTTCTGACCAGGATACCTGCCGTCTGCTGATTCTCCTTCATCAGACCGGCCCGGACGCATCATGGGCCGATGACCTGCAGATGGCCTGCTCGGAAGCCCTGTCTGCCCTGGATCATCACAAGGATCGCCCTTTCTGGAACACGTCCAACCTCTTTTACGGAAGCGCCCCCTTGGAGGGGAAAATCGGTTTTTTATTTCCCGGACAGGGAAGTCAGTATGTGGGAATGGCCCGTGAACTGGCCTGTATGTTTCCCCAGGCATTGGATGCGATCGATGCGGCCGACAAAGCGTTTTCCTCATTTTCAGCAGATCTAAAAACCCCTGAACCGCCTTATCTTCAACTCAGCGACCGGATTTTTCCGCTTTTCTCATCCGATTCAACAAAAAAACAATCCCAGAAAAAGGCGCTGCAATCCACCCGCATTGCCCAGCCGGCCATCGGCGCCGTCAGCCTGGGCATGATAAAAATTCTTGAGCACTTTGGCATCACGCCGGATACAACCTGCGGTCACAGTTTCGGAGAATTGACGGCTCTTGCGTCCGCCGGATGGATTTCTCCGGAAAACTTTCTGAAACTGTCCGCGGCCAGAGGCTATTTCATGGAAGCGGCTGGAAGCGGAGGCGCAGCCGGACTCATGATCGCCGTCAAAGCACCGATTGAAGACCTGATGGCCCTGACCCGGAATGCCTCCTTTCCGATTACCCTGGCCAATGTTAACAGCCCATTCCAGGCAGTGCTGTCCGGGTCCCTGGACGCCATTACCCAGGCAGAAGCCCTTTGCCTTGAAAAAGGGTTTTCATCGGTCCGTCTGCCGGTTGCGGCCGCCTTTCACAGCCCCCTGGTTCAGGATGCCGGCAAACCCTTCCGCGCTTATCTGGAATCCATCGACTTCCGGCCATCAAAAATACCCGTTATCGCCAACGTGACCGGAAAGCCTTATCCGGAGGATCCACAAGCCCTTAAGACCCTGCTGGGACAACAAATCACGCATCCGGTGCAGTTTCTTGCCGCCATTGAACACCTTTATGAAATGGGCACCCGGACATTTATCGAAGTCGGGCCTCGCCCGATTCTCACCGGACTTGTCCGATCGATTCTGAAGAATCGCCCGGCAGCAGCAATTGCCATGGATGCATCATCCGGAAAGGACTCCGGCCGGGTCGATCTGGCAAAAGTCCTCTGCCGTCTGGCGGCAATGGGATATCCGGTCCGGCTGCCTTGCTGGGAAGCGGGGGAATCCGTCACTCCCATCCGAAAACCGCTGATGAAGGTTTCCATATCCGGCGCCAACTATCAAAATCCCGACGCCAGGCTTTCGACAGACAGGGAAAATCCCCAAACTTCAGACCGCATCACGAACATACCGGAACCCCCGAATCCTCAACCTTTAAGCACATCCCAGAAATGGGTGGAACCTTTGGAAATCTCCATGAGCCCGAAACCCAGAACTTTGTTTACAGATCAACCGGCTGTTATGACTGAACCTTCTTCGGACATCATTTCCCACGCGTTACAGACCGTTCAGGAAGGCCTCAAATCCATGCAGTCGCTTCAGTTTCAGACCGCCGAAACCCATAAGCTTTTCCTTCAGACCCAGACCGAAGCCAGCAAAACCCTTCAAAAAATGATGGACCATACCCGGCGGATTGCCGAGGCTTCCCTGGGAATTTCCATTACTACGCCAGAGGTAAGGGATCAGTGGCCGGAGAGACAGGAGTCAGAAGTCGGAATTCAGGGGCCAGAAGCCAGAGGCAGGGAACCGGAAATAGAAGTCAAACGACAGAAGATAGACGACAGAAGACAGACTGCTGTGGACAACGGGTTTTCTCCGTCATCCGACAGCCGACAGCCAGCAACCGACAGTCCTCAAACAGCCGATCTCAATCTTCACCCGATGGAAACGCCTGCCCGGTCTTCCGAGCCAGCGGGAAATAATCCGGGCATTGAAGCCTGCCTGCTGGAAGTCGTCAGTCACTTGACCGGGTATCCCGTGGAAATGCTGGCCCTGGACATGGATATCGAGGCGGACCTTGGAATCGACTCCATCAAGCGCGTTGAAATCCTGGCCACCCTCGAAGAAAAAATGCCGGGACTTCCCGCCATTCCCCCCGATACCCTGGGAACCCTGAAAACCCTGGGACAGATCACGGCCTTTCTCTGCGAACAAGGTGATACCGCCCACAAACTCCGGAACCCGATTGCATTGCCCCTATCCCACCCGGCGCCTCAACCGGATCAGACCGTTGAGACCTGCCTGCTGGAAGTCGTCAGTCACTTGACCGGGTATCCCGTGGAAATGCTGGCCCTGGACATGGATATCGAAGCGGATCTGGGAATCGACTCCATCAAGCGCGTTGAAATCCTGGCTACCCTCGAAGAAAAAATGCCGGGACTTCCCGCCATTCCCCCCGATACCCTGGGAACCCTGAAAACCCTGGGACAGATCACGGCCTTTCTTAAAAAAAAAGTCCCGGCAATGACGGCAATCAGCCTGGATTGCCCGAGGCAGGCGAAGACAATGCCCCTTCCGACTACAGACATCCTTTATCCGGAACGGCGAATCCTTTCCGCGGTTCAAACCGGATTCATCCCGGCTGCCCGGCTGTCGCTTGCCAAGGATCGACCGGTCATCATCACGGATGACGGCGCCGGGTTGTCCCGGAAAATCGCCGATGAAGTCATTTCATGGGGAATTGAAGCAACTGTGGCATCCGTGGATGAGTTGCTTTCGGAGGCATTTGTCATTCGTCCTTCCGGCATGATTATCATAGCACCTGTCGCGGACAATTCGAGCCTCGACCAGGATGAATCGGATGCCGTTTTTCTGAAAAAAGCGTTTCTCCTTTCCAAACGATTTGGAAAGGATATGTTGGATGCGGCAGCAAACGGCGGCGCTTTATTTGCCTCAATAACCTGCCTGGACGGTGCCTTTGGCCTTCTGGGAAAAGACCTTGAACGCCCGGTTCCGGGAGGGCTGGCAGGACTTGTTAAAACAGCCGCCATCGAATGGCCGGAAGTGGTTTGCCGCGCCATCGACTTTTCTCCCGACTGGCTGGACTTCGACCGCCTGTCAACAGCAATCGGCGGTGCCTTGCGTTCCGAAGATACCGATGACGGAATTGAAATCGGCCTCTGTCCGGACCTGTCCCCAAATTTCTGCTACCGCCTGAACCTTAAGTCAACCGCCTGTCCCGAAGTATCCGCTTCTCTGAATCATCAGGACGTGGTGGTCATTACCGGCGGCGCCAGAGGCGTGACGGCTCAGGCGGCGATCGCCCTTGCCGAAGCCTGCCAGCCCGCGCTGATTCTTCTGGGGCGCTCTCCGGCGCCGGTTCCCGAGCCCGAATGGCTGGCTCTGGTACATGAGCCATCGGAAATGAAGCAGGCCATACTTTGCCATGAACTGCATCCCCAGGCTTCGCCAAGGGAACTGGAATCCGCGTACCGAAGGCATCAGGCAAACCGCGAGATCCTCTCAACCCTGAATGCCATTCGGGCCACGGGCGCCCGAGTCGACTATTATGCGGTGGATGTGCGGCAGGCACAGACGCTTTCGCACGTCCTGGAAACCGCCCGAACGGCCCACGGCCCCTTCACGGCCATCATTCACGGCGCCGGCGTGCTCGAGGACCGGCTCATTCTGGATAAGACGCCGGAGCAGTTCGATACGGTGTTCGATACAAAGGTTGCGGGCTTTCAATCGCTTCTGAAAGCCACCCGGAAAGACCCCATCAAGCACATGGTCTGTTTTTCCTCCATCACCGCCAGGATCGGCAACCGGGGCCAGGCGGATTACGCCATGGCCAACGAAGTTCTGAACAAAATGGCCCAGAGGGAATCCTTTCTTCGAAAGGAATGCCGCGTGGTTTCCATCAACTGGGGACCCTGGGATGGCGGGATGGTCGGCGATTCGCTCCGGCGCGAATTTGAACGCAGCCACGTTCGTTTGATTCCACTCAAGGCCGGTGCCCAAAGCATGTTGCGGGAACTGCGGGCAGGCCCGGGCGGTCCGGTCGAGGTGGTGATCGGCTCCGGCTTTTCGCATCCGGAATCGCTAACACATCAGTCACCGGCTCCCGAAACTCTTTCCTTAAGCATCAAGCGGGAAATAGACATCGACCGGTACCCCATTCTCGAAGCTCACATTTTAAACGGCAAACCGGTGGTGCCCTTTGCGCTCATCACGGAATGGCTGGGGCATGGCGCGCTTCATGAAAATCCCGGGCTTCAGTTTTCCGGCCTGGATGACATCCGGCTCCTCAAGGGGATCCGGCTGGATGACGGGAAAAAGACCATTCGCCTGATGACCGGCAAAACCCGAAAAAACGGCCCAAATTTTGAGATGAACATTGAAATCCGGGACGGATTCAAGGATGGAAAAGAGATTATTCATACTCGGGCCAGGGCCATCTTGTCGAACGAACTCTCAGTGCCCCCGGAATTTGACATTTCCCGATACCTGGACAAGTCCCATGCCTACGCGCGCCCCATGGAAGAGGTGTACGACAAAATCCTTTTTCACGGCAATGCGCTCAAGGGGCTTCTGCACATTCTCACTCTCTCGCCCCGGGCCATGGTCGCGGAACTGGCATCGGCACCGCCACCTGACCAGTGGACAACAGAGCCTTTTCGCAGCCGCTGGATCGGCGATCCGCTGGTTCTGGACGCAGCCTTTCAGATGGCCATTGTCTGGTGCTTCGAGCAAAAGGGGATGGTTTCCCTGCCCAGCTTCGGCGCCAGTTACCGCCAGTATTGCAGCCGGTTCCCGGAAGAAGGGGTCACCGCCGTGCTCGAAATCAAACATGCCGGCCCGAACAAGATGCTGGGTGACTTTACTTTCCTGGATATCCATCGCTCGGTTATCGCCCGGTTAACCGGCTACGAAGCCGTAATGGACACATCGCTGACAAAGGCTTTCAAGATATGAACCCAAAAGATATCGGGACATTCGTAAAAAAATATTATCGTTTGCTCGCTGCATGCTGCATGGTTGTGGCCATTGCCACCGCAGTGATGGCACAAACGCCTTCAGGGCCGCCGATAGGGGCTGGCCCCTACCGAGCCAGCACATTGGTAGAGCTGGTGAAACTCGATCCAACAATCAAACTCGATATCCGTTACGCCACACCCAATAATTTTTTCGGCAAGGCGGTGTATCCCGAACCGCGGGCATTTCTTCAACGTCCGGCAGCCGAGGCGCTTTTATCGGTTCAACGGTGGCTGAAAGAGCAAGGCTACGGCCTGGTGATTTATGATGCCTATCGACCCTGGTCGGTCACCAAATTGTTTTGGGATATTACACCGCCGGAAAAGCATGTGTTCGTAGCCGACCCGTCGGTCGGCTCGGTTCACAACCGAGGCTGCGCGGTGGATGTCGGACTTGTTGACCTTCGGACCGGTCACCAGGTGGAAATGCCGGGCGCCTATGACGAAATGACCGAGCGCTCTTTCGTAACCTACACGGGCGGAACGGTCGAACAACGGGCACGGCGGGATCTATTGCGAAAAGCCATGGAGCAAGATGGCTACTTCTTCGTTTACCCGGAAGAATGGTGGCACTACAACTTCAAGGATTTACGGGACTACGCGATCCAGGATATTCCCTTCTCGGTCATTGATTCTCCATCAGAACCCAAAAAATAGAACGGGAAAAGAATGAACGTACACGTACTACAGCACGTGCAATTTGAAGACATTGGCAGCATGGCTTCGTGGTTGGAGGCTCAGGGAGCCTGTGTAAGCTACACACGCTTCTTCAATGATTCGGCGCTCCCGCAAATAAAGGGCCTTGATCTCGTCATTGCGATGGGCGGACCCATGAGCGTCAATGACGAATCGGTCCTGCCATGGCTCCGTCTTGAAAAACAGTTCGTTCGTGCGACTGTGGAGAAAGGCATCCCCGTGCTTGGTGTTTGTCTGGGTGCACAACTTATCGCCAATGCACTGGGTTCGCGCGTGTACAGAAATCCCCAAAAGGAAATCGGATGGTTTCCGATTGAAGCAACACCTAACACGTCGAACGCCTTTCGTTTCCCCGAAAAATGCATGGTTTTCCACTGGCACGGCGAAACTTTCGACCTTCCTCCCGGGGCGGTCCGCCTGGCAAAAAGTGCGGCATGCGAAAATCAGGCGTTCCAGATAGGACAACATGTCATCGGCTTGCAATTCCATCTCGAAACGACTCCGGAAAGTGCCCAAGCCATTTTGGACAACTGTGGCGACGAGTTGATCCCGGGAGGACCTTACATCCAAACTGAAGCAGAACTTCGGGGAATAAATGGCGCTGCGTATGCCCAGATCAATCGGCTTATGGGCGAGGTGCTTTCCCATGTCACGCGCACCTCGGGCTAACCAGCCGCTTAAGAGGGTCGAGTCGAAAACCAACACACCCCTTCGGGCATCCTCTGCCAATTAATTGAATTTACATAATTTTAACACACTTTTTCGATTCACCCTTCACCATTCCCCCAGATTTTTCTTGACAAAACCCAGAGTAGCTGTAATGTAGCTTTAATGTATTTAACTTGTAATATATGGTTTCATTGCCGTCTATAGACCTTAATGACAGTATTGCATGACAAAGGAGACAATTTATGGCCGACTTAAGCTGGTTACCGAGAGAATCAGGCACAAAAGATCATTTTCTCTGGAGCGAAGCGCAATTTTCACTCCAGGCCCCTGGGGTGATGTTTGAGAAAAAACCGGTTTTGGATGCAGCCGGAAAACCCGTTGAGGGACTCTATTCCGCCTGGATCACCCTGAACAACCCCACCCAGTACAACTCCTACACTACGGAAATGGTCAAGAGCGTCATCGCCGGGTTTCAGCGCGCCTCCGCAGACAGTTCGGTAATCGCCGCCGTATTTACCGCCATGGGCGATAAGGCTTTCTGTACCGGTGGAAATACCCAGGAATACGCAGAATACTATTCCGGCCGTCCCAATGAATACGGCCTGTATATGGATCTTTTCAATGCCATGGTGGATGGAATTCTGGGCTGCAAGAAGCCGACGATATGCAGGGTCAATGGCATGCGGGTGGCGGGCGGTCAGGAAATCGGCATGGCCTGCGATCTGACGATTTCCAGCGATCTGGCCATATTCGGTCAGGCCGGCACCCGGCACGGATCCGCACCGGATGGCGGCAGCACCGATTTTCTGCCCTGGATGCTGCCTCTGGAACTGGCCATGTGGAACTGTGTGTCCTGCGAGTTCTGGAGCGCCTATAAAATGAAACAGTTGGGGCTCATTTCCAAATGCATCCCGGTCATCAAGAACGGCGACAAATGGGTCAGAAATCCGGCGGTGATCACGGATCAGTACCTGGATGACGGCGAAATCGTATATGGGGAGTTCAAGTCCGGCGATGCGGCCAAACAAGCCAGGGAATATGTCAAAACCGCCACGACCAGCTTTGAAAAGCTGGATGCGGAATTGAACAGAATCATCTGGACATTCACCAACCTGTTCCCCGGTTGTCTGATCAAAAGCGTCGAGGGAATCCGCCTGAAAAAGAAGTTCTTCTGGGATCAGGCCAAGGTCATCAACCGCCACTGGCTGGCCGCCAATATGGCCACCGAAGCCTATCTGGGATTCAATGCCTTTAATACCAAAAAAATCACCGGCAAGGACACCATCGATTTTATCGAATACCGAAGGCGGATTGCCGGAAGCGCTGCCTTTGATGCCGAATTCATGGCGGCTGTGCTGGCAAAGCCGAAATTGTAAAAACTCAGGTATTAAGGCTATGGGCCATAGGCTGATTGCTGATGGCTTCAGACAACTATCAAATTGCCACTCAACCCGGAAGGGAAATGAAAAGGAGTAAAGACTTATTCTGCTGGAAGGTAAAAATGCGCTGGTAACCGGCGGATCACAGGGAATCGGGGCTGCCACGTCCCTGGGGCTGGCTGCCGAAGGAGCCAACGTCTGCCTGCTGTACCGAAAACATGCGGAAGAGGCTTTTAAAATCAGAGACGAAATTCTTCAGATGGGGCGAAAGGCCATCGCCCTTTCCTGTAATATCGCTTCATTTTCAGAAGCGGAGCAAGTGGTGAAAGCGACCCTTGAGGCCTTTGGACGTATTGATATTCTGGTCAATAATGCGGGAATGAACTGGGATGGAGTTTGCTGGAAAATGACCGAAGAGCAGTGGGATAAGGTGATCGAGGTCAACCTGAAAGGTTATTTCAATTTCACCCGCCACATCGCCCCGCTTTTAAAGGAACAGCAATCCGGAAAAATCGTCAACATCACATCCATCAACGGTATTCGCGGAAAATTCGGCCAGACCAATTATTCGGCCTCCAAAGCCGGCATCATCGGATATACCAAGGCCGTGGCCAAGGAGCTGGGCGCCTTCAATGTGAATGTGAACGCCGTGGCCCCGGGACTGATTGAAACGGCCATGCTGAAGGAATCCGACGCCCATGACAAAATCGTCAATCTTGCCCTGGGTGAAATCGTCATGAAGCGCGTGGGAACCCCCGAAGATGTGGCCAACGTCATCGTGTTTCTGGCATCGGATAAGGCCCGTCACATTACCGGTGAAGTCATCAAGGTTGACGGCGGACAATATATATAAAGGAGATCTCATGTCCATTGAACTTTCAGACATTGTTGTCATCGGCGCCGTAAGAACCCCGATGGGGCGTTTCGGCGGCACCATCAAGGATGTTGCCTCTTATGAACTGGGGGCCGCAGCCATCCGCGAGGCAATCCGCAGAGCGGGTATTCAGGCAAGTGATGTTTCCGAAGTCATCTATGGTTCCTGCCGCCAGGCCGGAAACGGCCCGAATCCTTCCCGGACCGCCAGTTTAAAGGCCGGCATTCCCATTCACGTTTCCACCAACACCATCAACATGGCCTGCCCGTCGGGCATGAAATGCGTTCATCTGGCCACGGAAGCCCTTCGCCTGGGAGACAGCGACATCGTTGTTGCCGGCGGCATGGACTCCATGAGCACCATTCCCTATCTGCTGAAAGGCGCCAGATGGCAGGGGTTCAAGATGGGCCCGAAAATCCTCGAAGATGGCTGGACCGACTCCATCGATCCCACCACCGGCCAGGGAATGGGAGACACGGCGGAAAATCTGGTTGAAAAATATGGGCTGAAACGCGAGGACCTTGACCAGTTTGCCGTTTCCAGTCACCTGAAAGCCTCGCGGGCCCAAAAAGAAGGCCTTTTCGATGCAGAAATCATGTCGATTGAAGTTCCCGCGGCCAGTAAAAAAGAAGCGCCGGGGGTTTTTGCAAAGGATGAGACCATCCGCCACGATGCCAATGTCGGACAAATGGGCAAACTGCCGTCGGCCTTTCGAAAGGGCGGATGCGTCACCGCCGGCAATTCCTGCGGCATGAGCGACGGGGCCTGCGCCGTTGTGGTTACCACCCGGGAAAGAGCAAAGGCCATGGGAGCAAAGCCTTTGTTTTCGTTTGTCAGCTTTGCCCAGGCAGCGGTTGAACCTTCGACCATGGGTGAAGGTCCGGGAATTGTCATTCCCATGGCGCTTAAAAAAGCCGGAATGACCCTCGGCGACATGGATTTGTTTGAAATCAACGAAGCATTTGCCGCGCAGGTCTTGACCAACATCCAGACCCTGAATCTGGATACCGCCAAACTCAACATCCATGGCGGCGCCGTTGCCCTGGGGCACCCCACGGGCATCAGCGGATGCCGGATTCTGATCACCGGATACCACGCGCTGAAAGCAACGGGCAAGGAAATGCTGTGTGCTTCCATCTGCGGCGGCGGCGGGGTCACCACGGCCATGATCATCCGAAGAGAGTTCTAGCCAGATAGAAAGGAAAGCAACCATGACCCATTCTCAAACCATCCAGACCAGTTATGCCGACGGCGTTGCCCGCCTGACATTTGCCAGGCCCAAACACAATGTGTTCAATATCGCAATGATGCAGGAATTCAATGCGGCGCTCAAAACCCTGATCGCGGAAAAGGACTTGAAATGCGTGGTGATTCAGGGACAAGGTCCCAGTTGGTGTGCGGGCGTGGATGTCGGGGACCACAGGCCGGAGCTGGTGGATCAGATGATTGGCACCTTCAACCATGCGCTTCAATCGATCGAAGCCATTCCGGTTCCGGTGATTGCGGCGGTTCACGGGGCCTGCCTCGGTGGCGGAATGGAATTTGCCATTGCCTGCGACATGGTGGTGGCTGCCCAAAAAGCCAAGTTTGGCCAGCCCGAGGTGAAACTGGGGTTTTTTCCGCCCTATGCGGCCATCCGTCTGCCTGCCCTGGTGGGGCCTGCCAAAACAATAGAAATCTGCGCCACCGGCAGAACCTATTCCGCGGATGAAGCGGTTGCCATGGGGTTTGTCAGCCGCGCAGTCGAAGATGAACAATTTGAAGCGGAAATCTCAAAACTCGTCGGGGAAATCCAGACCAGCAGTCCCCTGATTCTGCGGCTGAACAAACAGGCGGTCAAAGCGCACCTTGGCATGGGTTTTTCCAAGGCCATCGACAGCGTTAGTGATCTTTTTCTCAATACCCTGATGAAAACCGAAGATACCCTGGAAGGTATCGCCAGTTTTTATGAAAAACGAAAATCCGTATGGAAAAACAAATAAATTTAGGATAAGGGGGGACGGAAGAGAAGTGACGGGTTAAAATACTTGTTACGCATCTTCCGTAACTCTCCACATTTATACCTTGGAGGCCATAATGTCACAGATCCGGAAAATCGGCGTCATCGGCGCGGGCAACATGGGTAGCGGTATCGCCCAGAAGATAGCACAGGAAGGCATTCCCGTGGTCATGATCGATACACAGGAAGAATTTGTTCAAAGAGGACTCAATACGATTCAAAGGCTGCTCCAGGAAGGTGTGGAACGCAAGCTGTTCAAACCTGAAAAAGTAACGGAAATCCTGTCCCGGATCACGGCAACAACGGATTTTAATGCCGTGCGTGACGCCGATCTGGTCATCGAAGCTGTATTTGAGGACAAGGCTGTCAAAATCGGGCTGTTTAAAAAACTGGATGCCATCTGCTCGGATAAGACGATCCTGGCAACCAACACCTCCAGTTTTTACGTCCGGGAATTTGCCGAACAGATCACCCGGCCGGATCGCTTTGTGGGTCTCCATTATTTTTTTCATCCAGCCAAAAACCGTCTGCTTGAAGTAATTCCGCATGCGGGAACCAGCCCTGAAACCATTGAAAAATCCCTGCTGGCAGCCAAACTTCACGGCAAAACCGCCATTCTGGTCAAGGATGCTCCGGGGTTTGCCGTCAACCGGTTTTTTGTCCCTTTTTTGAATGAAGCCGCCAGAATGTTGGAAGAAGGCATGGCCGACATTCCGACCATCGAGGAAGCTTGCAAGCGGGCCTTCAAGATCGGCATGGGGCCGTTTCTGCTGATGAATGTCACCGGAATCCCCATTGCCGTTCATGCCGCGACCACACTGGGCAATGAACTGGGGCCGTTTTACGCTCCCTGCAACAGGCTAAGAGCCCAAATGGAAAAAAAGGAAAACTGGAATCTGGACGGCGTCGTGGACGAAACCCGGATTCAGGCCGTGTCGGATCGGATGTACGGGGTGTGCCTGGGTGTATCCGCGGCCCTGGTGGATGAAGGTGTTGCCAGCATCGAGGATACGGATCGGGGAGCCAAAATCGGACTCCGGTGGACACTCGGGCCGTTTGAAATCATGAACCGGATCGGAATAGAGAAGACCTATGCCGTAGTTCAGGCCATCAGCGAAAAATACCCGGATTTCAA
>CAIVVZ010000027.1 GCA_903909505.1 uncultured Desulfobacteraceae bacterium
CTCCAGGGAATGATCCCTGCCGCAGACAATTTTCACCTTGCTGCTGTCCAGAACCGGCGAAAGGCGCTTGATGGTGCTTTGGATCAGGGAATCGCTGCCGATAAAGCGGACCAGTTGTTTGGGATATAATTCCCGCGACACCGGCCAGAGCCGCGTCCCGGAGCCGCCGGCAAGCAGCACCGGATAGACCGGAAGATGGGAATGGGCCATTTCAGGGTTTTCCTTTTCTGTTAGGATAACCGTCTTTGGGTCGCGCATTGGAAATTGCGGGGCTGCAATCCGTCTGCACAGCCGGATATCCCAGAAGCACGTCGATATCGCGTTTGAGTTTACTTCCCGCCTTTACCTTCAACTGCTCGGGAAGGGATATGATAATCTGGGTATGGTCCGGGCTGCTCAGGCGAAGAATCGCCGGGCAGGTGCCCGGATGGCTGCCCATGACTTCCCGAAGCCTGAGCAGGGTTTCCCGCTGGACTCGGGACAAATCCAGATTCACATGAAGGGTTGCGGCCCAGGTTTCCTCGGCCTTTTCCAGAGGAATCAGGATTTCCGCCAGGATTTTGACCGCATTATCGTCTTTCTGAACGGCTCCTTGAACCATGATGGCAATATCGCCTGCCAAAAGATCACTGACAGCCGCATAAAGATTGGAAAAAACCGTGATCTCAACACTCCCATTCATATCTTCCAGAGTGACAAAGGCCATCAGCTCATCGCGCCGGGTTTTGATCACCTTGACGTTGCGAACAAAGCCGCCGATGCGAATGGCCTCGCCGTCCGCCTTGTCTGAAAGCGTAAGAGAATCTACGGTCGCAAACTTATCCAGAAGAGCCTCAAATCCCTGCAAGGGATGGCCGGTAATATAAAACCCCAGGGTTTCTTTCTCCAGCAGGAGCCGCTGCTTTTCATCCCATTCCGCAATATCGGGAAGCGGAGAATGGCCGATTTTCTGCTCTCCCTTGACGCTTCCGCCAAAAAGGCCCATTTGGGGATCCGAGCGCTTTCGGTGAACCAGTTGTCCGTAGTCAATGGCGTCCTCGATGGCAGCCATGAGCTGGGAACGCCTGGCGCCGGTGGAATCAAACGCCCCGCATTTGATCAGGCTCTCAATCACCCGCTTGTTGACTTTTTTCAGCTCCACCCGTTCACAGAAATCAAATAAAGACGTAAACCCGCCTTTTTTGCGTTCCTCGATGATGCTTTCAATGGCAGCCTCGCCAACATTCTTGACGGCAACCAGGCCGAACCGGATTTTGGAATCCGCAACCGTGAAACTTTTTTCGCTTTCGTTGATATCCGGAGGCAGCACTTCGATGGCATGGCTACGACATTCGGCAATGTATTTGACCACGCCGTCCGAGGAGTTCATTTCGCTGGTTAGAAGTGCCGCCAGAAGTTCAACCGGGTAATGGGCCTTTAAAAAGGCAGTCTGATAGGCGATCAGGGCATAGGCGGCGCTGTGGGATTTGTTAAATCCATATCGCCCGAATTTTTCCATCAGGTCGAAGAGTTGGCTGGCTTTATCCTTGGGAATGCCTTTCTGCTGAGCCCCCTGAACAAAACGGTCCCGGTGTTTGGCCATGATTTCGGCGATTTTTTTCCCCATGGCTTTTCGCAGGTCATCGGCTTCGGACATGGTATAATTGGCCAGCTCGGCCGCAATCTTCATGACCTGTTCCTGGTACACGATAACGCCGTAGGTTTCCTTTAATACCGTCGCCAGCTCGGGCACCAGATATTCCACGGTTTTCCGGCCATGCTTGCGGTCCACAAAATCATCCACCATACCGCTTTCCAGAGGACCCGGACGATAAAGCGCCACCAGGGCCGTGACATCGTCAAAGCATTCGGGCTTCAGGCGTACGAGCAGATCCTTCATGCCGGAGCTTTCCAGCTGAAAGACACCGGTGGTGTCTCCGGAAGCCAGCAGGCGATAGGTGTCGGGATCGGAAAAATCCAGATCCAGAAGATCCGGAGGCGTTTTGCCCTGATCCTTGATCATTTGAAGAGCTCCGGCAATGACCGTCAGGTTTCGAAGCCCCAGGAAATCGAATTTGACCAGGCCGATCTTCTCCACGCATTTCATGTCAAACTGAGTGACAACTTCCCCTTTTTTCCCACGGTACATGGGCAGATAATCCACCAGGGGCCGATCTCCGATGACCACTCCCGCGGCGTGGGTCGAGGCATGACGGGGAAGCCCTTCCAGAACCCTGCAAATGTTGATGAGATCCGCGACTTCCGGCCTGCTTTCCACCATTTCCGCGAGTTTCGGCTCCTGTTTAAGCGCCTCGTCCAGGCTGATGTTGAGCACATCCGGAACCATTTTGGCAATGGCATCCACTTCCCGCAACGGAATATCCAGAGCCCTTCCCACGTCCCGAATCACGGCACGGGTTTTAAGCTTCCCAAAGGTAATGATCTGGCTGACATAATCGCCCCCGCCGTAGCGGTCCACCACATATTTATAGACCTGTTCCCGGCCGTTGATGCAGAAATCCACGTCGATATCCGGCATGCTTTTTCGGCCGGGATTCAAGAATCGCTCAAATATCAGCCCGTGTTCCAGGGGATCCAGATCGGTAATTCCCAAAGAAAAAGCCACCAGACTTCCGGCCGCTGACCCACGGCCCGGACCCACGGGAATCTGATTTTCCTTGGCGTACTGGATAAAATCCGCGACAATCAAAAAATAGCTGGGAAAGCCCATCTCCTTGATGGCAGCCATTTCATATTCCAGGCGGGCCAAATAGGGCTTTTCATCCTGGTCCGGGTGTTTTTTAAGAATCTGGCGCCATACCCGCGCATACCCTTTACGGGTTTTTTCATCAAAGATATCGTCCGCGGAACGTTCGCTCGTGGATTCATATTTGGGGAAATGAAAGGTTTTGAAATCAAATTCCAGGTTACACCGCCTGGCAATGTCAACGGTATTGGCAAGGGCGCCGGGATAGGATTTGAAATCCGCGACCATTTCGTCCCTGGACTTGAAATAGAGCTGGTCCGTCCGGAATTTAAAGCGCTCAGAGTCATGAATCGTTTTTCCGGTCTGAATACAGAGCAGCACATCATGGGCACGGACATCGTCCTGATCCAGATAATGACAGTCATTGGTCGCAACCATCGGAATGGACAACCGCCGGCTCATGTCGAGCAGGGTCTGATTGACGTGAGCCTGGATGTCGATGCCGTTGTTTTGAACCTCCAGGAAAAAATTCCCCTCACCAAACAGGCTGAGATAAAACATGGCGGCTTCATCTGCCGCGTCCTGCCTGCCGTCCTTGATGAGCCGGGGAATCTCGCCATGAAGACAGGCGGAAAGGGCAATGAGTCCCTTCGCATGACTTTTTAGGATATCCTTGTCGATCCTGGGTTTGTAGTAAAACCCCTCAAGCTGCGCAATGGTGGCCAATTTGCATAGATTCCGGTAGCCTTCTTCATTTTCGGCCAGCAGAATGATATGAGAAAGCCCTTTATTATCCTGGGCGGTTTTCTCGGCAATGGAGCGCGGCGCAATATAGCATTCACACCCGATGACCGGTTTGATCCCGGCTTTAAGGGCTTTTTCATAAAACTCGACGGTCCCGAACATGGTTCCATGATCGGTAATGGCGACGCTGTTCATGCCATACGTTTTCACCCGCTGCAAGAGCGGCTCTATTCGAATGGCGCCATCCAGAAGGCTGTACTGGGTGTGAACGTGAAGATGTACGAAATCTGTCATTGCATCCTTAAAAAAAGCAGGCTGAAAGATAATAATTAATCCAGGCGATAATTCGGCGCTTCCTTGGTAATGATCACGTCATGGACATGGCTTTCCCTGAGTCCCGCGGCGCTGATCCGGATAAACGTCGCCTTTTCCCTCAGCTCTGCAATGGACTTGCAGCCGGCATACCCCATGCCCGCTTTGAGTCCGCCGATCAACTGAAAAATATTGGCCGAAAGTGTTCCCGAGTAAGGCACCCGTCCCACGATGCCTTCTGGGACCAGCTTGTCATCTTCTTCCTGCTCCGTCTGATAATACCGGTCCTTGCTGCCTTTTTTCATGGCTTCCAGAGACCCCATGCCCCGATACACCTTATAGCTTCTGCCCTGGAAAAAAATGGATTCCCCCGGACTTTCCTCGGTTCCGGCAAAAAGACCGCCGATCATCACCACATGAGCGCCTGCACCGATGGCCTTGGTCACATCGCCGGAAAATTTAATGCCGCCGTCCGCAATCAGCGGAACGCCTTTTCGGTTGCAGACATCCTTGCAGTTCATGATTGCTGTCATCTGGGGAACGCCGGCACCCGCCACGATGCGGGTGGTGCAGATGGAGCCGGGGCCGATGCCGATCTTCACCCCGTCAACGCCGGATAGAATCAGATCCTCGGCGCCTTTTTCAGTGGCCACATTCCCGGCGATGAGCTCGATATTGCCGAAGGTCTGCTTTAACGTAATTACCGCATCCATGACATTTTTGGAATGGCCGTGAGAGGTATCAATCAAAATCACATCTGCGCCGGCCTTAAGCAGCATTTCGGCGCGTTCCAGCATATCCGGTCCGACGCCGATGGCAGCACCCACCCGAAGCCTTCCCTTGTCATCCTTGCAGGCATTGGGGTATTTTTTGATTTTCTCGATGTCTTTAATCGTGATCATGCCGGTCAGCCGGCCGTTTTTGTCCACGACCAGAAGCTTTTCAATTCGGTGCTCGTGAAGCAGCTTTTTTGATTCATCAAGATTAATGCCTTCGGTGACCGTAACCAGATTCTTATGCGTCATCACCGCAGACACGGGTCGGGTAAGATCGGTTTCAAACCGAAGATCCCGGTTGGTCACAATTCCAACCAGCCGGTCGCCGTCCGTTACAGGGACCCCGGAGATCCGGTATGCTTCCATGAGGTTGAGAACATCCTGAACGGTCTGGTCCGGCCTGATGGTCACCGGATCAATAATCATGCCGCTTTCCGACTTTTTGACCTTTCCCACTTCCAGAACCTGATTCTCAATACTCATGTTGCGATGAATAAACCCCAGCCCGCCGTCTCTGGCCATGCTGATGGCGGTTCGCGACTCGGTAACCGTATCCATTGCAGCGCTGACGATGGGGATGTTCAGCGTCAGGTTCCGCGTCAGCCACGTGGTGGTCGTCACATCTTTGGGAAGCACATCCGAATAGCAGGGTACCAGCAGAACATCATCAAATGAAAAGGCTTCCTGGATGGTTATTTCTTTCATGAGTTTCCTCCATATGGTTTTTAACTTGGCAACTGTTTTAACCAGCTAAAATACAAGAAGACAACGGCTTTGGCAAATACTAATTTGGTCGTTTGCTAAAACGCGCTGATTCTGACAAACACTGGCCGATTCCATTTCTTTTTTATTGACGAACAAAATTTTGCCTGTATTTTATCCGATAAATATCATTCATCAAGCAAAGGAGATTTTTCATGAAAAGATCGTTTTGGATGGTTGTATGTGGAATGCTGCTCGTTGTCTTAACGGCTGCTCCCCTTATTGCGGCGGATCCCATCAAGGTCGGCATCGTGGATTGTTATACCGGACCTCCCAGCACCTATACCAATGATGTCCGGGATGCGTTTCAACTGGCCACTGACAAAATTAATGCCAAAGGCGGCGTTCTGGGCAGAAAAATCGAATTTACGACCCGGGACAGCAAATTCAAGGTGGATCTGGGGCTGAGCGCAGCCAAAGAGCTGATCATGAGGGAAAAAGTAAATCTCTTGATGGGCACCATCAATAGCGCCGAAGCCCTGGCCATCTCGGATTTATGCAAGACCGAAAAAATCCCCCTGCTGGTCACTTTTTCCAAAAGCGATGCCATTACCGGCGAAAAAGGACACCGCTACGTGTTTTCCATGAATGAAAACACATCCATGGCCGGAAAAGCCGCTGCCGTGGCCCTTTCCAAAAAACCCTACACCAAATACTGGATCGGCGGAGACGACTATGAATATGGTCATGCCATTGCAGACGGGGTATGGCAGAATCTCAAAAAATTGAAACCCGGGGTCGAGCTTCTTGGCCAGACCTGGTGGAAGGTGGGAGAGTCCGATTTTACCCCGTATATTACGGCCATGCTTTCGGCAACACCCGATGCCGTCATCATTGCTACCGGCGGCAAGAACTGCGTCCCCTTTCTGAAAGCCGCCGAAACCACCGGCTTTAACAAGCGTGTTCCGTTTTACATGCACACGGCAACCGAGCTGTCCACCCTTCAGCCCCTGGGGCTTGATGCTCCCGAAGGGGTTCTGGGCACTTCCAATTATTTTTTCTACTATCCGGAAACCCCTGAAAACAAAGAGTTTGTCAAAGAATTTCAGCAGGCATTCGGCAGACCTCCCAAGGTTGGCGCCTTATACGGCTACATTACCGCGGCCTTTATTGCCAAAGCCTATGAAAAAGCCGGGACCATCGACACGGAAAAATTCATCGACGCCCTGGAAGGCATGACTGTCGACAGTCCTGTCGGAAAACTCACCATCAGGCCATTCGATCACCAGGTCATGCTTCCCATGTTCATGGGGGTGACCCAAAAGGCGCCGGGATATGATTTTCTGATTGCGTCGGACATTGTCACGATTTCCGGTGAAGACGTCATGCCGGCCATTGAAGAAATCAAGAAAGCACGTGGACAGTGACGGGTTGATTCGATGCTCGAATTCATGTCCCATATCACCCTGTCGTCTCTTCTGCAGCAGATTCTGGTTGGCCTCAGCCGGACAACGATTCTGTTCATCGTGGCCTCCGGCCTTAGCCTGGTTCTGGGAGTGCTTCGCATACCGAATCTGGCGCATGGCTCATTTTATATGATCGGCGCATTTTTAACCTATTCCGTTGCCACGGTCGTGGGGGGAAAGGCCGGTTTCTGGGTGGCGCTGGTGGCTGCCCCCGTCGGTGTGGCCCTGATCAGCCTTGTCATTGAGCGCGGGTTGTTCCGCCACCTCTATGACCGGGAGCATCTCATGCTGCTGCTGTTTACGTTTTCATTTACCCTGGTTTTCGGAGATATCGTCAAGATCATCTGGGGGTCGGATTTCCGGTCCATTTCAGTCCCGGCAGTTTTCCAGGGGTCACTTTCGATATTCGGCCTTCCCCTTCCGCGTTATAATGTTTTTCTGCTGATTATCGGACCTCTGGTGGCTTTGGGGCTTTGGGTGTTGACCCAGAAAACCAAAATCGGAAAAATCGCCCGCGCCGCGGCCGTTGATCGTGAAATGGTCGGAGCGGTCGGAATCAATGTCAGTCTGGTGTTCTCAGCCGTATTCGTGATCGGATGTTCTCTGGCCGGTCTCGGCGGTGCGCTGGTCGCCCCTACTCAGAACATCACCCAGGGCATGGATCATTCGATCATCATGGAGGCATTTCTGATTGTCATTGTCGGGGGCCTTGGCAATATCTGGGGGGCGCTGCTGGGCGCACTGATTTTTGGCCTGACGGATGCCGTCGGAATCCTGTTATGGCCCCAGTTTGCCATTGTGTTTCCATACTCCGTGGTGGTAATCATCCTGATGATCCGCCCCAAGGGCCTTCTTAAATCAACCTGGTAGAAGGAAAAGCGTATTGCCGGATAAAAAAAACAATGTGAAGATAGTGTTGTGGGCGATGGGGCTCGGGCTCCTGTTTCTTTTTCTGCCCCGGTTTCTGCCCCGGTTCTATGTCTACCTGACGGCGCTGGTTCTGCTGACGGGCCTGCTGGCAACCAGCCTGAACCTGGTATTGGGGTTTGGAGGTATGTACCAGTTCCACCATGCGGTGTTTTATGGCATC
>CAIVVZ010000028.1 GCA_903909505.1 uncultured Desulfobacteraceae bacterium
GCGGCTTTCTCCAAAGGACAGGCCCCGCGCAAGGATCGCATCGGTTTGCTCCGGCGAAATCTCGCAAAGGATAAGCGCCCAACCCCAACCGGCCGCGGTGTGCCCGGACGGATAAGAACCATTTTTCTCCAGCGCTGCCTTGTCATCCGGGGTGCACATGGACTCTTTGTTCACCATGAACGGACGCATGCGATTGTAATGATTCTTGGCGGTGGCGGTAGAACGGCCCAAGTCGGTCAAGGTTCGGCGCAGCAACATATACAAATGCGGCGTATCCGCTTCGCTGATCGGCGCGCTCAACGCGCATGAAAATGCGCCGGCCGCATGCGGAAAAGTCAAATCGGCATCGGAAATAGCAAGCGACCAACGCGGCGTATCCCGTAAAGCAAAACTTCTCCGGCTGATTTCCTCGTCGAGCGCCAAGGCGGCCGATCCTGCGGCGGGAGGCGGCGGAACCAGGGCAAGGCTGCTCGGGATCTCATCAGGCGGCAGATAGCCCGCAAGAATATTCGCGCGGACCTCGGGCACGGCAGCAGGCTGGCTCCGGCCATTGTGGCAGGCACAACCTGCCATGAGCGCTACACTCACCAGTACCAACAAAAGCCTGCGCCACCCACCTTTTTTCGTAAAGTTCGCCATCATATCATCTCCTTTCAATTCATTATCACCCCGGATTGTGATGTTGCTTCCGGATAACACGTCACGGACAAATAAGCCCAAACTCTATTTCTTCAACACCGGATAATCGGTATAACCCTTGGGTCCAGGCGTGTAGAACGTATCCATATCCGGAGCGTTCACGGCAGCGCCGGCTGTCCATCGATCCACCAGGTCGGGATTGGCAAGCAAAGGCCGCCCCACGGCAACGAGATCGCATTTGTCCGCGGCCAGGTCGCTCTCGGCACGCTCGGCATCGTAACCGCCGGAGAGAATCAACGTCCTCTTGAATAACTTGCGAAATGTCGCTTTCATTGCGTCAGGCACCGGCGGCGCGCCCATGGGCGAGTGATCCACGAGGTGGACATAAACCAGCCCGCGGGCGTTGAGCTGCTCTGCCAGGTAGGTGTAATCCGCCTCCATTGCGTCGTACAACGGCATATCGTTGAACACACCAAATGGCGAAAGCCGGATGCCGACCTTGTCCTTGCCGATGGCACCCATTACCGCCTCAGCCACTTCCAGCACAAAACGCGCGCGGTTCTCGATCGAGCCGCCATAAGCATCGGTGCGCTGATTCGTGTTCGGACGGATGAATTGTTCAAGCAGATAGCCATTCGCGCTGTGCAGCTCGATGCCGTCAAACCCCGCTGTCACGGCATTCTTCGCGGCCTGAACAAACTCCGCAATGGTGGTCTTAATGTCCGCCTCGGTCATCGCCCGCGGCACGGGATGCGGCTTTAAGCCCTCGGCATCCGTGTACATTTCACCGGCTGCCGCCACGGCCGAAGGCGCCAGCACGCATGCCCCAGCGGGCAGATTCAGGGAATGGACGATGCGTCCGCAGTGCATGATCTGAATGAACATCTTCGTGCCCCCGGCATGTACGGCATCGGTAATGGCTTTCCATCCCGCGACCTGGTCATGGGAGAATATTCCCGGTATGCGCGGGTAACCCAACCCGTTCGGCGAGGGCGACGTGCCCTCGGTAATAATGAGCCCCGCCGTGGCACGCTGCGCGTAATACTCTACCATGAGCGCGTTGGGAATATTGTCGGTTGCGCGGCTGCGCGTCATCGGCGCCATGACCAGATGATTCTGTAGTGTCAGAAGGCCGAGAACGGTTTTTGAGAATAAAATTGACATGGCCGAGTCCTCCCATATGGAATTCCGAGATTTCATGCATGATGTCGTCACACATCAGCGTCCCGTATGCAAATAGATACACCATTTCTGCTCTTTCATCGAATTGGGTTGTGAATCTTGTCAGATATCATTACTGACATAAATACTAAGCAAAGGCAAGGGCGGAACCGCAAAGCGATCATTTCCCCAGAGCAATCATTTCTTTTAAAAGAGTTGCCGTCATTTCCGCGGCTTTTTCCGGCGCAAAGGAAGTATCGGAAATACCGGAAATGACCCGGGCCATATCATGGTCCACTTTTTTGTCCGTCCATACCCGGGCCTTGGGTGCGGCCATGTAAACGGAATAATTGCGATGGATGGTGCCGGGACGTTCTCCGATGATGTGAAGTATTGCTTTGGTGGAGTTGGGATCGGCTTTTTCAAACAAGATATTTCCGATCCGGTATCCGGCCCGTACTCTGCCGTGAATCACGACAATATGCTTGTCGCTGATCACCAGGCCCGCTTCAGGCAGATATTTGTGCAATGCGGTAAGATAAGGCATCAGATGACCCGGATCCATGATCGCATTGGCATCCAGTCCATCCGATATAACGATTTGAACATCCGGTATATGCTTGCCCCAACTGTCGCGAAGCGTTTCCAAGGCGGCGATGGACTCATTATTCAGTTGCTCTCCGGTAACCGGATGCGCGATGTAGTCACTTCGATCCCGGGATAGTGTTTTTACCTGCACGGCATGAGGGATGGATGCCATAAATTCCGGGGTAAATTCCGACCAGATACAGATTTTGGCATCCGCATAACGCGCTTCCACCTCTTTTTTCAACTTAGGATTCAGGTCTGAGACCCGGTCGCCGTGCCCCATCGCCAGAGGCACACCACGGGCTTGAATCTCCCGGATTTTTTGGTTTCCTTCGGCATCAATTTCCTGCCGGGATCGTTTATCGCCTTTGGCCAGACAGTATTGATAATAGACCCATAACACGTCGCCGACGTGACAGGTGAAATTGCCGTCCGCATCGATGATTTGAATGCGCTTGAAAAAATCCCACATGTCGTCATTGACTTTGTATCCGAATTTCCGCCGGATTCCGACATGATCTTGAAAAGCCGTGGTCAGGTAGCTCAGCATGGGATCGTTTTTGGTGGGAAGCGCCATCAAATAAGCGGGATTGGCGGGCATGATCCGATCCATGCACCAATCCAGATCATCGAGAGATACCGACATATGCAAGGTTGAGCAAACATCGAGCCCGATGCATAACCCGTGCAGCTTACCCATCACGATGTCTTCCATGCAACATCTTACCAGTTGCTCCCGGCTTTTGAAAACTTCCGGCCCGATAAATCCGGCAACATCATTTACAAGCGTCCAGTTGACTTCGGGATGGACTTTTAAGATCTCATGTTTCAATGCCCTGGCAAATCCATACTTGCGCGATTCCAGGGTCACCATGTCCATACCGTTAGCCGCGCCATTTGTGAAATCCGACCCCTGCCCTGTTTCAAAATAGAACCCATATTTGCCGGTACGGGATTTTGCATGGCCAAGCATCTTCTTTACAGTCAAATCGAAGATTTTATTGGCATCGTCCGTTCCCGCCAGACTCTGGAACACAATCGCCACGGAACCGGGGAATATTTCTTCGACAGCACGCTGGACATCGATATGGGCCAATGCACACCAGGGAAGAATATCCTGCAATCCAAATGCTTCCACGACATCCTTAAGCGCTTTTTCAATATTGGCCACATTGTCCACCCGGCTGTCCACCGGATTATTGCCGATCACCACATCGCCCGTTGCAAATGAAAACCCGTTAAACACCTGCCAGATGATATCGTCGCTATTGTCGGTGGGAGAATTCGGCTGGATGCGTGCCCCCATATATCCTTTGGCGCCGATGTTACTTCCCGGAAGCGGATTGAATACTTTACTGCCGACAGCAATCAATTCCGGATTGTTCATCAATTTCACTACCGCGGCAATGACATCGCTGTTTAAGCCATCCATAACGCTTTTGATGGCATCTTCCGGGCTGTCCAATAAAAATTTCTTCAACTCACCTACAGTCCAATCCTTAATTTTCTGATATTGTTCCGGGTTGGTGGTATCCCAAATCAGTTTTTGCAAATCGTCTTCTAATAAAACATTTTCATGCAATTCACGGATTCTGATATTCGAAAGAAGTTTGCGGGCAATTTCCCTGGCTGTTGCGTCTGGAGTCGCGACCCCGATTGCTTCGTCTCCTTCCTTGTACTCATTGGCAAGGCCGAAAATCTGACGGTACGAATTCTGATCGAAACCAGTTTTAGATCTTTGCTTACTCATATCATTGTTTTCCCCCTTCTTTTCATCTCCGATAGAAAGACCACCATGGATTAATTTCCTGGAATATTCTTAAAAAATGTCAATGAGAGAATCTGCCAGCATTTAGTCATTTCGACTCCCGCAAGTACAAAACATTCCATGACATCAGGCATTCCTGCCTGCGATCATGATATTGTGGTCAGATTCAATTTGCTGACAATATTGATAAATTCATCCTGAAAAACAGGTATGTTGGTGTTTCGTAAAAAAGCGGCATGCCAGGTAATCGGCAACCCATTTCGGGTGATGGGACGTGCGATGATACCTGTTGCCGTCAGCGAATCCTGGACCGCCCATCTGGGGAAAACGCCGACACCGAATTCCGATGCAACCATTTCGATGATTGCGTGGGGCTGGCCCACTGTCATGAGCCGTTTGGGCTCTATTCCCCTTGGCTTCAGGACAGACTGATAAAACCGGTTCTTGCCTTTTTCAGCATGGGATATCAGGTTCACTTTTCTGAAGTCCTGCAAATGGATACAGGGCTGCGTGCTGAAGGGGTGATTCTCGGGAAGGATGCAGACCATTTGATCTTTAAAAAGCGGCAAAAAGGTGTAATTATCGTCGGGTGAAGGCGCAGCGGTAATGATCAGATCAAATTTCTTTGTTTCGAGTTCCCGGGCAAGGTCTTCGGAATTTCCGATCTCGAACTCGATATTGGGAAATTTGCCTTGAAATAGTTTCATGACACGGGGCAGCCATTTATAGCAGAAGATGCACTGCGTGCCCACTTTGAGCTCGCCCCTGTCTCCGGCGGCCCTCTTGGCGATCTCGAGTTCCGCATCCTCAAGGGCCTCAATGACATGTTCGGCTGTCTGCAACAACTCCTTGCCGGTTGTCGTCAAGATCATTTTCCGGCGAGTTCTGAAAAACAGGTCCACCTTCAGTTTGCTTTCAATGTCCTTCAATTGCTGGCTGAGGGCGGATTGGGAAAGAAACAGCCTGTCCGCGGACCTGGTCATATTTCCGGTTTCCGCAATGGAGCGGATCATCCGCAAGTGTTTGATTTCCAGGTGGTTCATGTGTTATAAATAATGCCTCCTTATTGATATTATCATTTTAATTAATTTTACTAATATATTAATTCGGCGTATTTTCCAAGTACATTCATTACCGGGCTACAAAGTTCTTCACCGGCGGCCCATTCCATTGGACATTTTCAGAAAAAGGAGACTCACATGGCACTTATCAACACAGTTTCACCCGAAAAGGCAGAAGGATCCATCAAAGAAGCTTATGAGATGTTCATGAAAAACATCGGCATGATTCCCAAACCCATGGAGATGATGAGTGCCAGTCCGGCCCTCTTTGACATCCAACTTCAGCGGATTCGTTATTTCTCCAAACATCCGACACTCAGTTTTCCCTTGCTCGCCCATATCCGGTATCTGGTGGCCCATAACCTGAACTATGCTTTCTGTATGGATTTCAATAAACATGTCCTGAAAAAGCAGGGAATCGGAGAAGAGGATATCCGCAAGATGGAAGCCGACCCGTCACAGTCGCTGCTTGAAGAAAACGAGAGCGCCATGCTGGCCTTTGTTGTCAAAGCCGTTAAAAATCCCGGATCGGTTACCGCGAATGATGTCAAAAAGCTGAAGGATCTGGGCTGGGAGGACAGAGATATGGTGGATGCCCTTTCCCAGGGAGTCAGCATGATCGATCACTCCATCATGATGCAGGCATTTCAGATTGACCAGAATTGCATGATCGGCTGATCGTATCGATATGGAAAATCGGGTGCCTGTGATCAAAAACCGTCAACAGGCACCTGATTTTCGTTTATGACCCCGTACGCTTTTTCCAGGCGGCATTCCACACGCTGTTATCGGTTTCCGATTCTCGCCTCGATCAGTATTTTGCCCCATCCGCCGCAATCAATACCGACATCCTGGCAATGGGCGCGATGAAAAACCGGCAGGGGATCCAGTTGCTCGTAAATGCGTTCCTGAATAATCCACATCAGGCGCGACATGGCCGGCAGAATATAGGGGCAGATTTTCTTGGGGCATTTGTGGGCGAGCATATATCCTTCGGCATTGTTAATTTTGTAAAACACACCTAATCTTCAGGCGATTGTCGAGAAATTGCTCGGTTGAAGAACCAATGCTGGATTTCACCAGGGAATCAACATTTTTCATTCGGCTGCAATTATGATATGGATGACGGAAATTCGGATTTCCTTGATTCATTTAACAAAAAGAAAGACGATTATGAAGCGTAGAGATTTTATGAAAGTAACTGCAGGGGCATCGGCAATGGCATTGTTCCCGCTTACAGGCTGTGCAGGGGCATCCCGGATTCCCGTCAAGGACGGGCAACTTACGCCGGGTTCTCAGACCAAAGTTTTTCTGGCGGGGGTGAGCAAGGGGGCGCCCGAACCGGATATAAAGCTGGCGGTCCGTGACGCAGCCGAGGCGGCAACCGATTTTTCATGGCTTTCCAAAGGGGACGCCGTGTTCATCAAACCGGTCAACAATTCAGGCAACCCCTACCCTGCCACCACCAGCCCTGCGGCCATTGCCGCCATGGTCGAGATCCTAAAGGAAAAGGGGGCGGGAAAGGTGATCGTGGGGGACATGTCCGGAGTCGAGCACCTGCGGTTTTCACCGACATCGCTTTCCGGAAGCTCTCGCGTATTGATGGCCTCATCAGGCGTGGCTCAGGCTGTTCAGGCCTCCGGAGCTGAAATGCATTGCTTTGAAGAAGGCGGCTGGGACGCCTTTTATGAGGATTTTCCCGCAGCCGGATCAAATTGGAAACGCGGTCTCATGATGCCAAATGTCCTTAAAGATGTGCAGCACATCATCCTGATGCCCCGCTGCTCCCGGCATATATTGGCAGGGAGTTCATTGGGCATGAAGGCCGCAGTGGGCTACTGGCGCCATGATACACGCCTGGAATACCACCGGGATGCCGCCACGCTGCAGGAGAAAACAGCCGAGGGCAATACGGTCACGACCCTGAAAACAAAGCAGCGCCTCGTAATTTCAGCAGCCGAAAAACTGCTCACCACCTTTGGCCCGGACAAGGGGTATGTCTTTGAGCCTGATACCGGCCTGATAATCGCCTCCGATTCAGTGGTGGCTCATGACATGGTTTCACTTGCCTGGCTCCTGGAGAACCGGTGCATGATTCCTGCTTCGGAAAGGGATGGTTTTTTAGATACGAACCAGGTTGTTCCCAGAATCGTCAACCACCTGGTAACCCATTGGCTGGGGGGATGGAGACCGGCCCTGTCATCTGAAACGATGAGCAAAAACAACTTGAATACCATCTGGGATGACAGGGTCCTCAACCATAGCTATGAAATCCTTGGAGGCGTTCCTGTCATCCTGCTGGCGTCCGCCAACAACGCACTCCCCGAAGAGCTGAAGAACCGCCTTGCCGGGATGACGGCATTTATGTGATGTCAATATCATTAACAAAAGGATCGGCAACGCACACAACATTTTGTGGTCGAAACATCTTGACACACAAGATCCATCTTCATATACTCCCGTCGCTAAAAAGAAAGTTCTTATCAATTTGACAAAAACCGGGAAATAGGTTAGCTGTTCCAGATTAAACAACAATCAACTACGAGGAATCCTGGCATCTACCCCGCATTTTCTGGCCGGCATTCCCTTTAAGTTTTCAACTGCTTTCGGACAAAGAGATTACCATCAATGGACAATGAAAAATCAAGTGATGTTATCGACAAACGAAGAGAAAAACAGGCTGAACTGAAAGCCAGAAATATTCAGCTTTTCCCAAATGACTTCAAAGTCTTGCATACGATACAAGATATCTTGTTTCAAATCGAAAGTCATCCGGAGTCCATTACGATGGAAACGCCTGTATTTGTTGCTGCCGGCCGGATGATGGCCATTAATCGATTTGGCAAATCCACGTTTATTCGATTCCGGGACCGAACCGGACAACTTCAGGCCTATATCAAAAAAGACAGGGTCGGGGATGACGCATATGAGCTTTTTAAGCAACTGGATGTCGGCGATTTTGTGGGCCTGAAAGGGGGTTTGTTCCAAACCAAGACCCAGGAATGGACGCTTCTGGTCACCGAAATCCGGCTGCTCTGCAAGGCCACCAGACCCCTGCCCGAGAAATTCCACGGACTCAAGGATCCCGAAAAACGCTATCGCCAGCGTTATATTGACCTGATCATGAATGCCGATGTTCGCTACATTTTCATTAAACGCAGCCGAATGATTCAGGCGATTCGAACGTTTTTACTGGAACGGGATTTTCTGGAAGTCGAAACGCCTATGATGCAGACCCTTGCCGGAGGCGCGGAAGCCACCCCATTTGTCACCTTTCATAATGCCCTGAATATCGATCTGTTTTTAAGGATTGCACCGGAGCTCTATCTTAAGCGGTTGGTTGTCGGCGGATATGAACGGGTTTTTGAGATCAACCGGAATTTTCGAAACGAAGGGGTTTCCACCCGGCATAATCCCGAATTTACCATGCTGGAGTTTTATCAGGCTTATGCGACCTACGAAGACCTGATGGAACTGACCGAACGCATGTTTTCCGAAATCACTTCAGCGGTTACCGGATCGACACAAATCGTCTACCAGGGAAACACCATTGAGATGTCCGGAAAATGGCGACGCATGACCCTGGCATCCTCTCTTTCCGAAATTGCCGGAATCGATCCGGCGCTGCTGAATGACAGGCAAGGGCTTCTTGACTTTGCCGCCTCGAAGGGAATACCGATTGCCCATAAAAATCGTCTGGGAAAAATTGTTACCAAACTCTTTGATACCCTGGTGGAACCACACCTGATTCAACCCACCTTTATCACCGGCTATCCGGTTGAAGTTTCCCCGCTTTCCCGAAAGAGCGATCTCAACCCCCAGATCACGGACCGCTTCGAGCTGTTTATTGCCGGCTATGAAATTGCCAACGGCTTTTCCGAGTTAAATGATCCGCAGGACCAGAAAGATCGGTTTTTACAGCAGGTCGCGGACAGAGACGCCGGTGATCAGGAAGCCCACTGCATGGATAGCGACTACATTGAAGCCCTGGAATATGGACTTCCGCCAACAGCAGGCGAAGGGATCGGCATCGACCGGCTGGCCATGTTGTTGACGGACTCGGTTTCCATACGGGAAGTGATTCTTTTTCCGCACATGAAGCCCCTGACAAAGACCGTTTCAGATAAAACCGAATCAGAGCCCTAAACGTTTGTTGCCGTGTTTTTTTAAACCCACAATGTGAAATACAACGATGCAGTTTGAATTATTTATCGGTGCCCGCTATCTTCGGGCCAAGCAGAAACAGGCCTTCATCTCCCTGATTACCCTGCTGTCCATTGCCGGGGTCACGCTCGGCGTCATGGCCCTCATCATTGTCATCGCCGTGATGGCTGGGTTTGAGTCGGATTTGAAGTCCCGCATTCTGAGCGTGGAATCCCATATCGTGGTGATGCGGCATGGCGGCAGCTTTACGGACTATGCCAAGGTCAATAACTGGATCGATGGTGTCGAAGGCGTGACAGCCTCCACCCCTTTTATTTTATCTCAAATCATGATCCGGTCCGCATCGGGAATGTCCGGTGCTGTCATAAGAGGTATTGTGCCGGAATCCGCCGGCAAGGTTATCACCTCGATCGGCCAGGACGGCTTAAAAGCCCTGACATCGCGCAGCACCGTGAAACCATCTGCCACGGATGTCCCGGGGGTTGTCCTCGGGAAAGAGCTGATGAAGAATTTAGGAGTCGCCAGGGGCGACATGATTCACATCCTGTCTCCGCGCGGCATGATTTCACCGGCCGGCTTGATACCCGTGATGAAACGATTTCAGGTTGTCGGCGAGTTTGAATCCGGCATGTATGAATACGATGGATCCATCGCCTATATTCACCTGAGTGAAGC
>CAIVVZ010000029.1 GCA_903909505.1 uncultured Desulfobacteraceae bacterium
CTCTTTCTACATCGCCCTGGTCTGCAAGTGCAATCATCTCGTCTACGAGTTTGAGCGTCCGGTTAATGTTGGTATCGCAGGGTTTCACGTCAATGGCTTTCTCTTGTAAGAGTTGTCTGAATTATCTTCTTATTTATTAACCTTATCATTTATCAATTTCCGTGCCACTGACAAACATTCTCTTGAAATTAATATATTTTTAATATATACAAATGGTTATATTTAAAATGTATTAATTTGGAAAACAGGGGCAATCTATATCTTTCTGGATGATACAGCAGCAGAAAGACAGATTCATCCCCTGTAAGAAGATAACCCATCATAATTTATTGTTAAACAATCGTTAATCATCTGTACGTCATCGGTTTTAGATACACTTATGTATCATGAGACACCGTGACGACGTTGCCTCAAAACCGGCCTATCGGGCGAGCCGTTGTTGGCGCAGCAGGAGGAATATGTCATTTCGAACCATCAGGCGCATTGTCCTGGCACTTTTTCTGGCCGCTTTATGTTGCGGAATCGGTTTTTTTCTGATGATGCTCAACCCTTCGGTGCAGCGCTACGGGCTCAGTCGCGTTTCACAGGCAATCGGCTATGATCTGAATACCGGAAACATACGTTTGAGCATGGGAATAAAACCAGGCATCCATGTTCAGGATATTCAAGTCAGATCAAAGCAGGGAAAGGTGTTGCTGTCCGCATCTGACCTTTCCCTGATCCCGAACCTGTCCGATCTTTTTCTTTCAGGCGCCGGGACCTTCTTTTCCGGGTCCGTTGAAGTCAGAAACCTGAAGTTTCAACTGGCTGGATCCGGTGAAATCAAAGATTACAACCTGTCTCAGGTCAATTTTCAGGGGAAATATGACCTCAACAAGCTGCTACAGATCTCTTCCCTGAAAATTATCATTCCCGATACATCATTGTCAGCAACGGGACGTGTGCAGTTCAGTCCCACGGCATCGCCCTATCTGGATCTGTCCGTTACCAGCCCGTTTATGACGGTTGATACCTTCAAATCCATGTTTCCGACGCTGCTGCTTCCCGAATGGGTCAGCCCTGAACTGCTTCCCGCGATTAAACAAGGCGATATCCGAATGGATACTATTTTGCTGAGGGGCAGCCTGAAGCAGATCGAAACTCTGAATCAACCGGAAAATGCAAAGGCCTTGGGCTTGAACCTGACCTTGCGCAACCTGGTGATCCAGCACCCCGACAGGAACGCTCCGGAGCTTCGGGATGTCTTCTGCGCCTTGAGCATCGAGGACGGGGCGTTTTCGCTGGATGGCCTTTCCGGCCGGCTTTGGCAGTCTGCTTTTCAAAACGCATCTGTAGTCATTCCCAATATGTATGCGGACCGCATTCGTTATCTGGTCAAGACTGAAGCGAGCCTCACCTTATCGGATGTGAATCATCTGAAAAACCTGCCATGGTTTCCTGCCGATGTTCAGCGGGAAATCCAGGCATTACAAGCGATTGACGGCATTGCCGACATCCGTGTTTCGCTTGAATATGAGACCGGCCAGCCTTTTCCGAGAATCATCACCAGCGCCATATCGCTGCAATCCATCGAGGTGACTCACCCGCTCTTGCGGCTGCCGTTGATGCTCAAAAACGCTGCAATCGACTCAAAGTCCGATCAACCGTTACAATTTTCAGGGGATGGTCTCTGGGGTAAGACCGAATTTCATGTTCAGGGCTCTTCCGACAGCTCCTGGGGACACGTATCCGCAAGAGCAACGATCCAAGCGGATGTCAGGGATCTGATTGAAGTGGCGTTTCCGCAAACAGCGATCGGGGACTGGATATACGGCCCACTGGATGCCGAAGGCTTGTTGAGTGACAGTTGCGCAATCATTGATCCAGCCAGGATCAATATGGGAAAGGGATATTTGCGGTTCAAGGGCAGGCAGGCCAATTTTGAATATGGCCGCCTTGGAACCGGAATGAATTGGATCAGCCATATTCATATTGTACAGGAACCGGCGCAAAACCTGATTCAACTGATTTACCCCGGCGCCAGTTTGCTTGACGGTAGTGTTTCACTGGAAGGCGTGCTGACGCTGAAAAATACAGATGGAACCGGCACCTTTTCCGGGTTGAGCGGTCACGCCGCTTTGGTGGTGGAAAAAGGCTGGATTCATCAAAATAATGCGATATTGAATGCTCTGGCCCTGATCAGTCTGGAGCATATTTTCAAACCAGGCACATCCGGAGCCCAGGATGGACGGCTCTATTTTGATCGGATTGAAGGAGAGATTGAAATTGAAAAGGGGAAGCTTCTGGTTCAGAGTCTGACTTTGAAAAGTCCCGCGATAAACGTTTCGGGAGCCGGAACAATCGACTTGAATCGAAATCATCTTCAGATCAGGTTAGGGCTAGAACCTGTTGGGACGGCGGATAAACTTGTCAGCAGCATTCCGATAATCGGAAATATTCTGACTGGAAAAGAAAAATCCCTCATCGTGTATTCACTAGAAGTTACCGGTTCCCTATCCAACCCGCAGATCAAAAGTATTCCCTTTAAAAATCTTGAGCAAAGCGCCCTTGGTTATCTTGAACGGTTGGTGTTTACCCCGGAACGTATTATGAAGTCCTTGAAATCCCTGAATGGTCCCCCCTCCCGGCCGGTTTCGCCGGATTACCATGCGGAATTTGATGGGATGACTCCTGGTTCCTGTTCTCTGAATTCTATCCCCTGATCTCTGGCACTTGTTTCACAACTGTTCCCAGGTGACTCTCAAAACTTCCTGATAAGTGGTTTCGCCTCCCAGGAGCTTTTTAACGGCGTTCTCACGAAGGGAGATCATGCCCTGAGAAATGGCTTGATGCCTCAGAACGTCCAGATCTACATTGCTGTTTGTCAGACGTTTCATAGCCTCGGAATACGCCAGAACCTCGTAAATGGCGGCTCTTCCATGATAACCGGTTCCTCTGCATCGATCACAGCCCTTTCCTCTGAACAGGCGGATGGGTCCGCTCCGACGGGTTGCAAGACCCATTTGCAGAAGTTCCGAAGCATCCATTTC
>CAIVVZ010000030.1 GCA_903909505.1 uncultured Desulfobacteraceae bacterium
AGAATTCCCCAAAGCCGACCGTTGGATTGATTATGAACCTTGCCGCTTCAGCCGGTATGTGGCTTACATCGGCAATGGATTACAGGATCGCTATTTCCCCGATGGCAAGGATCGGATCCATAGGAGTGATGACCTCCTATGTTGATATGTCAATCCTGTTGAAAGAAAAGCTCGGTATTGTTGCCAGTGATTTTTATGCTTCAAAATCAACACGCAAGAATGAAGATGTCCGCTCATTCATTGCCGATCCAACCAACACCGCGCTTTTTACTGCCGAATTAGATTTCATTAACGAAATTTTCCATGCTACCATCATGGAAAATCTCGGGATCAAGGCCGATAGCGAAGTGCTTACCGGCGCCATCTATTACGCTCAACAGGCCATGGACCTTGGTCTGATCAATGAAATCAATTCGATTGATTTTGCATTTCATAAAGCCTATGAACTTGGGCTTGTCAATATTCTCACCAATTATAAATTTTCCTAACCAAATTTTTTAACCATGAAAAGAATCGTATTGACCGTTCTTGCTTTAATCGGGGTCCAGGCATTTGCCAAGGACGCAAGCGGCAAAATCATTTTCACCGAAGATCAGTTGGCCAAGCTCAAGACTGCCGGGATGGCAGAAGACTTTGCCGAGAAATTTTCAGCCGCTTTTGCGGTGGATCCTGAAAAGGACACTGCTGAGTCAAAAGCGTTGGAAGATTCCATGATCACCGCACTCCAAAAACAGGTTCTTTCTGTTGCTGCCGCACATAAAGTTACCGAAGATTTCCTGACCGCTGAAAAGGCGGCTCATGCTGAAGCACTCAAGATTGTAACCGAGCGTGATAAAATAATCAAGACACTCTCAAGGTCGAGAGAAGATGATCCACCCGCATCAACCGTTGACATGAAAAATGATCCCAAAGCCAAATGGATCCCGAAAGCCGGTGATACTCACCTCTTCGGAATTGCCGAACCCCATTATGCCATTGATGATGCCCACCCGTATAACCAGCGTGCATTTGCCGTTGCAATGGGAAAAATCGGAATCTCAATCGCTTCCCCGATGGCCATTACCCCTTCCATCGATTACCAATCGCTGAAAGCTGACCTGGGGGAATTCTACAGGGTCCGGAAACAGGATGCTATTGTAAGCTTCCTTCAAACCCTTCCCACTCTGAAAGATATCTTTCCGAGTTATTCGGGTTATCAGGATCAGTCAGTACTGGTAAATGCCTTCTTCTCCGAATTCAGTCAGGCCGGTAATGAGAGTTCCGATTTTGACACTGTTGTAAAAGGATCGGTAAAGCTCGAGCCTGAGATCCTGACCATGTACCCTGTCATGTTTGCTCACAAATTCAAGGATATGAAATCCCTTGAAAAAACATGGATCGGGTACCTGAACCGCGAAGGATCCGGAGCGATCAAGTGGAGTTTCATTGAGTACATCATGGTAGAGGTTGCCAAAGTCCTGAAGAACGAACAGGAAATGCGGTGGATCTCCGGAGTCCGCATTGAACCATCGCTGAATGTTCCCGGCACCGCAATGGGCGGCTCAAATGGCCTGTTGAAATTCCTCAAAAACAAAATTGCCAACTTCCAGATCCAGCCGTTCAAAATGGGCGAATGGGATGATTCCACGATCGCTGAGTATATCCGTAAGGGTACGCAGATGGTCCCGGCAATCCTCAGGAATTCAGGCAAATTTGTTTTGCACATGTCCCCCGATACCCTCAGTTCTTACTTCAGGAACCTTGAGGCCTTGTACGGAAAGAACCAGGACTATACTGCAGGCAATCTGTATGTGAAGGAATTCCCTTCAGTGAAGATTATCGTTCTTCCGAACATGACAACTTCAAAAAGGCTGATCTGGACCTTTGACGGTAACCTGGGGATCTATGAAGATCTCGCCAACGAAATGCTCAACTTCAGCTTCGAGCAGGTTGACTGGGCATTGAAAGTTTGGTCCTCATGGAAGGAAAGCATCCAGGCATCCGCAGTAGGGAAAAAATATGCCAGCCTTGCAGAAATGCCGGCAGATTTTTCCAATCAGATGATTTTCGTTAACGATGTTGACGAACCTGCATCTTATTACCTGCAGATGGCCGCCGATGATACCACCCCATCGGTGCTGAACCATACCTCCCTGGTCAGTGTTGCCAATTCTCAGGCAACAGCAATCACCGCAATCGATGATTGTGCCATTGGTCAGGAGGTCCGGATCCAGTGTGGACCGGGTGCCAATTCCATTACCATTGCAAAGGCCGGTGTTTTCAGTCTGCTTTCCGCTGCCTGGAACCCGGTGGTCGGTAATATCCTGATCCTGAAGAAAAGGTCCGATGGCAAATTCATTGAGTTGAAACGGATCTCCTTCTCAACTGATGCCCTGGTTATTGCCGCTGATGATGCCACCCCGACTGTTAAAGACGGTGTGAAATTCATCACCAGCATCAATACCGTTGCTACGGCCATCACCGCACTTGACGATGCCATTGTCGGGGTTGTCTATACCCTGATGGGAGGAAGTGATGTGAACGCTACTACAATTGC
>CAIVVZ010000031.1 GCA_903909505.1 uncultured Desulfobacteraceae bacterium
CCCAGAGACCGCCTCTACAAGGGATGTGAAGGGTCGCTGTTTCAGAATTACATGCAGCGCAGGCTTTTGAGCCGTTTTATGCTGCTCAATCAGGCGGAACGCCATTCGGGACTGGGACTGGATGCATATGTCACCGCGACATCTCCCATTCGTAAGTATTATGATCTGGTTACTCAGCGGCAGATCCGTTCGGTTTTCGGACAGGAAGCACCCTATTCGGCTCAGGAAATCGACCAGATCATTCAGCGGCTTCAAGAGCCGATGCTCAAGGTGTCACGGATGCAATACCAGCGAAACCGATACTGGATTTTAAAATATCTGGAATCCCGAATCGGCCAGAAGGAAGAAGCCATCGTCATCGGCAGAAAGCGAAACGCCTACCAGATTCTGATGACGGAGTACATGCTTGAATGCGATCTGGCAACCACCAGCAGGATCGAACTCAAGCCGGAAAACCAGATACAGGTCACCATTCAGCATGTGAATGCGCGAAAAGACGTGCTTTCGGTATTCATGGGATAAAGGATTGAGGTTTTTTGTTATGAAGCGGAATGTTTCCAGCGCTGCAGAACGATTATCCATTGATATTAACGCCATTGCCGGATTGATTGCAAGCACCCAGTTGCCGGGCGGAGAAATTCCCTGGAGCCCGAACGACAAAACCGATCCCTGGGATCATGTGGAGGCGGCCATGGGTCTGGTAACCGGCGGTCTTTTAAATGAAGCCCGGCGGGCTTTTGAATGGATGGCCCGGACCCAGCTTGAAAACGGCAGTTGGTACGCCGCATACCGCAAGGGACTTCCGGAAGACAAAACTCAGGATTCCAACCAGTCTTCCTATATCGCTGTCGGTCTGTTTCATTATTACCTGGTGACAAAGGATAAGGCGTTTCTGAACAGCCTCTGGCCGGTGGTGCGATCGGCCATTGATTTTGCAGTCAGCCTTCAGGCCCCTGGCGGAGAAATCTACTGGGCGCTCAGCCCGGAAGGTCGTTTGGACCCCATGGCGCTTCTGACCGGTTCCAGTTCCGTATATATGAGCATCAAATGCGCGCTGGAAATTTCAAAGATTCTCAATCATCCCGTCCCTTCCTGGCAACCGGCCCTGAATCGACTGGGGGAAGCCATTCGGAATAAACCCCATCACTTCAACATGACCAAGTCCCGTTATTCGATGGACTGGTTTTATCCCGTTCTCGCAGGAGCTATTGCCGGAAACGAAGCACGGCTGCGAATTGACCGGTTCTGGAAAAAATTCATGGTGGAAGGTCAGGGCGTCCGGTGTGTGTCGGACCACCCTTGGGTGACGATCGCCGAGACTTCGGAGCTGTGTCTGGCCCTGTGTGCCATGGGAAATCATCGGCTGGCTGAAATCGTGTTCAACTGGATCTGCGACAAACGCTATGAAGACGGCTCCTACTGGTGCGGCCATACCTATCCGGATATGACCATATGGCCGGAAGACAAAATTACCTGGACCAACGCCGTTGTCCTGATGGCGGCGGACGCCCTTTATCACCTGACACCCGCAGCCGGTCTGTTCAGTCATCAGGCCTGGGGACCGGAAGGTTTCGTTGGACCGGCTTCACCTGTTCCCCTCTCCGGCAGTTTTCAGAGGTAACCGTGCGCAGGGATCACCGCCCCTATGGGATGAAGAAAGCCTACCTTACATTCCAGAACCTCTACGCCAGTCACTTCCTCCGGCCCCATTTTGAACGATTCGGCAAGGGCCATGCGTTCATGAGCCCCTGGCATGTCGAGGTGTTTGGCGGACCGGTTGAGTTGGGTGATTTTGCAACGGTCATTGCAACCCGCGATCAGGTCATCCGTCTTTCAGTATGGTCGGTTCAGGAAGGCATGGGACGGATCACCATCGGCAGCTACTGCCTGATCTGCCCTGGGGTCAGAATCAGCTCGGGAAGTGAAATCACCATCGGAGACAATTGCATGATGGCAAGCGGCGTCTATATTACGGACGCCGACTGGCACGGAATTTATGATCGGGCCGGTTTCGGCAGGACCCTTCCGGTCAGTATTTCCGATAACGTATGGATCGGCGACCGGGCCATGATCTGTAAGGGTGTCAGCATCGGCGAAAACAGCATCATCGGCGCGGGATCGGTTGTGGTGAATTCTGTCCCGGCCAATGTGATTGCCGCCGGAAACCCGGCCCGGGTGCTCAGAGATCTGGACCCCGAAAGGGAAATGCGAACCCGCCGGGACTGGTTTGCCGGCCACTCCCATTTGTCCGGGGAACTGGATGCATGGGACCAGGCGATGTTAAAAGAAAATACCGCAATGAAATGGCTGCGCTATCTCGTCTTTCCCCGAAAAGGGGATTGAAATCGTCTTTAAGAAATGTGCCACTAAGTAGAGGCTGTCAGTGTGTCCGCCCATAACACGGCATCCCAGTTCAGCCTGGGAATCCCCGGTCATTATCCATACCGATGATCTTCGCAGATTGGGACACAGCTTCCCAGTCCCCGGTTTCATAGGCTCGGACAAGGTTTAAAATATCAGCCATTTCCCCGGAGTTCGATACCAGGACGTTCCGGATGTCAACTGAAAACGGCATCTTTTCGATCAGTTGGTCCATCTTCTCAGCCATGATGGCATCGATCAGCGAGAAAAGACCTATGGTGAACAGTTCCGGACTTCTGAGCCGCATCTTTGTGTTTTCACAGAGCAGCTCGCAGAATCTGGCCCGGATCGCCGATACACGAATCAGCTCATGAGGCTTGTTTTCGGCAAATACGGACATTAAAATGATGGGAATAAAGCGGCGGATGCCGGCCATTGCGATCAGCGGCTCAAGGGCCAGATCGTAAATAAAGTCATCCAGTGCCAGTTCGTAGCCCGCAGAAGCAATTTCCTTGCAGGACAGAATCACTGCCTCGGTTGGAAGCACATTTTAAAGGATTTCAACAATAAGGTTTTTCTTGGGAAACAGAAGCGGTATTTTCCGAAGCAACAGTTCCTGAGTGAAATTAATGAACGATTTTTTTCCGCCGGTTATCTGATCGATCCCCATACAGAAAAAACTATTGCTAAGCACCTTGCTGCTGGCCGTATCGCCGTCTATATCGGGAAACGCATTGGAAAGGCCATCGCGAAATAATAGCTCGTATCCAAAAATCTGTTTGGCTCTATTGAAAATCGGTTGTCTGGCCACATAAACTTCCATCAAGGAATCTCCGGAATAACTTTAAATTGTTACCGTATTTATTATGTCAAAATCAATTTCACCCGGCAAGAACATAAGCATATCCAGCCGGCATCGAGTCGGCATTCAAAGATGAAGCGGCAACAGGTCCGGTAACCGGTAAAGAGCCTAAAAAATGGTGAGTTCAGTAAACAGACTTTATCTTTATACCATGAATCGGACTGGATATGCCAATGAAATGAAGCGTTGAAAAAAATCTGAACTCCATGAAAAATATAGGTTGGATATTTAAATTGACATTACGAAATTAATGCAAACACTATTTGAAACAATCATGTTCCATCTGGAAATTACCTCCGGACATGAATGTTCTTTACCGCTATTATCCTGGCTTCCGCTCCCTGACTTCATTCTCACGGTAAATAATTCCTCCTTTATACTTATGTTCCTTTGTCGCTGCTGACCATTTTCTTCATAACCTGCAATCAGTAAAATCGAGTAATTCCAAATTGCTTTTCTAAAATAACTTGAGGAGGAGGTAACTATGGAAAATTTTTTATTGTTAACCCATCCAGCCGCCGGGGGACTAGCAACGCTTGCAGCGCTGTGGGTCTTTGTGGACACGCTAAACGCAAGCAGTGCGTCTGAAGCGCGGATAAAAAACGCCAGCTTGATTTGCGCGGGTTTGATCTGGCTTGCCTACTTTCTTGGAGGGTATCTGTACGTGATGGATTATGCCGCGGACAAGGCAATTATCAAGGCAGGTCCTTGGGCTTTCGGGCATGATTTTTTCATGGAAGTAAAAGAGCATGTTTTTCTGATGCTCCTTTTGCTGGCCACGTACCTTCCGATTGCTGCCTTTGACGGTCTCGGTTCAAATAAAGCTGCCAGAAAAATCGTTCTTTGGGTGTCCGGACTGATAGTCCCCATCTCTTTATCAATGGAAGGTTCCGGGGCCATCATCAGCGTCGCCGTCAAAATTGGTTTGCTTTTTAAACTGAAAGGGGGCTGACCATGGAACAGACTGAACTTGGAAAATATACGAGATCTTTTGGCCTCTCCTTAGGGATTACCAGCTTATTAAGCGCGCTTCTGGTCATTTTGAAGGAAACGCACGAAGAGACCGTGCTTGCCTGGATGAAGACTGTCACGCTTCATCACTGGGTAACTCACGGAATAATCAATCTTATCGTTTTCGTGGTGCTGGGAGTGGTGCTGTCGAGACCAAACAACGGCAATGGCGTAAGCATATCATCAAAAGCCCTTGCAATGTGCATTGCCGGCTCCGTCGTTTTCAGCGGGATACTTATCGCCGGCTTTTATCGTTGAAAAAAAGAAGCGTTACATCAACCCATGCAATACGGAATGCGCCTAATTTATGAAGCGTTTGGAAGTAACTCATTAAAATTATGGTGTTCCGCATTGCTTTGGAACGGACTGCCGATAGGATTTCCCAAACGGCTGAAAGCACCTTGTCGGGCATTGCGCCAAGTCCTGTTTTAATAGCCCAGAGTGTCCCCCACCAGTATGACATGGATGCGGTCCTTGATCATATGCCCTTCGATGATGCTCCACATATTGCAGATACGCTGGGGGGATCCGCAGTCGGCGCACAGTCCGGTTTTCACGCAAGGGGTATCCACACCGATTCGGGCCGCATTCACCGGAGCCGCATAGTGTTTGACACGGGCAATGGCCGATTCCAGATCCGCTGCAATCTTATTGACCCCCACCACCAGGATGACCTTCCGGGGACCAAACGCCATGGCCGAAACCCGGTTTCCCATGCCATCCAGGTTGACCAGTTTTCCATCCAGGGTGATTGCATTGGAACCGGCAATCATCACATCGGACGTCATTCCCTTTCGCCTGAGCTCCAGCCCCTCCTCTGGCGTTATGCCAGTAATATAAGGGTCGATGATTTCAATTCCGGGCAGCCTGGCCATGTCTTCCCATAACCCCATGTTCGAGGCTGTCATGGAACCACATCGATAAACGATGGATCCTTTCGGAATCATGGAAAGGATTTCGTCTTTGGCTTGAGCGGCCGTGGGGGCATAACTTCCCGCCATTCTGCGCTTCTCCAGATTCTTGATGATTTTTTTCGCAGCCGTTTCTCCCCACCGGATCTGATTAATGTCCATGCTGTTTCTCCGTTTCCCGACATGATCGGAATATGATTTTTGTCCCTATTCACATGACGCTTCCTGCTCGGCCAGGCAGATATTAATTAAAAACAAGACTGTTATATCCTGTAACGGACTTAATATATATGATTGCACGACCAAAAGCAAAAATTGGGTTTTTTGTTATCCTGAGCGGTATGGTATTTATCCGGGCTGACAACAATGGAAAACTGCCGTACTTTCAAACACTTAATTTTCGTTCAGGATCATGCGGACTTTGACGGCCATTTCATTGATGGAGAAGGGCTTCTGGATGAAATACACCCCATCATCCAGCACGCCGTGGTGGGCGATGACGTTGGCCGTATAGCCCGACATGAATAGGCACTTGAGTTGCGGATAGCCGGACAGCAGGTATTTTGCCAGGTCTCGGCCGTTCATTTCGGGCATGACCACGTCGGTCATGAGCAGGTGAATCTCGCCGGCGTGCTCCCGGGCCAGACGGATGGCCTCGCCCGGGGTGGGTGCGGCCAGTATGGTGTAGCCCTGCCTTTCGAGCATAATCGTGATCAGTTCCAGGATGGCCGGCTCGTCTTCCACCAGCAGGATGGTTTCATGACCACGCGCATCAGGTTCCGTCGGAGCTTCTATCTGCATCCGCGCGGCCGTGCCCATATGCCGGGGCAGATAGATCGTGAACGTCGTTCCCTGTCCCGGCTCACTGCAGACGTTGATAAAGCCGTTGTTTTGCTTGACGATGCCGTAGACCGTGGCCAGGCCGAGGCCGGTGCCTTTACCCATTTCCTTGGTCGTGAAGAACGGTTCGAAGATGAAAGCCAGCGTTTCCTTGTCCAGGCCGCAACCGTCATCGCTCACGGCAAGCATCGCATACTGCCCGGGCGCAAAGCCCGCGTGAGCGGCGCAGTAAACCTCGTCGAAGGTGCTGTTTCCCGTCTCGATGGTCAATTTGCCGACGCCGGAGATTGCGTCCCTGGCGTTGACGCACAGGTTGGCCAGGATCTGGTCGATCTGGGAGGGGTCCACCTTGACCGGCCACAGGTCCACTGCCGGCTGCCAGTTGAGCTCAATATTCTCGCCGATGAGCCGTTCAAGCATATTGAGCATGCCCGTGACGGTTTCGTTCAGATCCAGCACTTTGGGTGCGACAGTTTGTTTGCGGGCAAAGGCCAGCAGTTGCCGCGTAAGGTCGGCGGAGTGCTTCGCGGCCTTCTGGATCTGCATCAGGTTGGCATAGATCCGTTGGGAAGGATCCGTCTGCTCGATAGCCAACTCCGCATGCCCCAGGATCGCTCCCAGCATGTTGTTGAAATCGTGCGCCACCCCGCCTGCCAGGCGGCCCACGGATTCCATCTTCTGCGCCTGCTGCAACTGGCCTTCGAGTTTTGCCTTCTCCTCTTCCGCCCGCTTGCGCTCGGTGATGTCGGCTCCCACACCCATGAGATATGTCCGGCCCGAAACCTCCAACCTGACGCCGGTCAGGATAAACGGTATCAAACGGCCGTCTTTCGTCAGCAGAGATGCTTCGATCATATGCTGGCCTTTTCCCATAACCACTTCCACGGCTTCCAGAACCGCTTCTTTTGCTTCCGGTAGGTGCCATTCCAAAATCGGGCGGTCTTTGATCTCACCGGGGCCAAAGCCCAAAAGACTTTCATGATTTTTATTCCAGCGTAAGAGACGCAGTGCGGGATACGAGTAAAGATAAAAAATACCCGGCAGGCTGTCCAGTAAGGTTTTCATCAGCAGTTGCTCCCGCAATAATTCCTCCTTGCTCTCCCGCAGTTCGCGGGTGCGTACCTCGATCAGGTCCTGCACACGCAAGAGGGTACGTTCCCGGCGGGCTCGAACGCACAGTTCGATGAGGTAGTCGGGTTGGAAAGGTTTTTTCAGGTAGGCGGCCGCGCCCCGCTTCATCCAGTCCAGGGCCAACTCGGGTCCGGTGTCGGTGGTCATCATCAGGCAGACGCAATCGGGCTGCTGCGCTCGGAACGTGTCGAGCAGGGCATTACCCGTGCCGTCGGGCAAATGATAATCCAGCACGGCCGCATCGTAGGTGGTCCTGGTGAAGGCATCGGCGGCCGCTCGGGCCGTGAGCGCCGTATCGGCCTGGTAACCGTGGGCGGCGAAGGACTTCTTGATGATGTCGGCCAGGGTCGAACTGTCCTCGACAACCAGCACGCGCAGGGGGGTCCGCACACGCTTGCCGCTTAGGATCGCCCGAACCAGTTCAACGAAGCGCTTGCCTTCCACCGGAGAGGAGAGAAAGGCTTCGGCCCCGAGGTCGTCGGCGATGCGGTTGGCCTCGTCGCCGGCGAAAGTGGCCGAGACCACCAGGATGGGGATCTGGTTGAAAGCGGCGTATTCGGGCGAACGCAGTAGGCGGCAGAAGCGCCAGCCGTCGATGCCGGGCATGTAGAGATCCGTGACCACGAGCTTGGGAAACATGCCGATGTCCTTGTTCGACGGCTGCCCGCCCGGCGGGGGATTCAGGCGGGTTCCGGCCTGGGCGGACATATCCGCCAGGGCGGCGACGGCGGTGGTAAAGGCGCGGGGTATCAGACCCGCCTTGCGTACCAGCCCGCACAGTACTTTGAGCTGAGTGGCGTCGTCGTTGACCACTACCGCAAAGGGGGACGAGGGGTTCGGAGGGTCACTGTTCATAAGCTATTCTCCTTTTGAGTCTGAAGCAGGGTACTTGAAACTGAGGGGATTCTTCTGCGGTGCCCAGTTTTCAATTTCAAATTTCAGCGCGTCGAACTGCCCTTCCATCTCGGCAAGTTGTCGCCTGGCGACGTTCAAGTCCCCGGTCCCGGCGGATTTCTCCATCTTGGAAGCCACCTCTCTCAGGCGTTCTCCTCCCACGTTGGCCGATGCGCCCTTAATGCCGTGGGCCTGACGTTCGGCGCCCGGGGCGTCTCCGGCCTCCAGATAGCCTCGCAGCGACGCGATCTGCAGCGGGATATCTTCCATAAATGCAGCCGCGATCTCTTTTGCCAAGTCCTCATCATCCATCAGTCGCGCCATCATGCCCGAACTGTCAAAAATGGGAATTTGAGACTTGAAACCAGTTTCTTCTTCCATCGGCAGCCATTTTTCCAGCACTTCCACCAACGCCCGGGGCGATACCGGCTTGGTGAGGTAGTCATTCATGCCCGCTTCCAGGCAACACTCCCGGTCGCCCCGCATGGCATGGGCCGTCAAGGCGATGATGGGGATGCGCGAGACTCGATGCTTGAAACTTGAAACGCGATGGACACCCTCTTCCCCGGCTTCCGGTTCCGAGTTTCCAGCTCCCGGTTTCCAGTTCCGAATTTCTTTTGTGGTTTCCAATCCATCCATCTTGGGCATCTGCACGTCCATCAGCACCAGGTCGTATGGCAGGGATTCCAGTGCCCTGAGTGCTTCCGCGCCGTTTGATACCGCATCCGCATGTAGGCCCAGTTTCTTCAGAATACCCAGCGCTACCTGCTGGTTGGTGATGTTGTCCTCTGCCAGCAGGATGCGCGCCTTGCGGCCGGCGAACAGGTTCATCGTCTCGCGGGCCGTGTGGCGCGTGGCGATGGGCCGTGGTGTTGTCTCTGTTTCGTCCCGTTCCGTCAGCGCCAGGGACAGAACCGCCTTGAATTCCCGGTGCCGTATCGGCTTGGTCGCATACGCAGCGAAACCGATCTGCTGGAAACGCCGGGCGTCGCCCCGCGTCCCCATGGAAGTCAGCATCACCATCCGGGTGCCTGCCAGACGCTCGTCCGCATGGATAATCCGGCCCAGAGCCTCGCCGTCCATGCCCGGCATCCGCATGTCGATCACGGCAATCCGGAAGGGGTCGTTCTCGTTCAGTGCCAGGCAGAGGGCCTGGATCGCCCCGGGGCCATCCCGCGCTTCCGACGGGCGCAAGCCCCAGGAGGATAGGCGCGTGGTCAGGATTTCGCGGTTGGTGGCGTTATCGTCCACGATCAGCACGCGCACGCCGTGCATGTCGGCTGGCAGGATACTTTCCGCATGCGCTTCTCCGGTCTGTTTGCCAAGGCGCACGGTGAACCAGAACTCCGAACCCTTGCCTTCTTCGCTGCAGACGCCGGCCTCACCGCCCATCAACTCGGCCAATTGTTTGGTGATGGCCAGGCCCAGCCCGGTGCCGCCGTACTGGCGCGTGGTCGAGGCGTCCACCTGACTGAACTTGTCGAAGATCAGGCCGATCTTGTCCGTGGGGATGCCGATGCCCGTGTCGCGCACCGAGAAACGCAGCAGGACGGTCTCAGGCTTTTGCGCCTTCAGCGGGTTTCGCGGTTCCATCTCTTCGGCCAGTGAAACGCGGATGGCCACCTCGCCGGCAGGGGTGAACTTGACGGCGTTGCCCGCAAGATTGGTGAGGATCTGGCGCAAACGGCCCGGGTCGCCGCGCAGCCGTGTGGGCACATCCAGATCGGCGGCGCAAAGCAGTTCCAGCCCCTTCTCGTGAGCCCGTACGGCCAGCGTGGAGGCAAAGTCATCCAGCAGGCACGACAGATCGAAGTTCAGCGTTTCCAGGTCGAGTTTCTTTGCCTCGATTTTGGAGAAATCGAGGATGCTGTTGATCAGACCGAGCAGCGATTCGCCGCTGGTGCGCACAATTTCGGCATAGCGCCGCTGTTCATCGTCTAGTTCGGTATCCAGCAGCAGCCCGACCATACCAATCACCCCATTCATCGGGGTTCTGATCTCATGGCTCATGTTAGCCAGGAACTCGCTCTTGGCGGTGCTGGCCATCTCGGCTTTTAGGGTCATCTCGTTGGCCCAGGCGTTAGCTTCCTCAAGCTGGCGGTTGGTCTCCCGGAGTTCCACCTCCATCCGCTTGCGATCCGTGATATTCCGGGTTGTTCCCAGAAAACCCACGATATTCCCATGATCATTCTTTATCGGTGATGCACTTATTTCCATCCAGATCAGACTCCCGTCTTTTTGGCGGTGCTCCGCATCCATGACAAGGATATCTCCCTTGGCATTGCTTTCGATAAATTTTCCAAAGGCCTTCAGTACATGTTGTTTGGTTTCAGGAGTAAAGATGACATCCAGGTTCATCACCATGGTTTCATCACCATAACCCAGTATGCGTTGTGCGGAAGGGGAGACAAACGTGTAGGTCATAGAGGACAAATCGAAGGTCCAGATGATGTCATTGATATTCTCCACCACAAGATGGTAAATGGCCTCGCTCCTCTGTAACGCCTCTTCCGCCTGTTTTCGCGCGGTGATGTCCTGAAAGCAGATGACCGCCCCGCGAATCTTTCCCATGTTAATGATTGGCCGGCTGGAATACGATATCGGAAGGGTGCTCCCATCCTTGCGGTAAAAGAACTCATCGCTTCCCTGATTAACCGTGCCGTCGATGCAGGCCATGAAGATTGGGCATTCATGGCTCGGATAGGGTCGTCCATCCGGTTTCGTGTGATGTGTGAGGGCATGCAGGTTCTTGCCGAGCAGTTCCCCGGTCGTATATCCCAGCATTTTATTGGCCGCCGGATTAACAAACGTCGTGATCCCGTTCATGTCTATACCACAAATCCCTTCCCCTGCGGACGTAAGCAGCAGCCGGTTCTGGCCGCTGACCATCATCAGATCGAGATGTCTGCCGCGAAGAAGCAGCAATGCTCCCGTCAACGCGATAATCAATGCCATGATCGCTACCAGCCACGTCCAGTATTGCCGCCACATGTCCGACCAGCTCATTTGACCGTAGTGTTCATACGGCGGCAGCCGTAGTTCGCGCAAGCAGTCATGGACGCTGGTGTAGTTGAGGCAGACGCCCCATCCCCCGCTTTGTGCCGCCATGGCGGCGGGTGAATCGGCGGGCATGCTCAATAATGCCACGGTCAACTCGCGTGAGATCTCCACTGTTGTGTCGGAGAGTTTTGCAAACGGCCATTCGGGATAGAGGCGAGTGCTGAGCAAGTAGGGAAAAGTGGATTGCAACCCGGGCGCAACATCGGCGGGAAGGACCCGAATCGCATCCATCCGGATCTCGCCGTCGGCGGCCATGCGCTCAATTGTATCGGTGCGCACGGTCCCGATATCCGCCTCCCCGGAGAGAACCGCACGGACCACTGCGGGGTGAGAGTCCAAAAAGAATAGACGGGTACAGTCCCGCTCGGGGTCAATGCCTGCCGACCTGAATTCACGCAAGGCCATGTACCATCCGCCGAATGAGGTCTGTCCGGTGGCTGCAAGGCGTTGACCGCGGGCATCCCGCAAGCCCCGCAGGTCACTGCGATCGGCTCGACAGAAGATAACGCCGCCGAATTCCGACACGATTTGCGTCCCTACCAGATTGCGCAGGGTCATGGTTCGCGTAACGCCGTACCTCACCTCCAGATCAACATAGATCGCAGGATTGCAAATCAAAAAATCAATCGACTTGTTCTTGACCGCCGATTCGATTTCGTCAAATTGCAACGGCACCAGATCGAACTGACGGCCGGGCAGTGCCTTGCCAAGATAGACTATCGTGGGCTGCCACATCTGCCTGCAGATATCCGTTCCCTTGTGCGCCAGAACTCCAATGCGGATTGACGTCAAATCTCGCGGGGCCACATCCTGTTTCCAGGCGCAAACGTCGATGTCCATGACCAGCACGGCAACCACGGCAGCGAAAAAAATCAGGAGCAATGCCGCCGTTATGCGCGGGTTTTTCATGCCGTGGGATCGGTTTTTCTGTTGATCACTCATGCGAAAACCTCCTCCTTGCTTCTTCACGCTTTTCGGAAGCGCCGATCCTTGTCTTTTTCAGTGGCTGTTCTCTCGCTCAGGTGTTACAGCGGCGGATCACGTCGCAAAGTTCTTTCAATCGGCGGCAAGGTCGCGCTGTCCGCAACGTCATCCAGCACTTTTCTGACCATTGCGGCCAGGTCAGTCAGTACCACGGGCTTCATGAGAAACCCCTTGATGCCCATATCTTTTGCGCCCTGCTCATCGTTTTCATCGCTGAACCCTGTACAAAAAATGATCGGAATGTCCGGTCTGATTGAAAATAATTCCCCGGCAAGTTGCTCCCCGGTCATATTCGGCATGCCCCTGTCGCTGATCACCAGATCAAATATTGACGGATCGGCTCTGAACGCATCCAAAGCATCCGGGCTGCTTGTTCGGGCGGTTACCCGATAGCCGAGCTTTTCGAGCATCATCTGTTCGATTTGCACGATCGACTCTTCATCATCGACCAGCAGAATGCTTTCGCAGCCCGTCGGATACTTTCTGGGGATACCGGCAGTTTTGCTGTCCCCGGCGTCTTCCAGAAGGGGCAAATATACATTAAAGACGGTTCCCCTGCCAACTTCGCTGTAAACCCGGATATCCCCGCCGTGTTCCTTCACGATGCCGTGCACCACGGAAAGTCCCAGGCCCGTGCCCTTTCCCAGTTCCTTGGTGGTAAAGTAGGGCTCAAATATTTTATTGATCAGCGTTTGATCCATTCCGGTTCCGGTGTCTGATAGGGTGATGCATGCGTATTTGCCGGTCAAAAGCCGGAGGGGGCATCCTGATGTGCCATCCGGCGTCATGGCATGGAAAGGCACCTCCTCTTTTTCGTCAAAAGATGCCATGTCCGTCTCTTTCAGCTCAATATGAATCGTTCCGCCGGTTTGCTCAACGGCATGATAGGCGTTGGTGATCAGGTTCATCATGATCTGATGCACCTGCGTGGGATCCGCGGAGATCATGCCGCAATTCGCTTGAATATGGCTGGTGATTTTAATATTCATGGGTATCGTTGCCCGGGCCAGCTTCAATACCTCTTTTAAAATCGGCTGAATCCGGATGGGCAGTTTCCGGGGGTTGGATTGACGGCTGAAAGCCAGGATCTGTTTGACCAGATCACCGCCCCGTTGCGCGGATTTATAAATTTGTTCAATGCGTTCATGCGCGGGGTTGTCCGGTGGGATGTCATCCAGCAGCATCTCGGAAAGGCCGCTGATCGGGAACAAAATGTTGTTCAGGTCGTGGGCGATGCCGCCGGCAAGAGACCCGATGGACTCGATCTTCTGGGACTGTTGAAGTTTTTTTTCAGTTTCCTTGAATACCGTGATGTCCCGGATCACCGAAAGGATGTGGGGAACACCATTGTAATCCAGCACACTTGCCGACATGAGTCCGGTTCCGACCTGATCGTCCTTGGCCCGGAACCGAATCTCCATATTGTTTACAGTCCCTTTGGCGCTCAGTTCCTGAACCAATTGCCACCTGTCTTCGGAATCATCCCCGGTATTCAGATACCGTGACGGGTGCCCGATGACTTCATCCCGGGAATACCCCATGATTTTGGTGAATCCGTCATTGACATCCACACATAATCCATCGGAAAATCGGCTGATATTTATGGCGTCAGGGCTGGTGTGAAAAGCGGCCTTGAATCGCTCCTCGCTCTGGCGAAGGCCATTGCTCAGTTTCTGCTCTTTGGATAATGCCCTCTGAAGACCGCTCAGCATCACCGCAATGGTCAGGGTAACGATCGTGTTCAGAAGCATGAAATTTACCGCCATGATCAGCCACTTCTCAATGGGATTCGCCGGACTGACGGGCCAATCCGGATGCCCGACGGCAATAAAAACGGCCACGGCCGTCAGCGCGAACAGGTTCATCATCAGAGCAAAAAAGGATGCCCTTAACCCAATGAGCGCTCCCGCCATTACCGATGCTCCAAAAAGCCAGATATAGCCGGCTCCCAGACTTCCCAACATAAACAGAAGCCCAACGCCTAAAAGATAAAGCGTCAGGCAGATAGACCAGGCACGGATGTTCAGGGGTACCCGAGGCGAGAGCAAGATGGCCACCGCCATGGTGTATGAAAAAGAGTCCAGAATGATAACGTCCCACCGTTGCTCGGTGTAAGCGAGAATAAGCGATGGAATCAAAGCCAAAGGGCCGAAAACCGAGGTTGTAAAGCAGATGACGAATAATATTCTCTCTCGCCAGCGGGTTAACAGATTGCTGCGCCATACATACGAAGGCAGAAATCGATATTCCAGGTTGGAGAACCACTGCGGATATTTTTCGGAAATAAGATCTTCCGTTATCGATAACAGGTTAATATGATCCGCGATCATGGAGTGTTTCCCTCACCTTGGCCGCCAGGGCCAGAACTGAAAACGGTTTTTGAATGAACTGCATCCCTTCATCCAGCACACCGTGGTGGGCGATCTCATGATCCATATATCCCGACATATAGAGTACCTTCATGTCCGGATATTTTGCACGGATCAGATCGAAAAGGGCTTTGCCGTTCATTCCAGGCATGACCACGTCTGTCAGGAGCAAATCTACCGGTCCATCATGGTTCTTAAGAACCGACAGGGCGTTGGTTCCGTTCTCCGCAACAAGCACCGTGTAGCCCTGCCGCTTGAGAAGGGCTTTGGCCATGTCGCGCACCATTTTGCTGTCTTCCACCAGCAAAATGGTTTCGTCTCCGCGCAAGTCTTTGGCGGGAATTGCCGGCGCCTTTTGCGCAAGGCAGTCGGTTGTTTCCAGTGCGGGCAGGTAAATCTTGAATGTCGCGCCCTGTCCGGGTTCGCTGTGGACCCGGATGCCGCCGCCGTGCTGCCTGACAATGCCATAGACCGTGGCCAGGCCCAGGCCGGTGCCTTTGCCCTTTTCCTTTGTAGTGAAAAAGGGTTCGAAAATCTTCGTCTGA
>CAIVVZ010000032.1 GCA_903909505.1 uncultured Desulfobacteraceae bacterium
AGGCCCCCGGTACTTGCAAGCATGAAAACTTTTCTCGTTGAACGGCGCGGGTTCATGCTGAGGTTGCTCGAAAACCAGAACCTATTGGAGCACGAATCGTTCACCGACCAGTTGTGGGCGGTGTTTCACCTCACCGAGGAGCTTGCTTACCGTTCACGTCTTGACGATCTACCCGAAAGCGACTGTGCGCACATCAACGGCGACATTAAGCGGGTCTACTTATCGCTGATCATAGAGTGGCTCGCATACCTAAAGCACTTGAAGAGTGACTACCCGTACCTTTTCTCACTCGCCTTGCGTCTCAATCCTTTCGATCCCCTATCTACAGTGGAGGTTCGGTGATCGGCGCAAATTTCGAGAAACGCTACCTGAAGGAAAGGATCGGGGTGGTGATTAGGGATGAAATGTGGAAATACTTGACAGCCTGTTTCCTGTTCGGTAGAATGCGAGCGTGCTTCCTGTATTCCACAAATCGTAAACCTCGAGAAAAATGCAAGACTTTAAGAGGCAGCGTTGTGGTCTTTTTCAGAATGAAACGGGAGACAGCCTTGAACGAATGGGAAATGGGGGTGGCAACATGTGGAAGGAATTATCGTCAATGCCTCATGTAGTGTTCGGCTTGTTCGGGACGATAGCCGCGGTTTGGGTTATCGTGGAAGCCCTGAACAGCAGCGAGGCGAATCAGCACCGGTTGAAACTGGCCAGTATCGTAACGACACTGTTCATGTGGCTCTCCTATCTGATCGGGGGATGGTGGTATGTCGTCTATTACGGCGCCGCCGTCAGCAACAGCGATAAAACGATCATCCTGGGCGGACCCTGGAAATGGTCCCATTCGTTTTTCATGGAGGCGAAGGAACACATTTTCTTCATGCTGATCCTCCTGAGCATCCTGCTTCCCATAGTCACTTTCGGCAACCAGGTTTTCAAGGACAGGAAAATCAGAAATCTGAGCATAGTGATCGCCCTGATGATCGTGGTTCTGGGGCTGGGTATGGAAGGTTTCGGCGCAATGATCAGCAAAGGGGTGAAAATGAGTCTGTTGGGAGGGAAATAACATGAAAAAGCGATCGGAAGATCAAGCATTGGATAAGCTGTCCGTCGGTTTCGGGGTGTCGTTTCTCGTCGCAAGTATTTTTAACGCCCTGCTGATCATTACCAAAGAAACATACGCCCCGGTGAAGAACTGGATGAAGTCCCTTTTCGGCCATCACTGGACAACCCACGGGATCTTTGTCATCGTCCTGTTTATCGTTCTGGGGTACATTTTATCTAAAGCCGATCTGGAGAAGAAGATTGACGCGGACAAAACCTCCGGGATGGTCATTGCAGGAACAGTGCTGGGAGGACTGATCATCGTAGGATTCTTCTTCAAGCATCTGTTTGAATAAGCTGTTTTTACGCGGAAAGGCTGTCACGTTCTGGTGACGGACGGCTGTTTCTACGGCAACAAGGGCATATTCCGCGTCGCCCCGCGCCTGGAGTTGGAAAAACTGTTCGTGCCCTTTAGGATAGAGGCCATATTCCAACACAAGGTGTGGTCAGCGATTCCGCCGGTTGGAAGATCTTGAAGCTTCAAAAGGAGGATTTAACAAAGTTCTTCCTGCCACAATCTTAACTCGTGCCCAAAAGCTCAAGGCTTTTAATGGCAATCTGCGTTTATCTAAATAAACCCTTGACAGGTGATAGCATATACGCTATCATAAATCTCATGAAAGATAAGAATCTTCTGGAAAATGTCCAAAATGTCTTATTTGCCGATCTCCTGAAGATTTGCAAAAAATACTTTGGGAAGCCGAGGATAC
>CAIVVZ010000033.1 GCA_903909505.1 uncultured Desulfobacteraceae bacterium
ATATTCCAACTTTTTCCCTCTTGCCCGGATCCCAGACAGAACAGACAAAACCGGTGAACGAGATTGCGCAACAACCGCATGAAGCCGTAAAAGTGCAGGCTTTACCGCAAAATCCTCCTGCCCCACCTGAAAAAAATGTTGCCCAGGTTCCAAACCTGCGTGAAGAATTGACTGATAAGCCCTCTGCCGGACTTCCGGTTGACGCAACCCGAACCGAGGCCATGACGTCAGAGCCGGTTGACGCCCAGCCACAACCGGCCGGTAGAATGGATGCCCAGCCTTCTTCCAAAACCGAAGCCGTTTCATCGGGACCCGTTGAATCCATTGCCGTTCATCCTTTTTCGCTCAGGGCTTCAAGCTATCAGCAGCCGGATCGTGCCCTTGCGGAAATTTCCGAGATCAGACAACTGGGGCTGTCCCCTTATCTGGTTAAAGTGGATTTAGGCGATATGGGCATCTGGTGGCGCATATACATCGGGGTGTATTCGACGGAAGAGGAAGCCCGAAGCATTCTGAAAGCTTATAAACTGCCCAATGTAACGGTTCAAAAAATCGATTACGCCTGCCAGGTCGGTGAATTTTCGAATGAAACCGACATCCTGAATATGTTCGGGAAACTGAAACAATCCGGATATTTTCCCTATACAATCCAGAAAGGCAGAGACCGTTTTCGTCTGTATCTGGGTGCTTATGAAAAAAAATCCGAGGCGGAAACTCTGCATCGGGAACTTCAGAAAAACGGCATTAACAGTCAGGTCGTTAAACGATAACGCAACAACCGAAGGCACATGTTATGACGATATGGGAACAAACATATATCAAGCATAAAGAAGGCGGAAGCGTTCAGGCATATCCGCAAACGGATATGCGGCTGAATCAAAAACTTTCGGTCCCGCCGGATACCGGCACTCCTCAAATAAAGTCTTCGGATTCCGGATCATTTGAAGAAATGTTTTATCAAACCAATAAACCGCAACCTGTTCGTCAGCAAGCCCGGGATCGGGCGCCGCAACCAGCCGCTATTTCAAAACCGGTGAAATGCCGGTTTAGCCCGCGAATTCTATCCGACAAACTTTCCACACGCTATCCGGGAATTCTTTCCAAAATGAGTGCTCAACTCTCGGACATCTGGGCCAATATCCTGATTCAAACCAGACAGGACGTTGAAACGCTGCTGGTCTGCGGGGCAACCCGAAAAGAAGGAAACACCTTTGTTTCCTTTTACCTGTCCATGTTTTTATCCAGAGAATACAATATGAAAATTTTGTATGTGGATTCGAATCTGAATCATGCCGTCATACCCAAAATCCAGAATCTGCCGGGGCTGTATTCATTTTTTGCTGATAAAAAAGACATGGCCTCGCTGATTGTTCAAACCGAATATCCCGGACTGTATTTACTGCCTTCCGGATCCGGAAAAAATGTAAAAAATGCCGGCGGCAACATGCTGTCGCGCGAACCCATCGAAATTCTGATGAACTATTGCCGGGCAAATTTTGACATGACCATCATCGACGGGCAGCCCTTAACCGCCAGCCCTGTCATGCTTGAATTTGCAAAATTGGTGGATATGACAGCCCTGGTCTGCCGATATGGTTTCTCCCGCCAGGAAGTCAGCAAACTGGCCATTGATAAGCTTCATAAATTTGGAATTACGTCAATCGGGGTGATTTTAAACGATCGTCAGTTCCCCATACCCCAGAGTATTTACAAAATGATGGGATGATGGCTGGCGCGCCTAATAAAAAAAAGACGATCCTGCATGTGATCGATGCGCTGAACATTGGTGGTGCTCAGGAACTGCTGGTACTTCTGGCGGATAAAACGCCCAAATCCGCTTATCAGACCCTTGTCTGTGTCATTCAGCCCGATATCACCCTGAAATCCCGGATCGAATCCAAAGGGGCGTCAGTCTTTTGCTTGAGCAGGTCAAGGCCCAGCATTTTTTGCCCTGGAAACTTTATCACCTATTTTTATCAAAACATTCGGGATATTGTATCTCTTTGCAGGCAACATCGGGTGGATGTGGTGCATTGCCACCTCTCTGATGCCGAATTTACGGGCATTCTGGCAGGGTGGCTTTATGGCGCCAGGCGAATCATTTCCACCGTACATTATCCCGCGCTTCTGCCGGAGCGCCAATCCGGCGACATCCGAAATTATCTCAGAATTGCCGCGACCCGCTTGCTGTATCATCTCGCAAATGCCGTTGTGGCAGTGTCGGATGATGTGGCGCAGCAATTGAAGAACGTCTTTCGTCTGGCGCCTTCCAAAATAAAGATTATCATCAATGGCATCGATGTGGAAGCGATTCACCGCACCCTGCCCAATCCTGAACATCTGCCGTCACTAAGCGCCCTGCCGGGCCAGCGGCTGATCACTTCGGTCGGGCGTCTCATGCCGCCCAAGGGGCATGGTTATCTTGTCAGTGCCATGCCGCATCTGATTTCGCAGGTTGACAAGGTGAGGCTGCTTCTGGCAGGTGATGGGGACTTGAAGGCGTCGCTTGAACAACTGAGTCAGGACCTTAAGGTTCAGGATGCCATTTCTTTTCTGGGAAGCCGGAGCGATGTTCCGGATATTCTGGCCATATCCGATGTGTTCGTCCTGCCATCCGTTTCAGAAGGAACGTCCCTGGCGCTTCTGGAGGCCATGGCGGCTTCAAAACCCATTGTTGCAACCGACATCCCCGGAAACCGCGCTGTCTTAAGGCATGGGCATAATTGCCTTCTGGTTCCTCCCGGTAACCCGGAAAAACTGGCTGATGCCATTTCGTTTTTGCTGAATCATCCCCGGATTGCTGCTGAATATGGGGAAAATGCTTATCAGGATGTCTGTCAGCGATTCAACATCGATGAAACCATCACTCAGCTTATCGCACTTTGGAAATAGCCATGTTCATCACCCCCAGCCCACTTCTCATCCCATGACAACAATCGCCGTAACCGGTTTCCGGGG
>CAIVVZ010000034.1 GCA_903909505.1 uncultured Desulfobacteraceae bacterium
AACTACCATCCAAGAAGGAGAATAATTGAATGAAACGATGTAAACATGTATTAACCCTTGCGGCTGTTGCGCTGATGATACAGGCAGGGTTGGCTTTTCCGGTAATGTCTGCGGAAAAGAAAACAGAGGTGAAGCCGGCTGCGGGTAAAAAAGCGGCAAAGCCAGCAGACGAATCTTCAAAAAAAGTGGCGATCGTGAATGGAACAGCGATTGTACAGTTAGACCTGGACCGGGGAATGGAAGGGGTGATCCAGCGCAGAGCCCGCACGGGTGCGCCCATGGATGAGGTTCAGTTGAAGGCCATTCAAATGGATGTGCTGAACAATCTCATTAACCGTGAGCTGCTCAACCAGGAAACCAAAAAACAAAAAATTGCCGTCACCGATGAGCAGGTGAATGACAGGCTCTCCAAAATCAAGCAGCGGTTCAAGGGCGATGCCGAGTATAAGGAAATGCTCACCAAGATGAAACTGACCGAGGGGCAGATAAAGACTCAGCTCAAGGAAGATCTGGCGATTCAGGCCCTCATCGACAAGCAGATAGTTGAAAAAATCAATGTGTCGGAACAAGATGCGCAGGCCTATTATGATACCCATCCCGAGGCTTTCAAACAGCCGGAAATGCTAAGGGCCAGTCATATCCTTGTAACGGTTGACCCCAAAGCTGATCCTGCTAAAAAAGAAGAAGCTCACAAGAAAATTGAATCCGTTCAGGAAAAGCTTAAAGCCGGCGGAGACTTTGCAGCTCTGGCCAAGGAACTTTCAGACTGTCCCAGTAAAGAAAAAGGGGGTGATCTGGGATATTTTGCAAAAGGACAGATGGTCAAGCCCTTTGAAGATGCCGCGCTGGCGTTAAAGCCCGGTGAAACCAGCGGTATCGTGGAAACCCAGTTTGGATATCATATCATTAAATTGGCGGAGATAAAACCTGAAGGCATTGTGCCGTATGCTGAAGTCAAGGACCAGTTGTCTCAGGGTTTAAAATCGGAAAAAGTTAAAGCAGAGCTGGATTCCTACCTCGCGGGCCTGGAAAAATCGGCAAAAATAGAAAAATTAATAACGCAATAGTTTTTTTCTTGACCGGCAATAAATGGTTAAGTTATACTATCAGCATATTTTCCCGGCTTTTATTTCGGTTCAGGGGATCCCTTGAAATGGGTTCCTGTCCAAGAACACTGTTCTGAAACCCGATCTGAAATCCAGGGACCCGAATAAACATTTTTTTAAGGGAGGTCGTGTTTTGGCAAAAGGAATAGTGAAATGGTTCAGTGATAAGAAGGGGTTTGGATTCATTGAGCAGGAAGAGGGCGGAGACGTATTTGTCCATCACTCAGCCATCATGATGGAGGGGTTTAAAACCTTAGCCGAGGGTGATCGGGTCACGTTTGATGTGGAAAAAGGAAGCCGGGGACCTGCTGCAAAGAACGTTGTTAAGATTTAGTTTAACAAATTAACCGTTATGAAAGGGTATTTCTCTCGCCTGCGAGGGAAATACCCTTTTTTTATAATTGGCGGCGTCTTTCATCTCTGAACCTCTCCTTTTTAAATCTGATCCATACGGCGGTTTCCCGTTCTCCGGAGTGATTCGGGCAGACTGATCCGTCGGTTCGGGAAATAATCCAAAAATTGAAGGTGAAATAAAAACTGCCGCTATTCAAATTTCCCAAACTATGATAAGAGAACCGATGTTCGAAGCGATTTTTCAATAAAGCGCCTAAACATTCAGGATGAAAATAACGCTATGTTTTCTTTGCAAAGATTACTTGGAAAAGATGAAAAATTTTTTGATTTTCTGGAAGACAGCGCTCAGCAGGTATGTAACAATGTCAATGCATTGATCCTGCTGATGAAGGATCCGGATTCGGCCAGCGCCCTTGCCGATTTCAAGGAAGCAAGGCGCAAGGGCAAGCGCGTTACCGAGGATATTGACGAGCATCTGTGCAAAACTTTTGTAACGCCGATCGAACGTGAGGATATCGAGTCATTATCGGATGCATTGTATAAGATTCCGAAAATGCTTGAAAAATTCAGTGAGCGGTTTATCCTGTTTTATGAACCGCTTCAAGGCCGCGATTTCTCTCAGCAGATATCCATCCTCAAGCAGGCAGCCGAAACGCTTTTACTGATGGTCAAATCGCTTCGGCGGAATCCAAAGCTGGATACAATCAAAGATCAGAGAGACCGGTTGCATGAACTGGAAGGCGATGCAGACCGGTTGATGCTAGATCTGTTGTGTTCACTTTATAATTGCAAACATGAAATACTGGAACTAACCATTTTGCGTGATCTGTATGAATTGCTGGAAAAGGCCATTGACCGCTGCCGGGACGCCGGTAAAGTGGTATTTCATATCGTGTTGAAGAATTCGTAAATCACAGTCAGCGGACGGCAGTGGCCAGCAGGTTCATTGTATTCAGTAAAAACTGCCCTGGCCGGCTGCCAGAGAGGAGTTTATGATTCTGGTCTTCTGTGTGATTCTTGTGGCGCTGATATTTGAATATATCAATGGGTTTCACGATACGGCAAATTCCATTGCAACCGTTGTTTCCACTAAGGTATTGAAGCCAAGGGAGGCAATCCTTATGGCGGCGGTCTTTAATCTGTTGGGCGCCATGTGGGGTACGGCAGTGGCCACGACCATCGGCAAGGGACTTGTGGATGCCCAGTTTGTCACCCTCCAGACGATTATCTGCGCTTTGGTGGGCGCCATTGTATGGGGATTGCTCACCTGGTGGTTCGGCCTGCCCTCCAGCTCCAGTCATGCGCTGATCGGCGGATTGTGCGGCGCAACCCTGGCGTCGGCCCATGAGAACTGGTCCGTTATTCAGTGGGCATCTGTTAACCCGGTAACGCATAGCCTGGAAGGTCTCTGGCCGAAAGTGATTGTTCCCATGGTCATATCTCCGATCGTGGGAATGATCGGCGGCTTTTTGTTAATGGGTTTTTTGCTGCTGGTATTAAGAAGACAGACGCCGCATCATGTGAATGCGGTTTTTAATAAATTGCAACTGGCGAGCGCATCGCTGATGGCGCTCAGTCACGGTACAAACGATGCCCAGAAAACAATGGGGATTATTGCTCTGTCACTCTTTACAGCAACCCAGGCCGGAATGTTCCATGGGTTACCCGACTGGATGGGTTTTCTGATTTCTCCAAAATTTGAAGTACATACCTGGATCAAGGTTGTGTGCGCCTTGACAATGGCTGCCGGAACCGCCGCCGGAGGCTGGCGGATTATAAGAACCCTCGGACATAAAATGGTCAAATTGCAGCCCATCCATGGCTTCGCGGCGGAAACCGTTGCCGCACTGGTGATCCAAATCGCCTCGCACTGGGGGATTCCCCTGTCTACAACCCATATCATTTCAACGTCCATCATGGGCGTTGGGGCAACCAAACGATTCAGCGCCGTGAAATGGGGGATTGTCGAGCGGATGGTCTGGGCATGGGTGCTGACGCTGCCGGTAACGGCATTGATGGGCTACTGGTGC
>CAIVVZ010000035.1 GCA_903909505.1 uncultured Desulfobacteraceae bacterium
ACGACATTTTGCGTTTTCAGGAAAAGATCGCCGCCATTCGGCATGGCATGTGCCGCATTGACAAAAAGATTCATCATCACCTGATCCATCTGTCCCTGATCCACGGCCACCGACCACAAATCCGGCGAATGATCGTGATGCATACGGATTTCCTTTCGGGTGCGGCCAAACATGTCAGCTGTGCCGCGGATCAATTCATCCAGGCGGGTTGGTTTCACATCGTATTTACCCCCCCTGGCAAATCCGAGCAGTTGCCGTGTCAACTCCGATGCCCGGTTCACCAGCGATTCGATGTCCTTGACGTGAGACTGATGCGGATGGGCCGGTTCCAGGTTGAGCCCCATCAGTGACGCGTATCCCTGAATGCCGGTTAATAAATTGTTGAAATCGTGTGCAATGCCACCAGCCAGTAGCCCCACGCTCTCCAGTTTCTGGGCCATGGTCAGCCGCTCTTCCATGCGTAGCCGCTCCTGTTCCGCCCGTTTGCGATCCGATATATCCCTTGCAATAATTAAAACACCGGATGGCTGATCATTTTCCGTCAACAGATCGGAGCTGGCTTCAACCGGAATACGTTCTCCTCCTCTGGCGATGAAATCGACTTCAAATTGTCTGCGGGAATCATCGCCCGCCTGCCGCTTGGCCAGCGATTCTGCCAGGATGGGCAAGATTTCGGGGGGCAGAATATCCCGAATATTCATTGACATGGCTTCTTCCAAGCTGTAGCCGCAAGCTTTCAGCGTGGCGACATTGATCAGGATGGGGCGACCGGTCAAATCCAGGGTAACAATCATATCCTGGGCCGACTCCATGAGCTGGCGATAGCGTTCCTCGCTCTGGCTCAAGGCAAATTCCGATCGTTTTCGCTGAGTGATATCCCGGCAAAGCATGATAAAGCTGTCGTTCCGTGAACCGGCGGATTGTTTAGCGGCCGCGGAAAACTCGATCCAGTAAGGGCCCTTTGGCCTGTCCAGAAAAAATACGCCCCCCTGCTGCCGTCCGGAAGTCAGGGCCTGATCCAGACCCGTCAGGATCGTCCGGGTTGCCTCTTCGGAGAAAACGGATTGAAGCGTTTTTCCGGAAAGGCCTTCCGGCAGCATGACCTGGTAATCCTGCCCCGGTACGCGAAAATCCAGGATATTGCCCCCTGAATCGACTTCAAGCAGGAGATCCGGCAGGGCATTCAAAGTCGCCTCCAGTTGGGCGTGGGAGGCTTCCAGGGCCGCCTGGACACGTTTGCGTTCGGTAATATCTCTCGAAACAACCAGAATCTGATCCTTGACCAGATTGGCGGTGGCATCGACATCGACCCATCCCCCTGATTGATCCCTGAACCGGAATTCAATCGATCCCTTGATCTGACCGGGAGCGATTTTGCCGCCTTGAACCTGGGCCAGTGAGTCCATCAGCAACCGGACCACTCTTTCCTGATCCTCCGGGTGGATAAAGTCGAGCGACGGCTTTCCCACCAATTCCTCCGGCTCATATCCAAGCCGCCTGTGCGAAGGACTGACATAGGTGAATCGGGGGTGTTCATCGAAAGTGGCCAGGGAAATAAATTCGCTGGTCTGCTCGGTAATCAGCCGGTATCTGGCCTCGCTGTCCTGAATGGCTGCTTCGGCTTTCCGTCGCTCCTGCAGCAGATCCCTGAGCTCCCCGTTCAACAGTTCCATGGCATCAAATACCGGTTGAAAGGGATGATCCGGTCGCGACGCGCCGAAAGGGGCCGAATCATAGGTGTCCCAGGAGAATCGTGCCAAATGATCCAGTATCTCATCCACGTAAAACTGTAGATCGGGAGCGCATTTCTCCCGGAAAGACCGATGATCCGGTAAGGGATGGACTTTTTTCAGGGCCTGGGATTCCAGGGCTTGCACGATTTCCAGTGCTTCCTGCAGGTTCTCGGCGATCAACACCTTGAACGGCAGGATCCGGCCGGCCAGGGTGGTGGCAATGCGCATGAAGCGATTGGCGCCAAAGAGAAGAAATGCTTTGAAGGGATGGATTTCATACCAGGTCTGGATCGATTGAAGGTATCGCTTGCGAGCCTTCCAGTTGCCGCCTTCCAGCCGCGTGACATCGATAATGAAGTAGTCAAACCCC
>CAIVVZ010000036.1 GCA_903909505.1 uncultured Desulfobacteraceae bacterium
ACTTATTTCTCTCCAAACCGAATTTCTAAAATTGTGAAAGAGCTATTTTGCTTCTTTGAGCCAAATTTTCGTTATGAACTATCCGTAACTACTAAATAGCGTTCATTTCTGTTTTTGAGTTTTTACGAGTTCATCAATCTTAATACCGTAACAACATAACGGATGCAAAGATTCTATCGAAAAATGACATTTCCGAATCCAGTTCGCGCACCCTTTGCTCCAGTTCCAGCAAGTGTTTCATGTCATCTTCCTTTTCTGAAGAGGTTTTTTTACGTTTCACGATTTCAATCACTACGCCACAATGCGCATCCATGCATTGACATAAGTCAATACGGATGGATTGTAACGTGATGGGGCTGATCAGCCTCTGCAAATCGAACGTGCTGGAATGGCGGCCGCCTGGCGTACTTTTGGGTATGCCGCAATGACGAAGGATGTAGCGCAACGAAGCAGATGGACTTTTTACGAAGTCATCAATTTTATTGGCGGGATATTGTCTGTGAATCGTCTAAAATCCTGGATTGATCAACATTCCGGGTCAGATGGATGCCGTATTTTCGCATGCGGTTCCAGATGGTCATGCGGTGTACTCCCAGATGCTTGGCTGTCTGGCTCTTGTTGCCATTGCACAGACACAGGGCTTCCATAAGGGCTGTTTTTTCAGCGATGTCGATGTCGAATGCGGATGCTGTAGCGAATGCACCTGACGGGCTGGCGGATTTGAGTTCTTCGGGCAACGGGATGTAAGCCGGAATGTGCGCCAATTTGATAATCCCCGGCGGGGCAATACAGAAGGCATATTCCAGCACACTCTTGAGTTCACGAACATTGCCGGGCCAACGGTAATTCATCAAGAGGTTCATCAGATCGGGCGCTACCCCCACGATGGCTTTGGTGTTTTTGATTCGCAACTCCTGCATAAAGGCATCTATCAACATGGGGATATCCTCGCGTCTCTCTCTTAAGGGAGGCAGATGAATGGGAACGACATTGATGCGGAAAAAGAGATCTTCCCGAAAATGCCCCTGAGAAATCATCTCCATCAGGTTGCGGTTGGTGGCTGTGATAACGCGCACATCCGCATGCAGGGAACGGTTGTCTCCCACGCGTTCGAATTTTTTTAATTCCAGCACCCTCAAAAGCATGGCCTGAACCGACAAGGGGATATCGCCGATTTCATCCAGAAAAATATCGCCGCCATGGGCAGCTTCGAAACGCCCGATTCGGTGACGGTAAGCTCCGGTAAAGGCGCCTTTGGTATGGCCGAAGAGTTCGCTTTCGTACAAGGATGAGTTCAGGGCGGCGCAGTTGAATTTCACGAACGGACCTTCCCGGCGGCGACCGAGTTCGTGGATGGCCTGAGCCACCAATTCCTTGCCGGTGCCGCTTTCACCGCTGATAATGACGGGTGCGTCGCTATCGGCAACCTTTTCGATGATCTGATAGATATCCCGCATGGGGGCGCTTCGGCCGATCATGCCGAAAAAACCGGTCTCCTGATTCAGGCGGCTTTCCAGCTCAAAAATTTTTTGGTTCTTTTTCTCCATTTCGCTGATATCGATGAAGGTTTCCAGGGCTCCTGCGACCTCTCCGTCGTCATCTTTAAGAACCAAACCGTTTTTGGACACGGAGACATAGGTCCCGTCCTTGCGCGTCAACAGGCAGCGTTTATTTTTAACCTTTCCCACTTCAAAAAGCATGCACCAGTTGTTCTTGCTATCCGAGCGCGCTTTCTCACACACGTCGCACCCGAGAATCGTACAGTTGGCACCGATCAGCTCTTTCTGCGAAAAGCCGGTGATCGCCGCCATATCCTGGTTTGCGGTCAGAATCACGCCGTCTTCACCGACAACCATTAACCCATTTCCTATGGCGTTAATTACCTCGTCTTCCCAAATATGCTGTATATGTGTGTTCATCTGAAGATCATTTCCTTTACTCTAAGTTTGGATTATCACTACTGCACAGGTTAATGCAAAAGTGGGGCCACATATGCACCCACTTAGAATAAATTCAATAAAGCCCAATGCATGTGTTTGTAAGCCATTAACTTCCCTTCTTGCATTTGGAGAACACGATTTATGTGTTTACCCGATCTGTACTCTGAAGATATCGGCAAGTAGATAATTACTTACTTCAAAATGTTATCACATGTCAATAAAAATGGACAAAAATTGGACAGATGATGACAATTATTTGACTGATTAATCATTTGTCATTATTTCGACTTGCCCTGTAATTCAACCATCTCTTCATCTTCTGATGTGTTTGCCAGACTCTCTGCCAACCATTGATTGCCGGTAATTTCCAGTAATTTTTCAAGGGCTGTTAAAAGCGATGTTATTACTCTGATAAAAGTATTTACCAACACCCTTCCAATTTAAATTAACAGCATTGCAAATTGCTCATTAACCATGATACTGATTAATCTGGGTTTAATGATGACACCCTGTCTTCAATGTCGTTTGGATTGCAATAGAAACAATGCTGTGTGATTTTTATGCTGTCCTGGCCATGGAGTACTTTGAATCCGGTTCCTTTACGGACTTAATCATTCTGGAATATCACTGAAAAATGGGACATGGTAATTAACTGCAAATATTTAGTCGCGATATTATGATTGCAAATCATTTTTTAAAGCTTTAAGGTAAAATACCTGTATAAGGATAAAAATAAGCATCAACCACATATACGAGGGGGTTACCTTATGGCAAAAGTTGTTTCGATGCAGAAGAAAAATAGCAACTTTGTATCCGGGTTACCGCTTACTGCATTTTTGCAAATGCTTGAGCAGGAGCAACAAACATGTTCTCTGTTTGTTAGCGCCGAGGACAAGAGCGGAATTCTGTTTATTAAAGAGGGTGAGCTCATTGATGCGGTAACGGATGATATTATTGGCGTGGAAGCGGCCAATATCATTCTGTCATGGAAAGATGCAACCATTGAGATGACCGACGCCGAAGAGAGGACGCGCAAGATTAACACACCCTTAACGCATCTGATCCTTCACGCTGCCGTAAAGCAGGACGAAGCAATGACCAATACACCACAACAGGCTGCTGAATCCAATCCGGAATTGCCCAAATCGAGGATATCCCGCCTTATCGAGAAGTTTCAATCAATTGCAGGCATACGCCAGTACTATCTGCTGAACCTTCAGGGTGAGATGATCACTCAGTCGGGTCAGAATTGGAAAATGGGGGATTTCATTGCCTACTGCATCGTGACCGGCAGTCAAATTCGAAAGAATCTCAATGCCAAGGGGCCCAGCCGTATTGTCCTCTCTTTAAAAACAGGCCAGAACTTGCTGATCTTCTCTGGCGCTGGTATGATTATCGGTCTGCTGCTCAATCAAAATATTTCCGCAGACAATGTTCTTGAGCAGCTCAAGCCTGCTCTGAAGACCGAATAATTCTTACCCCGTGTCAGGCCTTGCCGTCTTACGGTTTTTCCAGGATACAAGAGGCTTATTCACTGCGTGATCGATAAAGACGGTGAAATCAATAATTGCGCCCTTAATTTGGTGCTAACGAGGTATGGGTGTATATATGAAAGATGTGCTTAAGGAAATAGATGTGTTACCCGGTGTTGTCGGCTCCTGCATTTACAGCAAGGAAAGAGGTCAGGTTTGTTCCGGGTTGCCGCCTTCGTTTACTGATGAATCGATTCTGACCATTGCGAATCGAGTGACCCGGCTGGTTCAGATGGGTGTTATGGTTGATATGGATGTCCAGACCATCGCTTTGCGGTATGATATGTATACCATCATGGCCATGTCATTGGATGGTGATACACTTCTGTTGATTGCCTGTGAGTCGCGGAGCAACTGTTCGCTTATTGCAACGACCATTTCCATGCTGGCCGGGGAATTACAAAGCAGATTGGCCAAGGATTCCACGCCCAGCCCTGACAGAAAGGAAACTACAGGTAAAGCCGGTGATGGAAATGAGGCTGAAAGGACTGCATCACTGCTCAAACAGGTGCGTGGTGCGCTTGCCTTTGTCGTCGGCCCGATGGCGGATATGGTTTTCGATGACAATGTTGCTCTCTGGACTCAAAAAAAACCTGCAGGTTTGTCCCGCCTTCCCGAGCTGATAGAAATGCTTGCCGGAGAGATTGGTGACGATTCGGCTGCCGAGTTCAAGGAAAAAGTCAACGTGTTTCTTCCCAAGTAACCGTTTTAAATTTCAAAATATATAATGATTTATGTTTTTGTATTGAAAAAGGAACAATGCTAAATGTTCGGAACAATGAAACTTCAATTAAAATTGGTTATCATCGGATGTCTGCTGGTTGTTCTTCCGCAAACGATCGTCGGCTTCATTACCTTTTTTCAGAACAAATCGACTTTGAAGGCTACCGTCGAGGAGACGACACGTCTGGCATATGCCGATCTTGACTACAAACTGAAAGCGCTTTACATTTTGATTGCATCCCATCAGGAGGTCATCGAGAAGAACATAAAAAGTGCTTTGAATGTCGCCCGCGAGATCGTTTCCCACGGTGGCGGGTTCTCGACAGATGAAAGGACGGTGAGCTGGGATGCCATCAATCAATTCTCTCTCGCAACCTCAAGACATGAACTGCCTAGAATGAAATTGGGGAATTCCTGGCTCGGGCAGGTGAGCGACCCGAATACCCCTGTTCCAGTGGTGGATCGGGTTCAGGAGACCGTTTCCGTGACCTGTACGATATTTCAGCGGATGAATGTTTCCGGAGACATGCTTCGGGTTGCCACAAACGTTACCAAGAAAGATGGAACCCGTGCGATCGGAACCTTCATCCCCAGCGTCAACCCGGACGGCAAGCCCAATCCGGTGATCGCCTCGGTCATGAAAGGAGAAACATTTACCGGCAGGGCCTATGTGGTCAATAACTGGTATATTGCTTCCTATGAACCGATTCGGGATGCCGGTAACAAAATCATCGGCATGCTTTATGTGGGAATACCGATAGAAAGCGTAAAGAGTCTCAGGCAGTCGATTATGGAGATTCAGGTGGGTAAAACCGGTTATGCGTGGGTTCTGGATAGTAAAGGCTATTATGTGATCTCGAAGGACGGCAAGCGTGATGGTGAAGATATCTCAGCCGCCAAAGACGATGACGGAAACTTGTTTGTCATGGAGATGGTTAACAAGGCGAAAGTTCTGAAACCCGGTGAGATTGGTGAACAAAAATATCCCTGGAAAAATATTGGGGAACCCAAGGCGCGGATGAAGGTGTCAAGATTTATATATTATGCGCCGTGGGACTGGACTATTGGCGTGGGCACATATACGGATGAATTTATGGACACAGCCATAAGACTCGAAGCTTCCGCCAAAGAAAGCAGTATCACTTTGTTTTCGGTTCTGATCGTTTCCTTGGCGGCAGCCGTTCTGATTTGGATGGTAGTCGCAAAACGGATTACTCAGCCGATCATCAAGCTGACCGACGCTGCCGAGAAAATGAGTATGGGCGATCTTTCCATGAAGATCGATACCCTTTCAATGGATGAGATCGGCACGCTTGCCAAGGCTATAAAACGCATGCAAAACAGCCTGAAGATGGCAATGGATAGAGTGCAAAAGCAAAAACAGGCTTAGCCTGTTGCTTCTGAATTAATCAAATGCTTGACCCAACAAGGCCTGGAGAAGTTCTCATCCAGGCCTTGTTTAATGGTTATTGGGACAAATTTATTTGGAAGATCGCAAGCGTCCAAAACAAAAGAGCAAAAAAACGATAAAAACATTTATTTGTTTATGAATTTTTGACCGTCGCCGCGGATGTAATCCAGTACTTTTAACATGCTATACGGGATTTCGCCTTTTGTAATCATGGTGATGGGCCGTTCCAATAAAGGAATTTCCGGCGTTAAAACGGTTTCGTCCGCCAAAGAAATAAACGACAGCCCAATTGCTCCGGGAGTTGCAACTACTTTTGCCTTTAGATCCGGTGCCGTTGAAGCTTCCAGAACATTCTTCGCATAAGGCTCACCGTCCATGATTTCCTTCTGAAACACGGCGTTCGTGCCCGAAGTTCCCTTTGCATAGACAATTTTGATGGGAATATCCGCGCCCCCGACTTCCTTCCAGTTCGAGTTTTTTCCTGTAAAAATTCCTTTGAGCTGATCTTTTGAAAGTTTTTTCACAAGGGTGTTCTTATTGGCGATGACTTTAATAACGCCTTTGCCGATTTCTCGATATTTATATTCACTAGGCGTGCAAGGCTTATATCCTTCTTTTACCATCATCGCCATCCAGTCCTGAAAACTAAGCCCTCCCACGGCAGCCATCACAAGGTCATTATCCAGAGATCGCAAAGCAGCGGAAGGCCCGTCAAGAACCAGCACCAGTTTAACACCAATGCTCTTCTCCATGGGTCCCATGATTTTATAGAAGATATCTTCAGTTGCTGAGCCTCCAACGCCGATTTTAACTTCCTCGGCAAAAACCAGGGAGTTTCCCAGAATTATTATCAAACTCAGAATACAAACTGAACATGTAACTATTCTTGTGACCGGCATACTGCTTATCTCCTTAATCGTATCCATATTTGATGCCTGCATAAAGCAATTCACTTATTCACTTGCACTGTTTGGAATCTTTATATATCGCGCCTCGGCGATGATGCAATCATTTTTTTCTTCGTAATCAGAATTCGGACACTCCGGCTGCCTGCAGATAAACGTGGTTTCAAATCCATCCCCTGGCGCCAGTTTCAGCGGCGTGCTGTTCTGCGTGTTGCTGCTGTCCAGCCAGGACTCCAAACGCTCCATATTTTCGATGACAACCTGGTGTGGATGAATGGCGAAAGCCTCATCCAGATTGAATCGGCACCCATCGATATCGGTGCGTGCCGCGGCAATGCATGCATATAAATTATGAACCAGTCCCGGCAGAAAAAAACCCAGCTCGACCGCGCGGCGCAGATGTTGCTCGGCGGCATTCGTATCTCCTTCCCTCAGGTAAGCCCGGCATAGGTCCACGTGAAGCGAATGCATTTCCGGCATTTGAGACAAGGCTGCCCGGTAATCCGCAACACCGTATTCCCAGCAGTTCTGAACACCGGAAATGGTGCCAAGAGACTCTCGAATGCGTTTCTCATCGTCTTTGTCGCCGGCAAAGCAGGTGAGGCAGAAAAAATTCCGTGTGAAAAAAATTTCAGGAGATACCAGTCCGTGCCGCATAAAGATGTCGAATTCCTCCGTGCCCGGATACAGGTGGAGCTGTGAAAAAACAAATTGATTGGGTTTGGCCCTATGGATAAAATCCAGGCTCTGATGGAAGGTTTCCAGGGTTTCTCCCCGGTTTCCGGCCATCATGTAGTATCGGGTCTGGATGCCGTATTTTTTGGCTGCCTGGGTCACATTGAAGAGCTGCTCCAGAGACAGCCGTTTATTGATATTTTTCAAAATGGCAGTTGAAGCGGACTCCACTCCCATGCTGATCCTAGTGCAACCGGACTGCCGCATCTCTGACAGAAGCGCGTCATCCAGATAGTCCGCACGGGTATCGCAGCTCCAGATGAATTCCAGGCGTCTTTTTCGAATGCCTTCACAAATGGCCAATGCCCTGGGTTTGTTTGCCGTGAATGTATCATCCTTGATGGATAGTATCCGCTGGTCCTGTCGGTTTACCGCAGTCTCCAGCATATCCAGCACGTATTCCGCGGAATGGAACCGTACCCGCTTTCCCCACATCAGGTGGCTGGCGCAAAAGGTACACTGCATCGGACACCCACGGGAGGTCAAAATCGTGTGCAGGTTAAAATAATTGATGGGAGGGGCCAGCGTATCCAGATCCGCAATTCGCTCTCGAGGGGGACCGAGTCGGCACCCGTTGGAAGAGCGCCAGGCGGTTCCGGGAATCCCCTGAACCGGTTTATTGTC
>CAIVVZ010000037.1 GCA_903909505.1 uncultured Desulfobacteraceae bacterium
CCCAGTTTTTCGGCAAAGAGGGTGCCGATTTCGTTTCGTGTTTTATGAATGGCCGGCGCAATGATATGGGAAGGATGTTCCGCCGCCAGTTGCACGATGTATTCCCCAAGATCCGTTTCCGTCACTTCGATGCCGTCCGCGATCAGGGAGGCATTCAGGCCGATTTCCTCGGTCACCATGGATTTTCCCTTGACCACGGCCCGCACCCCGTGCTTTCGGGCAATTTCCCGGCAGGCGTCAACCGCGGCCTTGGCATCTTCGGCAAAGATCACCCGGCCGCCGTTTTTTTCAACCTGAACGGCCAGAGTTTCCAGCAGCACGTCCAGGTTGTTGATCGCCTGCATGCGAAGGTCATGGGCTTTGAGGCGCAGTTCCGGCCCTTCTGGAAGATTCAGGTATGCCGCTGCAGCCCCCTTTCCCAGCCGGTCCTGGAGATTGGCCAGGGCCGCCTGAAGCACGGGGTTTGAAATGGCCTTTCTGGCTTCATCAATATACGGTTGCATGTGTTTGCTTTCCTGATGGCTTTTTAAGAGTTCATCGTCAGGAGCTGAGCGATATGAAGGGCCTGGATACCGGAGCCGAGACAGGTCAGGTGTTTTTGAATCCGCATCAGACACCCCATATCGCAACCCACGACGACATCCGCGCCGGAGCCGATAACGGCATTGACCTTGTCGGCTGCCATTGCGGCCGAGATATCCGGGTATTTCAGGAAAAAGCTTCCGCCGAAACCGCAACACCGGTCGGAATCTTTCATTTCAACCAGGATGGCCCCCTTCACGTTTTGAATCAGCCGGCGCGGCTGGGACCGGACAGACAGCCCCCTCAGCAGATGACAGGAGTCATGATAGGTCACCCTGCCCGAAAAGGCGGCACCGAGATCCACCACCTGGAGCACATCCACGAGAAATTCCGAAAGCTCGAAGATTCGCCTTCCCAGATCAATGGCTTTGGGGTAGTATTTCGGGTCATTTTCAAACAGGAGCGGATAATGATGCCTGACCATATTGACGCACGAACCCGAAGGGCAGACGATGGTTTCGGCATCACCAAAAATGTCGATGAATCTGGCGGCCGCGTTTCTGGCCTCTTTCCGGTACCCCGCATTAAAGGCCGGCTGGCCGCAGCAGGTCTGATCCCTCGGGCAAAGGACATCAAGACCCAACCGGAGAAAGATCTTCTCCACCGCTTCCTTTACCCCCGGATAAAGGCTGTCGACCAGGCACTGGACAAAAAGGGTAATGGGCCGGCCATATCCCGGGACCGCTACGTCGCGCCCCCAATTTATTGCTGACAAGTTTTGCATGAATTAAATCCAAAGCCCCGTGGTTTTGCCGTTCTTTAAGTTCACCAGACCTTCGTCACAAATTCTCAGGTAAGGAATGGCCGCACCGGTCAGGGTGACAAAGGTCAGCAGCGGGTCGGAGAAATGCACCCCAAGTCCGGCGATGGCCGTCCGAATGGCATCAAGCTGCCTGGCCATCTCCGCAATGGGAATATCGGCCATGATTCCCATCACCGGAAGTGCCAGTTCCGCCAGCACCGCCTGCCCATCGCAGACCACGGCCCCGCCCCGCATTTCCCGGATGCGGTTTACCGCAAGCGCCATGTCCGCATCCGATGCCCCTACCACGATGATGTCCGACGAGTCCCAGGCAGCGCTCGAAGCAAAGGCCCCGGACTTCATGCCGGTTCCCCGAACCAGGCCTGTAAAGCGTTTTCCGGGTTCATGGACCCGGTCGATCGCCGCCACCTTGATGATGTCCTTTCCGATGTCGGCAAGGAGTTCTCCGCCTGCAACCGGCATCTCCATTTCAAGTTCCTGAGTGACGAGCTCTGTAATCAGATCGATGATCCGAACCCGAACCAGCGGCCCATCCTGCGGAGGGCGAATGGCAAAATCAACGGGCTTTAAAGGCTCCGGGATATCGACGCTGGCAAGGCTTTGCCTTGAAAATGCATGCCGCCGGGGGCGCACAAGCGCCTGTCCGTTTTCCGCCACAACCCTTCCCCGGCTGATCACAACCTCGGGGACAATCGTAGCGGGATCCGGGACGATCAGCATATCGGCGTGTTTTGCCGGCGCAATACCGCCGACAAGGGCATCCAGTCCGAAATGCTCCGCCACGTTCAGGGTGGCCATCTGAATGGCCGTAACCGCATCAAATCCGCA
>CAIVVZ010000038.1 GCA_903909505.1 uncultured Desulfobacteraceae bacterium
GCATACAAATCGTGAAAGTAAATCCCATGCCCGCTTTGAACAACCTCGGTTGCAACCGTGGATGCGATTGCGTGGTTAAAACTGTCTTTATCAGGATGCGCCAGAATAATCGATATTTTCATTCATTCACCTCGTTTATGCCTGACGCGATGCGGATCACCATCATCGTCCGTTCCCAACGTTGTTGAAGCGGCACTATTCTTTTATGAGATTCATCTTTCTCAGAATCCCTTTTACACGATCTGCGTTCTCAACCGTGAAGCCGATGTTGACCCATTGGTTTTTCAGCTCGGCAAAGAATATCCTATCTCGCTGTGGTCGATTCATATCCTCCGGGTACCAGGTTTTAATTGATCCAGTCCCGTGAAGTCTCCACTTTCCGTTCCAAATTGTGAGCGCTCTGACCACAATACATTCAATATCGGCCAAGCGTACAACCTTATCCTTCCTTGTAGGGTAGTAGTAGCGCCTGAAAGTGATTGCATGCTCAGTAATGGAAATAAGTATGTCCGAGTATATTGATTCACTATCCATTGATTTCAACCATTATCCCCATTCTCCGCCTGGATGCATTCCATGATAAATTCAATCAGAATTGGGGATTGTTTGAATGATGTGCTCCCGGATCGAGTTCCAGTAACGGTCGGCGCCTCTGAACATCAGGTCGTTGTGTCCGGCGCCCTCGATCTCGACCAGGCTCTTGGCTGTATTTCCGCAAGCGTTGTAAAGGGCTCTGGCATCGGAAATGGGAATGATCTGGTCAACAGTACCATGAATGATCAGGGTCGGAAGATCGACGGTGCGCATGAGATCGACGTTATCCATGAACTCCGGCAAATCCTGCCTGTTCAAAGCGATGCCGCTCAGTCTGTAAATGAGCTTCAGTCCGTCGGCATACGGGCTGTCCAGGAGCAAGCCGCTCAATTTCGATGCATGGCGGGATGCCAGAAATATCGCGGACGCACTCCCAAGAGATCGGCCCATAACCAGGATCCGGTGGAACGACCTGCCCACGACCTGTGTAATGCGGGGAATATCGTCCAAGAGGGCTTCCGCATCGTCGAACATGAGACTGTATGCCGGCAGGCCGGTGCTCCGGCCGTACCCGCGGTAATCGACGATCCAGAACGAAACGCCGCAACCGGTAAAAAAGGATGAAATGTCGTCATAGTCGGCAGCGATTTCGCCATTACCGTGGAAAAAAAGCAGGAGCGTGTCGCTTGTCGAATGAAGATGCAGATATCCGCCGATTCTGACGTTCCCGGATGCGGTGACAGTCCGAATTCCTTCCAGGACATAACCCGGCTCCTCCTCTCTGGGGTGAAACAGGATGCGGGATATGATCGTGTCGTCTGGTTTCATGAGCTGCCTCCTATTATAAACCGAAAATGACATGATACGGATAGACTATCCATAACATGTTTGATGGCTTCGTAAAAGTTCAATATCATTGTCCGGATGATAAACAATAGGAATATTACGGTTTAAACTATAACTTAATTGAATTTGACAGATTTATCCCATTAATATATTTCAATATTTACATCATAAATTGACATATTTGTTCCCATATGCTGAACAGCGATACAGACTGCGTTCGAAAAGGAAAAAATGAATCTCTTTGGCAGAAAGAAGACTCTCACCGGGCTGGCACGGACTTGCGGCTGAGCGGCAAAAATTGGTCCGACGGCTCTGTCGGACGCACTACAGGGGTTTCCCTTACCCACGGACCCCAATCTTCTGGTAGGATTTGAGTTCAGCGACGATGCCGCGGTATATCGGCTCAGTAACGAACTTGCGGTCATATCAACCGTCGATTTCATTACGCCGCCGGTGGATGACCCCATCTGGTTTGGACGCATCGCCGCCGCCAACTCCCTCTCGGATGTTTATGCCATGGGGGGCCGCCCCATCACGGCGCTGAATCTGGTCATGTATCCCATGAAGAAACTCGGGTCCGATATGCTCAGGGAAATTCTTCGCGGAGGCCACGAAAAGATCACGGAGGCGGGCGCCTCTCTGGCCGGCGGCCACTCCGTAGACGACGAGGAACCCAAATACGGGTTGGCTGTAACCGGGACCGTATCGCCGGACCGTATTCTGACCAACACGGGGGTTCGCCCCGGAGATGCGCTTGTCCTCACCAAGCCTCTGGGGACGGGAGTTCTTTTCAATGCTAACCGGGCCAGAAAACTGCCATGGGAGGAGCTGGAAGCAATCCTGCCCGATATTGCCGCCCTCAACCACACCGCCCTTCAAGTGGCGCTGAATTATGATGTTCATGGCTGCACGGATATTACCGGCTTCGGCATTTTAGGCCATGCGCTGGAGATGGCCCGCGGCAGCGGCGTGCAGATTGATCTTGTTTATGCAGATCTGCCCTTCTATGCCAATGCCTTGGACATGTATCGCAAGGGGGAAACCACGGGGAGCAACCCGGCCAACCGAAAACTGGTCGAGGCACATCTGGAGGTAAAAGCCAGTCTCTCATCCGCGCAAAGACAGCTCCTCTTCGACCCCCAGACCTCAGGGGGGCTTCTTTTATCCGTTCCGGCCGGACAGGCTCACCAACTGGTACAGGCACTGCGGGCCGCCGGCGTCTTGAATACAAACATGGTGGGAATGGCTTTGGAGGCCCCGCTTGCGGGCGTAAGGGTTCTCTGATATGTTCTCGGGATTTCGGAGGAACAAGATCCCGGAGCGCGTGGAAGAAAAACAAACGGTGACCTCGCAGTCAAACAGGCTGATCACATATAAGATCGGATTTTTTGCATCATGAAAGGCAATTCACCCAAACCCGTTATTCCGCTTCCATTTCCGGTTTATTTCTGGGTGGTCGTTATTCTATCCGGGATGGGCCTTGCAGACGCGATGTACCTGTCGATATCCCATTATAGGGTTTATACCGATATCGGATATGCCAGTTTTTGCGCCATTTCAAAGGCGATTAACTGTGATACGGTATCTCAGAGTCCATATTCCATCCTCTGGGGAGCTCCGGTTCCGGTTTGGGGAGTTTTTGGATATTTATGCGTTCTGGTTCTTCTGCCTTTTGCCGGATCCAAAGAAGCGGGAAAAGAGCGCTTATGGCCTTTTCTGTTTTGGATACTGCTGGGATTCAGCCTTTATAGCCTTGCGCTGGGGCTGATTGCAGCCCTGTATATTCACAGCTACTGCCTCATGTGTATCGTCAGCTATGCCATTATTTTTCTGCTGCTGTTCTACGCGTGGCTGATTCGCAGGCGATTCGGCAAAAATGGGCTGATAGCCGATTTGTTTCTGGATGTTCGATTCCTATGGCATAAAAAAAGACCCCAAATCATGGTGCTGATGCTGGTATTCGGGACAGTTTTTTTTGTCATGATCACAAAATTCCCTGCTTATTGGAACCTGACCCCTCCCCCACTTTCAGAATCCATTCCCACCGGCATTACGGAAGATGGACACCCCTGGATCGGAGCAATCGCGCCGGTTATAGAAATTACTGAATTTACCGATTATCAATGTTTTCAATGCAAAAAAATGCATTTTTTCCTTCGCAGGCTCATTGAGACCCATTTGGGCAAAATCAGGCTGATTCATCACCATTATCCGATGGATGACAAAGTCAATCCGATTGTCAAGGAACCGTTTCATGTCGGGTCGGCCGCCATGTCTCTTCTAGCCATTTACGCCCAGTCCAAAGGAAAATTCTGGGAAATGAACGATGTCCTGTTTAACACGGATATTTCGGAAGGGGCCATCAATACCAAAACGCTGTCGAAACAAGCTGGTATTGACACAGGCGGAACAGCGCCGAATATTTATGACCCCCAGATCCAGATCAAGCTTTTAACCGATGTTCGGGACGGCATGAAACTGGGCATCAGCGGAACTCCGGCCTATATCATCGAGGGAAAGCTTTACCTGGGACAGATTCCGCCGGATGTTCTTGATAAGATCATAAATTGAAAATCAAGATTCAAGCCATTTGCGCAGCACTTATCCTATTTGTCATGTATCACGGCTTTTACAGCGTGTACACTTTTGATCCATTGATTACGGTCAACCCGTTTTCTTCCAACAGCTTGATCGCCTCATCAATATGATCAAAGCGGAAAATCATGACCGCATTGTTTCCGCTCTGCTGGACAAATGCATACATATACTCCACGTTGATCCGCGCCTTGTGCAGCAAATCCAGAATCTGATGAAGTCCCCCGGGTTTATCCGTAACTTCGACCGCCACGACGTCGGTGATTCCCACCGAAAATCCATTGTTTTTCAGGACTTCCAAAGCCTTCTGATTATCATTAACAATAAGTCTCAGCACGCCAAAATCGGAAGTGTCCGCAACCGAAAGGGCGCGGATGTTGATCCCGGCTTCAGCCAGAATCGCAGTAACTTCGGAAAGTCTTCCGGCCTTATTTTCCAGAAAAACAGAAATCTGCTTTACGCGCATCCGTATCATCCTTTATGTAAAAGCTGATGCCAAAAGACCTGGGCATCATATCTTGCGGTTGTCGATCACCCTTACGGCTTTTCCCTGACTTCTGGCAATAACTTTGGGCTCAACCAGCTTGACCCTGGCGGAAACACCCAGATACTCCTTGATGCTGTGTGAAATTTTTCTTTCCAGCCGCTGCAGCACCTTGACCTCATCTGAAAAGCTCCGCTCGCTGATTTCCACATGAATCGTCAGGGTATCCAGATTGTCCTCCCGATCCACCACGAGCTGATAATGGGGTTCGATGCCTTCAATTTCCATCAGAACGCTTTCAATCTGGGATGGAAAGACATTCACCCCTCGGATAATGAGCATGTCATCGGTTCGTCCGCTGACTTTTTTCATACGCACCAGCGTTCTTCCACAGATACAGGGTTCCGGATTCAGCGAGGTGATATCGCGCGTCCGATACCGAACGATCGGAAAGGCTTCTTTGGTAATCGAGGTAAAGACCAGTTCCCCGGTTTCGCCGTAAGGCAGAACCTTTCCGGTTGCCGGGTCGATGATCTCGGGAATAAAATGATCTTCGAAAATATGCAGTCCGTTTTGGGCCTCATGACACTCCACCGCAACCCCCGGGCCCATCACTTCGCTGAGCCCGTAAATATCCACGGCCTTGAGATGGAGTTTTCGCTCGATCTCCTGGCGCATCTGCTCAGACCAAGGCTCCGCACCGAAAATGCCGTATTTGAATTTCAGTTTTTCAAATGAAATCCCCATTTCTTCCGCCTCTTCAGCCAAGTGAAGGGCATAAGATGGAGTGGAAGTCAAAATGGTCGGCCCGAAATCGCGCATGATGATGATCTGTCGTTTGGTGTTGCCACCGGAAACCGGAATCACCGATGCGCCCAGCTTTTCCACCCCGTAATGGACACCCAGCCCGCCAGTAAAAAGTCCATATCCATAGGCATTGTGGATAATGTCCCGACGGCCGGCGCCACCGGCTGTCAGGGCTCTGGCCATCAGCTCCGACCAAGTATGGATGTCTCTGGCCGTATAACCGACAACGGTCGGCAGACCGGTTGTCCCGGATGAAGCATGAATCCGAACCACATTGTCCATCGGAACCGCAAACATGCCATAAGGATAATTGTCCCGAAGGTCCTGTTTGGTAGTGAAGGGCAGGCGCTGAAAATCCGCTAAGGTATTAATGTCGTTGGGTGTAATTCCAGCATCTTCAAATCGTTTTCGATAAAACGGAACCGTGGCATAGACCCGTTCCAGAGTTGCCCTGAGGCGCCTTAACTGAATCGCGGTCAGCGCCTCTCGCGGCAGGGTTTCAAACTCAATATCATAAATCATTAAAACAACTCCCTATTTATAAAAAAACACGATGCTTTCAGCACAACGAAGCCTAAAAAACCAATTATTCACCCGTCAGACTGCCTTTAAAAACCGCTTTCCGCTTTTCAAGAAATGCCGTTGTCCCTTCCCTGGCATCCTCGCTGGCCATGCACAGGGCAAAGGCATCCACTTCCATGCGGCAGCCTGTTTTTAAATCAACGTTCAGTCCGGCATTGATCACCTGCTTGGCAGCCCGAAGGGACACTTTGCCTTTCTGGGAAATGGCTTTGGCGGTGTTCATAACGTCCGCCATCAACGCATCCGCGGATACCACCCGGTTGACCATGCCCAGATCTCTGGCTTCTGCCGCGGAAATCATTTTTCCGGTAAAGATCATTTCCTTGGCCATATTCGGACCGATCAGCCTGGGCAGACGCTGGGTGCCGCCAAAACCGGGAATGATCCCCAGTGTGATTTCAGGCAATCCGAATTTAGCGTTTTCAGAAGCGATAATAAAATCACAGGCCAGGGCAATTTCACTACCACCCCCCAGGGCGAACCCGTTCACTGCCGCGATAACCGGAATATCCAGACATTGAAGCTTGTTGATGGCTTTCTGACCCTTTCCGGCAAAGACCTTTGCCTGAAGCACATTGCACCGGGCCAGTTCCGTAATGTCCGCACCCGCGACAAACGACTTGTCCCCGGATCCGGTCAGGACCAGAACGCGGATATCTTCATTGACGGCCACTGCATCCAGGGTCCGGGACATCTCATCCAACAATTCGCCGTTTAAAGCATTCAGTGCCTTGGGGCGGTTGAATGTCAGGGTGGCAATCCCTTCTTCAATCTGGAACAATATGTGTTTTAAATCCATAAAGCATCCTCCGTTTTTTTATTGAAATGGATAAACTCGTAAAAAGACAAAATTGGGATAAAGCGCAACGCAGAGATTGAACCGGCGGAACGCCGGTACGAAGCCATCAAATTTATTATCCCCCAACCCCCTGGGCGAGTTCGGAATCGGTGTTTTGCTTCTTCTGAAAAGCGGTCGGATTGGTATCTTTAATATAGCGACCAACCCCTGCAATGATGGCGTCACAAATCCGATCCTGATACTCCGGCGAGGCCAGCCGAGCACATTCCCGCTCATTGCTGATAAAAGAGGTTTCCACCAGTATGGAAGGCATTTGAGCGCCTAAAAGCACATAAAACGGCGCTTTTTTTACCCCTTTATTTTTGATATTGCTGTATTTAACGCTCATATGATTACACAAAATATCCTGGACGCTGGCGGCAAGGCGGCTCGATTCATTGACCTTGGCATTCTGCATCAAATCAGTCAGGATACTTTGCAGATCGCTGATATTCTTGGTTGACGTGGCATTTTCACGCGCAGCAACCAAAATGGATTCATCATCGGTTGCCAGATTCAGAAAAAACGTTTCTATCCCATAGGCATCCGCATTTTTGGCGGCATTGGTATGAATGGAGATGAAAAGATCTCCGTTTTTGGTGTTGGCTATAGCGGTTCGTTCTTCAAGCGTTAAATAGCGATCCGTGGTTCGGGTCATAATGACATCACATTTGAGTGATTCCCGTATTTTAGTAGCCAGCTTCTTGCCGATAGCCAGCGTGATGTCTTTTTCATAAACCCCTTTTACAACTCCGGAAGCACCGAAATCCTTGCCGCCATGTCCGGGATCAATAACGATCCGGCTGACGCCGAGGGCCAGTTGTTTGGCCAGAGCGCTGGGTTCGATTTTGGTATTCTTTCCCGCGGTCTTTCGTGCATTCTTTCCGATATTCTTTCCGATGTTTTTGCTGGTATTCCCATGGGAAACCGATGCGGGCGGGGTAGGCTGGCTGACGTCAACAGTTCCGGGCTCATCTCCCCAGATATCGAGAATAATCCGAAAAGGGTTGTTCAAGGAAAATATTTTATAGGTTTTAAAGGATTTTATGTCAACTACCACCCGTACGGAATCCAGAGTATACTGGCCGGCCCGCGCATCAATCAACAAATCATCATCAATGGGGATTAAATTATTAAGACTTTTGCTGAGCTTGCTTTGATTAAAATCAATATAAAGCCGCTGGGGCTTATCGAGCGCCGGATCTTTCTTTAGCAAGCGGTGTTCATAAGTCGTTTCCTTGTCGGCGTCAATGACGATTCGCGTATAGCTGGGATTGGACCAGACGCGAAGATCGCTGATCCGACTGTAGCCGGAAAGTGGGGGACAAGATGAATCCACCGAGGCGGAAGAAAGGGGCGGATCGGATTCGGCAGTGACTTTTTCTGATTTTTGCGGATTGCCGTTGCTTTTTAATGGCGGGTTGCAGTTTTCGGGGTGGGACAATCTTTCAATGGCGGCTTTTGCTTTTGGCATATGACTGCTTTTGGGATAACGTTTGATAATCCGTTCATAGCAATCAACGGCTTCTTTTTTATCAGCGGTTTTTTTCGAAACGCGATACAGCTCATCAAATAAATACCCGACCATATAAAGGCCGGCAGAAGCCATCGGCCCTTCCGGTTCCGACTTGTAAACCGCCTGGTACTCTTCAATGCACTTGACCCAGTTCTGCCGAAGTTTTTGTTTTTCCGGGCTGTTCAGCAGTTTATGATAGCAGGAATCCGCCTGGGCATATCTTTCCTTTGCCATTGATGCTTCAGAAGGCAAGGCGCCCCAGAAAACAGCACATAAAAAAGCGACTCCCCAATGTATTATCCGTCTGTTTATCATTTCTTCAGAAAAGTCATATTATGAAAGCCTTTACAGGCAGGTTATGAACCATGGACCCATTGCTGCAGCCGCTTACCTAATTGTTTTCATGCTTCTGAATGGCCTGAACGCGGAGTTCACTCAAGCAGTTCAGGGCATCCAGCGGGGTCATGGTGGAGATTTCGATATTTTTCAGTTTCTCAACAATAATATTCTCGATATCCGAGAACAAGCCCAGTTGCACCCGAACCGGTCTTGAGTTTTTTTTCCGGATCCCGGCTTTGGAATCACCGGGAAACGGGTGAACATCATCTTCTATATCGGATAATATGGCTTTGGCGTGGGTAACAACAGACTCGGGGATTCCGGCAAGCCGGGCCACCTGTATCCCATAACTGCGACTCGCGCCGCCTTGAACCAGCTTGCGCAGAAAAATGATCTGATCCTTCCATTCCTTAACGCTGATATTGAAATTTTTCACCCTGGGTTTTAATCGCTCCAGAGCTGTCAGCTCATGGTAATGCGTTGCAAACAGAGTTTTAACGCCTCTTTCCTTCAAGTCATGAAGATAGGATACCACGGCCCAGGCGATGCTGAACCCATCATAGGTGCTGGTCCCCCGGCCGATTTCATCCATGATGACCAGACTCTGATACGTGGCGCTGTTCAAAATATTGGCGGTTTCTTCCATTTCCACCATAAAGGTGCTTTGACCACTGGATAGATTATCCAGGGCGCCGATACGCGTAAATATCCGGTCAGTCAGCGAAATGGCGGCGCTACGAGCGGGGACAAACGAACCCATCTGCGCCATCAGCACCTGAAGAGCAACCTGCCTCAGGACCGTGGACTTTCCCGCCATATTCGGCCCGGTAATAATCAAGACTTGATTTTGATTATCGTCCATCGAAATGGAATTCGGGACAAACCGTCCCCCGGCAATCATTTGTTCTACCACAGGATGACGTCCATCTTCAATCAAAAGAACACCGTCCGTGCGAATTTCCGGTCGGCAATAGTCATACTGGTCGGCAATATCGGCCAGATTCATCAGACAGTCAACGTTGGCAATAAAATTCGCAGCCTGTTGAATCGCCTTATGATTGTCGGCAGCGGTTTGACGAATATCCATAAATATCTGATATTCCAAGGCAGATCGCTCGGATTCAGCGCTCAGAATCTTTGACTCGAATTCTTTCAGATCTCCGGTAATATACCTTTCCGCATTGACCAGGGTCTGTTTTCGAATATAATGGTCTGGAACCGACTTGGATTGGTTTTTGGAAATTTCAATATAATACCCAAAAACCTTGTTGAACCGGACCTTAAGAGATTGAATCCCGGTTGCCTGCCGCTGTTCCACTTCAAGCCTTGACAGCCATCCCTTGCCATCCTGACTGATCCGGATCCATTCATCCAGCTTCGCATCAAAGCCGAGCTTGATCATGCCGCCATCATGAATCACGGGGGGGGCATCTTCCCGAATCGCGCTCTGAATCAACACCGCCAGTTTAACGAGTTCATCCAGGCAAGGACCATGGGGATTCCACTGAAAAAGGTCGGCCTTAAATGCTTCCAGCACATCCCGGATACCGGGTAGCGCCTCCAGAGACGTGCGCAGAGAAAGCAGATCTCTGGAGTTGCAATGGCCCATGACGATTTTACTCCCCAGGCGTTCCAGATCTCCGATCTTTTTCAAAGCATCCCGAACCGCATGGGTCAACTGAATACAGGTTTTGGCTTCTTCCACGGCATTCAGACGTAACTGGATCTTTTCAACGCTCATGAGCGGATAGCGAATCCAGTTTTTAAGCCGTCTTCCGCCCATCGCCGTGATGGTTCGATCCATAACGCTCAGAAGCGTCCCTTTTCGCGTTTCTCCCTGTATGGTCTTCGTCAATTCCAGATTGCGGGAACTGACATCATCCACCATCAGAAACTGGCTTTGAATATAAGTTTCAATTCGAGAGATGTGATCGATGGCCTGTTTCTGGGTTTCCTGGACATAGGTAATCAGCGCACCTGCCGCCCCCACCCCGGCAAACAGCGTTTCACATCCAAATCCTTCCAGGGAAAATGTTTGAAACTGCCGAATGAGTTTTTCACGGGCATTCAGGTATTCAAAATGCTGATCCTGAGTATAGGAAACGGCTTTTCCGGAAAACAGGTGCTGAAAAGCGCTAAGCTCCGAATCCTGCTGAGAAGATTCCGGAAGAAGGATTTCACGGGGAGATATCCGTATGATTTCATCCCGAATCACATCCCGGTTTTCGGATTGGGTCATCCGGAATGTCCCGGTCGAGATATCCAGATAGGACAGCCCGATATCCCGGTCCTGCCGACAAATGGCCAGTATGAAATTGTGGGTCTTTTCATCCAGAAGCGCATCTTCAACGATCATTCCCGGTGTGATGACGCGAACCACTTCACGGCGGACCAACCCTTTGGCCAGTGACGCGTCTTCGGTCTGATCACAGATAGCGACCTTAAAACCCTGGTCGATCAGCCTCGCAATATAACCCTGAGCCGCCCGATAAGGAACGCCGCACATCGGAACCGGGAATTCATCGTTTTTATTTCGGGAGGTTAAGGCTATTTCCAGAATGGGGGATGCGACTTCCGCATCCTCAAAAAACATTTCATAAAAATCGCCCATGCGATAAAACAGCAGCGCGTCGGGATGCTCGCTTTTAATCGCGAGATACTGTTGCATCATGGGAGTGGAATGGGACGGAAGCATCGGCGGACAAATCAGGTGTTTTCTACAGGAACCTCGGACTGCGGAGGATCTTGCTGCGGCGTTGGACCCTGATATTTACTTAATTCGCTCTTCAGGGCCGTTATGGTTTCCGTCTGGGAATTGAGGGTTGCGTTTAAGCTCTTGATAATTTTATTGTTTTTGAACCGAAAAGACAGGCCATAAAAATAAGAAATCAGAAGTCCGGCGAAAAAAGCCCCCAAAATCAGCTGCGCGTTTATGATCCCGTTTGAATAAAAAGGGTCGATAACCCAAAGGTTCATTCGAAGGCTGGCCGGAGTTAATAAATACCCCATGTTCTGATAAATGACCAGGCCGGAAAAGCCCAGTGCCGCCAGCAAGAGTGCAATTCGGATTTTTTTCATGGGACACTCCTTTTCTTGACGTTTTTACGACTTCGGCTTTTGGAATGCATTGATGCAATCCGCGGTTAAATCGTTTGGCCCAACTGTGAAAAAAACGGTTTTAAAGAATCAAAAGTGGCTTTCAAATGCTCGGGAATAACGCGAATGTCTGCAAAAACGGTCAGGGCATTCGTGTCACCGAACCACCTGGGAACCACATGAAAATGCAGGTGTTCTTCGATACCGGCTCCGGCCACTTTACCAAGATTGAGGCCGACATTAAACCCATCGGGTTTCATGATTTCCTTCTCGATATGTATCGCTTTTTCAACGGTTACCAGAAGATCCCGCATTTCATTCCGAGAAAGCTCATCCAGCCGGGATAAATGCCGAATAGGTGCAACCAGAAGGTGGCCGTTGATATACGGGTATTTATTCATGACCACCAGGGTGGTATCGCCTTTGTAAAGGGTCAGCTCATCATGAATCGTCAGGCTATGACAAAACACACATCCGCTTTCTTTTTCAGCCTTGATATACTCAATGCGCCAGGGAGCCCACATGGTTTCCAAAATTGCCGTCCTCCTGATATAAACGCGCAACGTTTAAGGAGCAAACTTGCTCGCAATCCAGCCAGTAACCCGTCACCTCATTATCAACATCGTCAATTCAATGACCCGCAACTTACGCTGTTAACGCCAAAAACTCAACATTTTTTTCCCCTGAGTGGGATGACTTCAAGGCTTCCCCACAGGCCCATGTCTTTTCCGATAATGACAACCAGTCCGGACACACCGGGGATGCTTTTCCCGAAATGGATTGCGCTTGAGATATCTCCGGCCGATCGAACGCGATTGCCCACGGCCGTTGCAACCGCATCGGCAAGCGCGCAGGAGTCGGACATCACGCATACGGCATCGGCCTTTCCAAAACTCAGCGAATGCCCGACGGTGCCCGATGAGGTACACAGGGAAACCGGCTGGGTGGTTGAATCCACCTTCAGCCCGATCTTCAGGCTTAAAGGAGAATTTCCGGCATAAATCCCGACAAGGACCGGCAACCGCGTTTTAAAAAACGTATCCCCGCCGTTTTCTACAATAACTTCGTCTGAAACCTCAAGCAGTCCGATGCCGACGGCTTCGGAGATGGCACCTGCCACTGCCGCCATGGGACCCACTCCGGCTTTTTCACCAGCCAGCGCCATTTCCCGGACAATCGCCGGAGCCGGTCCTGAAATCCGCCAGGGTTTAAGGGTTCTTTGGAAATCCGGGTATTGATCGATATAGGCTTCAAGATAACCACGATGGGTCAAAATCAGCTCCCGTGCCACGGATTCAAGGGGAATCGATGCGCTCACCATCAGGTCGGTTTCCTTCACCGTAATCTGAAAATGAACCAACCGGCTGCCGAGGATGGCATTTCGATATGATCGCTGCTGAAATTTCATCGTGCTAAAAAGGTCGCGAGGAAGGACGAAGCTTTTCCGGACACTGGGCCAGAAAATACCGGTCCGTCATTCCGGCAATAAAATCCCGCACGATTTCAGCCGATCGATGGCCGTGAAGATAGTCGTCTGACATGTCCTTTAGAAATCCCGAAAAAATCACTGACTTTCGATTCTCATTTTTAATATCGGCCAGGTACCGTTCAAACAACAGATGGAACAAATTCCGTATAACGGCCGTGTGTCTTTTTATTTCCGGATTCAAATAGATTCTCTCAAGATTGAAGGCTTTTAAAGATTCAAGGGCATCGGAAACTTCGGGGCTGAAGGCTGCGTAGGTGTTTTGAAAGCTGTTTTGAATAATGTCCGTTACCAGGCGATAGACAATGGTTCCGTTAGTGCTTCCCAGAACCCTGATGCTGTTGGCGGGAAGATCGGATCGCCGGATCATGTTCAAGCGAATGGCATCTTCTATATCCCTGCCGATATAACTGACGGTGTCTGCCATGCGGACCACACACCCTTCCAGAGTCATGGGTATCAGCCCAATGGCCGGATTATTCCGTTTAGCGGCCATTTCACTTTCAAGCGTTTCAAACGTCTTGGAACGCAAAGGCTCGATCCGCTGATTGTGAATTTCGCCGTCATGGCAGAGAATGCCATCCAAGGTCTGAAGACAGAGGTTCCACCCCTTTCCCTTACGCTCAACCCGATCCAGAAACTGGACGCTTTGAAGGTTGTGAAGAAAAGATCCGACGCCGTTTGCCCGGCAGATTTCAGACAAAAACGTTTCGCCGTCATGGCCAAAAGGCGTATGACCGATATCATGACCCAGGGAGATGGCTTCGATCAGGTCCTCATTCAAACCCAGAAATCGGCCGATGGTTCGTGCAATTTTGGAAACCAGCTGCACGTGAAGCACCCGGTGGGTGATATGGTCATTCTGAACCAGATAAAAAACCTGGGTTTTGTCAATATACCGGGTATAAGCCAGGGAATGGAGAATCCGGTCTCCATCAATCGAAAACGACTGACGGAAATCGGTGTCTTCATGCGAATCTGCAACACGCCGAATGCCATACTGACTGAATGCGCCAATCGGGCAGAGATAATCCATCTCCCGCTGGTTCAATGCCTGCTGAACAATATGGGGAACAGAATCAGATTTCGCCATTTTCGATCATGGACTCCATCAGGTGAAAATAATCAATACCCGCCTGCCGAAAGCCTTCCTTGCCGTATTTCATGTTGGCTTCAATGACATAATATTGACCATTGCATTGACAGATGTCAATTCCCACATCATCCCAGCGGCATTTCCGAGCCGTATAAAGGGCAAGATCAAGAACATCGCGAGGAACCGGATCAAGCTTGATGGTTCCGCCAACCGCCACATTGGAACGGAAATCACCCGCGGGTGCAATCCGCCAGTACGCATGAACCACGCGGTTCCCGATCACCACCACGCGAATATCCCGATCTATGGGCAGGTATTCCTGAATATAAGCTGTGGGCGTGATCTGGGCATAACACTCTAGATCTTCCGGGGTCTGAATTTGAAAAACGCCCCTTCCCATGGCCGAGCCCCTGGGGATTTTGGCGATAAATGGAAAATGAAAATGCTGACAGATGGAGGCGATCTGACGTTTTCCATAAAACACTCGGGTCAGCGGATGGGGAATGCCCAGAATATTTAAAAGGGCGGTCTGCTTGATCTTGTCCTGAACGAATTTATAAGTATGGTAACTCGGAAAAGTGGCAATGCCCGCGGTATCCAGAAGATCGGCATAAAACGGCGACGGATAATAGACCTTTCGGGAATGAAGAATCAGCTTGGCTTCGGCTGGGGTGTAGTCGGCAAAATTTGGCTTAACGCCGAGAGTGATGACATTTCGGCAGGATTTTAGTCGGGCTTCAAGGGCAACGGCTTTACAAGGCAGGGTCATCTGATTCCTTATCCCTGCGGCGAAATCACAAACATATCCGAAGACACGGGCGCATTGGGCCAGAATTTGTCCATATCCAGTTGAAAGCCCGACCCATCATCATTGTTGAAAACGAGTCTGGCAGGAATTCGGAAGTCTTCCACTTCGGTTTCTCCGTTAAAATCCACACGGTAGGCCAGCTTTCCCTTAAGGGTAAACATCTCGATTCGCTGAACCCGTTCTGTCTGATTCAGGTATATCTTTTCAATATTGATGCCCTTCTCCCCCTTTAGAGATAATATATAACCGTTTTGGGATGGCGATGGAAGCAAGGTGCTCGACTGGTATTTGCGAATCGGAACGACTCCGGATATCAGCTTGATGATATCTCCCGCAGTCACGGGGATTGACACGAGTTTTTCCAGGTTGGGATCTTGAATCTCAGTCTGATAAAAACTATCCTGACTGTAAGACAGCAGGTAAAACCGGTTGCCGTCGGCTGCCATGCTGGCCACGGGAAATCCGGTGATTCCCTGTATCACAACTCGTATTTTATCCGGCCGGGCGCCTGTCCAGGCTGATCGAACCACCTGAGTGCCGTCTTTTTTCCAGAGCTTGATCTTCCCCGTCCCTTTGAAAGTCAAAAGATCCGCGTTAAGCTGACTGAGATTCAGCAAGATTCTGGAAACTTCCGGTGATTCCGGCGGATAGGCGACTTGGGAAGGGGTTTGGCTCAGCGTGCCGCATCCGGATACCATTATGGCAATTGCAAACAGCCGCGCATAATAAGCATAATGCATGGCACTTAAAACCCCCTTGTTTCGAGTTCCCGGATTTTTTCCTGCAAATCGGTTTTTTCGTTTTCTTTTTTCACCAGCGCAAGACGATAATAATCCAATGCTTTTTGTGGAAGCTCAAGCTTCAGGTAGGTATCTCCGATATGCTCCAGAATCGTGGGATCTTCCGGAATCAGTCTTACTGCTTTATCAAGATATTCAAGCGCTTTACGATAAAGCCCTTTTTTATAGTATACCCAGCCTAGGCTGTCGGTAATATACCCGTCATCCGGCTTATAGACCAAGGCCTGCTGAATCAACTGCTCGGCCTCATCCAGATTCTGCCCCATATCCGCATAGGTATAGCCCAGATAATTGAGCGTGCTGGGGTTTTTGGGATCCAGTCCGAGCGCCGTTTTCATGGCGTCTATGGAATCGGTTTTGCGACCCGTTTTATCAAAAATGACGCCGAGCCGAAAATAGAGCTGATCATTTTCCGGATCCAGCTTCAATCCTTGCTGAAGCGATTCAACAGCTTTATCCATATCGCCTGTTTCTTCATAAAATGTGGCCAGGTACAGGCGAAAATCAGAGTTACCCGGAACTTTCTGAATGGCCGACTGGATAAAGTCTATGGCTTCAGAAATTTTTCCCTGCTCCTGGTACCAAAAAGAAACCTGGGCAACCGCTCCCGAATAAAACCTGGCGGACGGCGATATCTGTCTAAACTGAAGAATGGCTTTTTCTCTATCCCCCAACCCTTCATAAGTAATACCCGCCACGTAATGGATTTCCGAACTGTCAGGTGCCGCGGTTTGCATGCCTTCCAGTATCAAAACAGCTTCAGAGTATTTTTTCTGCTCGATATAGTACTGCAAAATGCTTTTGATCACATCCGGGTCTGTTTTACTTTTCATCCCCAGCATGCTGAAAATCTCCTGCGCTTTATCGTTCTTTGCTTGATTGCGATAAATAATTCCCAAGCCCATCAACGCACGGATATCACCCGGAACCGCTTTCAGAATATCCTGATAGGCGGCTTCGATGAGATCAGGCCTGTTCTGTAGTTGATACAGACGGATGAGTTCAAACCAGGGCTCTTCAAGGTCGGGCTCGATTTCAAGCGTTTTCCGGAATGCTGCTTCAGCACGGGACAAATCCCCTTGCCGAACATAAATTTTACCCAGATAAAAATAACCGGCATAGGATTCAGGAAATTTTTCAATCAGCAGCGTATATACCCGTAAAGCATTTGACCAGTCTTCGGCATCCATGTACAGACCGCCCAGCAACAAATAAGTGTTCTGTTGCGTTGGATCGATGGCAATTACCTTTTCATAAGCGCGGCGGGCTTCATCGATTTTATTCTGGTTCTGAGAGATCCGGCCCCCGATAATGAGGGCATCCACATTATCGGGCTTCTTTACCAGAATCGTTTTAACAACAGACAAGGCTTTATCTTCATCTTTTTGCTGAAGATAAAGCATGGCCAATTCGGTTTTCAGATAGGCGGATTCCGGGTCTTTCCGTATGGCCTTTTCAAGGAAACTGGCAGCCTTGTCCAGATTTCCTTTCGCCCACTGCAACTGGGCTTCCGTATAATAGAAATAAGTGCTTTCATCACCGGCTTGAGGCGTGAACATCACCGAATGCGGCTCTTCTGAAGGCTGGACTTCGTGAGATACGTTATGTAACAACGATGTACATCCTGATAAAAACAAAAAGGCCCCTGCATACAGGGCCAGTGAAATCTGACAGAAATTCATAAACACTCCCGGGTGATTCCAAAAAACACGCACATCTGAAACGCTAAAGATACCTGAAGCCGACAAAGCTACAACCTACGACGCGAATGCATCATGGTTACACCGACAACCCATCTTCAATGTAAGAGGCAAAATCAGGCAGTTCATTTCCAAAATACTCTTTGATTTTCTTGATAATATTTTTTTCAATCTGCCGGACCCGTTCCCGGGAGATGTTGTATTTATCCCCAATTTCCTGAAGCGTTGCCGGTGAATCGGAGAATACCCGCAGTTCAAATATTTCAAGCTCTCTTGAAGACATGGTTTTTTTAAAATCGTCAATTTTGTTGTGCAAAAGCGTTTCAATCTCTTTTTTAGCCATTTGATCTTCCGCGGATTCAGCATCCGAACTGACAAAATCAATACGATCCGTATCGGAATCCTCTTTTATGGGAGTATCCAGAGAAACATCCCATCCATCAAGCCGCTGATCCATATCAATGACTTCCCGCTCGGACACTCCCAGTTTTTCAGACAAGAGCTTCGGTTTGGGATCAAACCCCTGATCGATTAAATTCTGTTTTTCTTTTTTTAGTTTGAAAAACAGCTTTCTCTGGCCCTGCGTGGTGCCGATCTTGACCAGTCTCCAGTTATCCATAATAAACTTAAGAATATATGCTTTGATCCAGAAAGATGCATAATATGAAAATTTGACATTTTTATAGGGATCAAATTTTTTTACAGCCTGCATCAACCCGATATTGCCTTCCTGAATCAAATCCAGAAGATTCTGCATCCACATCCGTTGAAATTCAAGCGCAATCTTTACCACCAGACGGAGATTGGATGTAACCAGCTCATAAGCAGCTTCAGTATCGTTGTCTTCCTGAATTCGCAACCCCAGTTCTTTCTCCCGCTCGCGGGTAATTAATTTATAACGACTGATTTCCGACAGGTAGCGCTGAAGCGGGTCATATCGAATCAGCGCCTTGTCGTCAGAAGCAGGGTCCCAAGTTATTTTCTGTTTTTTCATGAAAAAATACCGTTACCTCGGAATATGGTAAATATCAATTCCTCAAAAACCAAACCGACCGATCAAAAAGGTTCAAAACAAAGTATTCATTCAGATATTAGAGGGATATGTGGAATAGGTCAGCGGAATACCCATCGGTTTCCCAGAATTTCTTATTTACAACCATAAACACCTGTGATAATCAGCCAAACAAATACAGTCTATTGCGCCTGTAGCTCAGCTGGATAGAGCAACGGACTTCTAATCCGTAGGTCACAGGTTCGAATCCTGTCAGGCGCGCCAGTAATATCAGCATGTTACGGATAATAATGATTTTTGTCGTTCTTGCTACTGTCTCAAAAAACCCAGTTTGCCCCGTATCTGCCCCGTGTTTTTTATTCATGGCATTTTTTAATTCTTTAACAACATCCACCCGAAAAAGTCAATTAAAACAAAAAATGATTCATGATGATACAGGACAAAAGAAAACTTCAAGCTGTATCTGCTGCCCGGTTCCCTGCCTCGGTGCGGATCATTTAGCAGGACAATAAGTCCCCCTGGATAGTTGTTCCCTTTTAGAAGTGAGGATTTCCCACTTCTAAGCGGTGGTTCCATCGTACGCGGGTGATGCTTTTATATAATACCCGGAATTACGGTTATTATCGTTGTTCCCTTCCTCGCGCGGGTGATGCTACGCCCCGGCTGCCCTTTCGGATTTCAATTCCTGAAGTTTGGCATTTCAAATGCTGAAGTCAGTCAATTTGACTAACTGAATTCCGTACTGACAATTATCAAAAACAAATGGAAAATAACCCTTATTTTTAGATCACTGGCCTATTAAGCCAGCGTTCGAATTTCCATAAATAGGCTTTAAAGCCAATGTTCAAATACGTTCACAGCATGTTGTAAAAATACTGGTTTCCAAATTCCAACCCTATATCCTATTTTTTATCATAATTCATCATTATCCGTCATTTGTTTCTCTATTCTCAATCACCCGTGCTAGTATCCCCGGCCAATGCAAGACAATGGAAAAAACTCTTTCCTGTCCCTGCCTGCAACCCGGTTTCCTTTGCCTGGTTCGCCCACTGCCCCATGCTGCCCGTTTCAATCCTGAACTCATGCTGTGAATTTCATCTGAAAGAGTTTGACGGCCTGCTGGTGACCTTGAGAAGCCCGGCAATGAACAAGACAAGAAACAAATCCCCTTTGCCTTACTGCCCCGTGTCCGTTCGCTTTCCGGTGCATGTCACATAGTGCCCACGGCCTATAAGCCCCGCCTTGCACCTTTTTGCGCCCGTCTGAATCGTTTTGTTCCAGTCAAAAAGTTTGACAAATGATCATAGATTATCGTACGAAATCTTATTCTAAATAAATCAAAATCAGCCCAATGGACTTTTATCAGTCTCGCATTGCTTAAAGCGACGAAGTCATTCCATATCCAAGATTAAGTAATCTATGGATTTTATAGAATCTTTTATTATTCGATGGAGTAGTCATGTTTAAAAGACTCATAGAGATTCTTACGGGAAAGCCCAAGCCGAAAAGCGATGAGACAAAAATATATGCCCCCCAGAGCACACAACATAGAGAAAAAAAGGGAAAACGCTCTGTGAGCGCTCGCATCCTGCTGAAGGAAGCAACCCAACTTAAGAAAGAGAAAAAATTTGACGACGCATGCAAGAAGCTTGAAATGGCATACTCGGCGCCAGATGCTGCGGAATTAATGATAGAGGAAAGACTTCGACTGCCAATGTATTTGCAGTTATCTGGCAAAAATGATGAAGGATGGAAAATTCTTAACCAATTGAATATCAAATATACTGATGTTTTTTCCCAAGCTGAAATTGCCGATCAGATGCGGATTTTCCTGCAAAGAGAGAAAAAGTTCAAACAAGCCATTCTTTTTGGTGCATGGACAATATGCAAGGAAGTAGAACGAGATAGGAGTAACTTGAAAGGGTGCATTGAAATGGCCGACGACATGGCTACGATAAACAGAGAATATTACAAATTCTTGCCCAGCATTGTTACTACCAGCAAAGTTATTGGTACCACTCCAAAAGGCAATCCAATTACAGACAACACCTATAGTTTATTCAATAATCGTATTGACGAATCAATTTCAATTGAAGGGGTGGAATTCCAGTTATCAGCCTCTATGAAGAAGGCAAAATTAGAAGATAAGTCGAAAAAGCTGGCAATGGCAGTTTCAAAATACTTACTATCGTTTGAAAAGTATGATTTATCAGAACTTCGTAATCGTATTTCTGCGATTATTGGCTGAGAATGAACTATCAAAAATTTTTATTTTGTGATGTTGAAAAAGTAATGTATGCATACTCGGCATAACTTTTACTGATCATTTGAATGAATTGAAAAGAAACTTTGTATAGCCAGCGGATGAAAAAGATACGGTTTTTCTGATTCTATCGCGCGAGCCTCCAATTGTTCATCAGACTCGCCAAGCTGCCTCAAATATTCCCTATGCTCGACCCGCCACCCTAGGAGCGGCCCCGGTGGTGGTGCGCCTACCCGCCCATCAGAACAAAGAAAGAAAATCCCTTCGGGAGCGTCGTCATCTTCGCCGCTTCCGGTGCGCGCCTCTATTGCCTCGATCCTATTTTTCAAATTCATGTTTTCAACCTCGTTATGCAGTTTTGCATATTTTCACCGGCGCCCGAAAATGCCGCCCGGCTGATTGCCTGGTTCCTGCCTGCCCTGCTCCGCCAATTTGCTTTCAAGCGCTTTGACTCGTTCCTCAAGCTCGCTGGTTTCAATGATCTTTGACAGTATGCCGGTGGCATAGCTTCTTACCCGGATTCCGTCGCTGTCAATCTGGCCTGCTTCCAGTCGGTTCAAGGCATCTGCAAGATAACGCCTGCAATCTGATAATGAATTAAAACGCCTTTTCATGGCTTCCCCCTAAACTGATTTCAGAAACTTACTGATATAACAACAGTATTGTATCATTTAAGCACACAAAAACAATATGTTATTCAGGTTCCGATTGAACAGAAAGCCTTTCCTGCTTGGCCCTGATTTTCATTTCAGCCCCATCAAGAGACTTCCCCAGGTAAACGGCTTGCATTTTTCCGCCAACTTTTTTGAAAGCCCGGAAATACCCTTTCGATTCCTGGATACTCCAACCGGCAATGTTTAACCCTTGTTTAACCCCTTCTTGTTTAACGGGCATGTTTAACCCATGTTCTTTGTTTAACTCAATGTTTAACCTGATCTGATTATTTAACCGTTGTTTAACCTCATCCAATTCTTGTTTAACTGAATTGTTTAACTGAAGCTCTTTGTTTAACCCGGTGTTTAACTCTTGCAATATGTTTAACTCTTGTTTAACTGATTCAAGTTCTTGTTTAACCGTGTTTAACTCGGCATCGTTGTTTAACTGGCTGTTTAACCGTTCATCGTTGTTTAACATTTTGTTTAACTCAATCAAAATCGGTGCGTACTGTTTGAAAGTTGCAATTTTGATTCCGGCAATTTCCGGCAATGACTTTGAAAGCATTTCGTAAACTTTCGGCCATGATCCGGTTTCGATGTAAAGCTGTTGAATCCTGCCCCGGTGCATCACCATGATTTCTGCTGGCTTCATGATTTCCCCCTTGAATATTGTTTAACCGTTAAACATATGTTTAACTTATCTGTTTAACCATGTCAAGGGAATTGTTTAACTTGTGTTTAACCTGTGTTGATTTCATGCTTTCAGGCAAACAAATAACCGTCACCCGCTTTCGTTCGGCATCTGTCAATCCCAACCTGTCAAGCTCGGCCTGAATTATCGGTTCCCAACAGCCAAAGGCCCCGGCGTCTGGATAATAAACCTGAATCACCTCCATCAGCTTTACCGTTCCAGAAATGCAGGTGCATGGGTTTGTATTCCCCCTGGCTGGATAGGTGCTGAAACTTCGCGCCATTGGGTTTGAATTCGTTCACACATAATTTTAAGACGTTCCAGCGTTTCGGGTTTCACTTCCCGTTTCCGGCTGGCATCAAATAACTGTTGAAACGTAACCGGCCTTTCAAGCCATGATGCTGTTTGCCGTCTCTGGATTGATCGTTGTTTTCTGATCCATCTGTGACGGCCATGTGTTTGACTTTTACAGACGGCTTCATCTGCGTACCAGATTCTTTCGGAAAGCCCGCTGTCCAGTGGACACAGTGGAGCGCCGCAAACATTAAAACGACCGCAATCTATTTCAGGTGTCATGATCCGCCCCATGAATGAAGATGTTGAATTTTGCCGTTTCGGCCTTTTCCCTCTTTTTCTCTTAAAAACAGCCTTTTAAAAGCCCAAAGGAAAAAGGGATAGTATGGTAATACATGAAACTACGCATTAAAATCATACTCTTTAAAGTAAAATGGTTAGTTTTGGCAAAAACGCCTAAATTCATCACCTGTATGCTTTTGTCCATGATTCAACAATTTTTAAAGAGTATGCTTTTCATACTCTTCTTTTTTTGGAAGGGTATGATTTTGATGCGTGTGTAAGGGTATGATTTTGTGAGCGAGTTTTGCACTTGCCCCGATTTTGCGGCCTTGATAACCGCGCCGTACATCTCGATTGCGACTACGAAAAACATTTCCCGGTTTCCATTGCTGGTAATCGTCAATTAATGCGTACCTGGCCTTGTCATGTTCCCCAAGTCCGCCTTGATGGACTATCTCAATAAAGCCTTTGGCCAACAGCTCATCAACTGCCCTGGATACGGCCTGCTGATTCAAGCCCCAATTTTTTTTCAAAGTCACATAAGGCATTTCAAGACTATCTATATTGATGAAAACTGGTTTTGTTTTTTTGGATTTTTTATCTTTCAGATTCGCTGTTTTTCGAGCATTCAGAAGCGCAATCAACATAATTATGGCACTTTTATTCAGACTCAAAAAAGCAGTAGACATTGACATTTTTCTGTAAATAAAAGTTCCACCTGAATTATCCATTCAATTAGCCTTCCTTCCCGAAAAGAGAAGGCGGTGGCAATGGGGAAGCATCACCATTTTTTCACGAGTTCCCAGGCCCGCGCCGCCTGTCCACTGCTGCCCGGCCTGCATCATGCCACCTTGCGCTCGGCCCAGGATACCGCCGCCTTGTTTTTCAGCCATGCGACGACTGAATCAACAGGGTAAACTTTTTGCCCGCCAACCGTGAACCCGCCTTCAGGCCCCCGGTGCTGACAATCCTCGTTTGCAAGGAATTTTGTGGAGTACAACCCGCCGGTAAATTCTTTGATTGATCTTCGCGCAACAAGGTTTGACGGCCATTTTCCGGCCATTGCTTCAATGCTTTTGAAAAATTCAGGTTCCATATGTCTGCTCCTAAAACAAAAAAAGGGGTAATGCAAAATCTTGCAGTTACCCCAATGATAATTCAGGAACATTCTGAAATATAACGCAATAAACAAGCTGTTTTTTGCTTACTCTATAGATAGATCCTTTTCCGCTTCAGCCATCCAAAGTTCTTTACAATTCTCTGCCGCCCTTTGCGCAACATGGCCCCATTCTCGATGTAATCTGATAAAGGTTCCGTTATTCTCCCAACATGACGTTTTAAGAACCTCAGAACAAAAGGCTTTTTTTGCAGCCGATTTGTTTGGATACCCAATTTTGTCTATTCCAACTTTTGCCAAATAGAATATTCCATAATGTGTCATGAGTGCTACATCATGAGCGGCGTCTCTTTCTTTCGGCCTGCCGTGCGTGCCTTTTACTCCGTTTTCGATAATATCGGCAACCTGCTTGCATTCATCTGCTGAAAGAGTCAAGTCCCCCGTCCTACGTTTAAAGAAGTTTGCCAGCTCTTTCCTGTTCCTGTTCCGTAACGCCATTTCCAGTTCAATTTCGAAAAGGTCTGCCATGCCATCACCCCGCCCGGCCTGTCATCGGAATGACGTTTGACTTAACCGTATTCATGGCATCCTGAAGCCGGTCAATGGCGTTTCGGATATGCTGATTGCTCAAATGGCTGTAACGCTCGGTCATGGCAAGTGTCTTATGGCCCAAGACAGATTGAATAGTAGGAAGGTCAGCCCCGGACATGGCCAACTGTGAAGCGCATGAATGCCGTAATGTGTGAAAAACAACCTTCATCCGCCGATCTTCAACGCCATTGTTCAACCCCATGCCAGCCACAACCCGGTTAAAGGTGTCTGAAATTTGCGTCAAATCTCTTTTTGTTCTGGATTCGAAAACAAGGTCATTCGGTTTCCCCGGTTTCATTTCTGAAAACATCTGGCAAACGGCATCCGCCATATATGAAAAACGGGTCTTTCCGTTCTTTGGATCAAGAATAACAATTTGTCGATTTTCAATGTCAACATGCTGCCAGCGTAACCCGGCGATTTCCCCGAAACGTAGCCCACTATACAGTGACAAAAGGGAAACCCGATAAGAAACCATGCTATGCTTTTTCAATTCGTTCAATAGAGAATTGGCTTCATCAGGTGAAAGAAAGCGCATCCGCCGATTATCTATTTTGGGAAGTTTAACGCCTTTAGTCGGGTTTTCACCATCGAACAACTTATGCTGTTTGGCATAATTGAAAATTTGGCGTACAACAGCCACGGCATACTGAACCCTTCTCGGCGATCTGCCAGCCTTCAGCATGTTGCGTTTGACACGCTCAACGTCAAGCATGGTGATTTCCTGCAAACGTTTTGAACCCACAACAGGCTGAACCCATAAGCGCATGAGTATCTTTTCATCTTTCAGGCTTTTTTTATCGGAATGGCTTTTGCAGTATTGATCCAACACGGTATTGAATACGCTTGCAGATTCCAGCCGTATCCTGTCAGTCTCGGCTTGTTCAGCCGCCGCCTTTTCGGTTTCTACCCTTTGGCGTTCCTCTTCTGCTGCCTGTTTTACAGTCTCGGCAACCTTTCGCTTTTCGCCCAGGGTTTTTTCACCTTCGCCTGTTCTTGCATTCCGTTTGAGTTCTGACAGGGTATCCGCCGCCTTTGCCAGTGTCCAGCCCTCAGAAGTCCAGCCTAAACCCTCTTCTTTTTCTTTGCCGTCAACCCGGTATCGAATGAAAAAATAACGATCAAGCTGTAATCCGTGTTTACGGCTGGCATGTTCTCTAAAGCGTATGCCCTGGACTTTGGTTTTTTGCCGTGCTTGCGCCATCTTGCCCCCCAATTTTAGCCCCGTATCTGCCCCGCATATTTTCTTGACATTGAATGAATATTAAGGATACTATGGGAATGAGAATAATTGTAAATACTTGGAAAGTCAAGGTTTTTATGAATTCAAGGAAGGTTTGGGAAGGGTAAAAATGGGACTTCTAATCCGTAGGTCACAGGTTCGAATCCTGTCAGGCGCGCCAGTAAGTGATTATTTTATCTTTTCTTCTTTTCCTTGATTATTCCGCAGATGCCCGCTTTTGGAATTCACAGCTCATTTTAACCGTTCAGATTGTTGTACTTTTTTTACTTTTCGAATGCAAGATAAAAGAATGATTCCGTTGTTTTGAAGCCCTCTTCTTCAGCTTGCGCTTTCCGCGTGGGTAGCGGCGATTTCTCTGATCAAGGTGCTATCAAGCAATTGAAGAAATTTAAAATGCAGATAATAATCGTCAAACGGAGGAGAACTGACAGCAACAGCAGCAGTTCCAACTTGACCTATCGTTCGGCAGACACCGTTAATCCTCAGAAATAGGTTATGACAAATCGATTTTTACGGTGTATTTTATACCACTCCATCCGTATCCGCAACAAGTAAAAGTCCTGCAATGATACAGATGCCTTGAACAACACATCATTAGCAAGTCTTTCATCATCATTTTCCGGCTCTGTTTTTTTTAAAAGGTTATTGAATGAACATGGCAAATGGATTTTCGAGAATAATGAGCATTAAGCGGGTTGCCGGTATCTGCCGGGTTCTGATCCGGCATGGGTTTGGAAATTTTTCAGACTGGCTTAGTGGATCTGGTGTAAGCCATAACAAGCCTATTGATATTAAGGAAAATGTTTCTTTGTCTGGGTTTCCCTCTCCAGAGCGCATTCGCCGGGTTTTGGAAGATCTAGGCCCCAGCTTTATCAAGCTTGGCCAGTTAATGAGCACACGGGCCGATATTTTCCCAGCACCCTATATCGAAGAGCTGAGAAAACTTCAGGACCAGGTTCCGGCAGTCTCGTTTTTCGAAATCCAGCAAGTGATTGAAGAAGAGCTGAAACAACCCATTGGCAGCATTTTTGGGGAATGCCTTTCAGAATCAATAGCCGCAGCATCGGTTTCCCAGGTGCACGCCGCCCGATTGTTTACGGGAGAAAAAGTGGCTGTCAAGGTAATTCGTCCCGGCATCCGTAAAATCATCGAACAGGATATTCGGCTGATGTATTATCTTTCCGGTAAAATTGAAAAAAACTTTGAATTGGGAAGGATTATCGGCGCAACCAATATTGTAAAGGAATTTGAACGGACCATTTTCAATGAGCTGGATATGTTCATCGAAGCAAGCAACATCGATCGCTTTGGAAAAAATTTTCAGGACAGCACCGAAATACATATACCAGCAGTGCATTGGGGTCTGACATCCAAATCCGTACTCGTCATGGAGTTCATTGAAGGGGTTAAAATGGATCAGGTGGATGCCCTCCGGGCTATCGGCATTGATCCAGAAGAAATTGCCTTGATCGGACTGCGATCTTTTTCCAGACAGCTCATGGAATTTGGTTTTTTCCACGCGGATCCTCATCCAGCCAATACCATTGTCATGGCGGATGGTCGCGTCGGCATTGTGGATTTTGGTATCACGGGCTATCTGGATGATGAAATGATGCAACATGTCGCCCACCTGCTGCTGGGTTTTGCCGAACATGATTACGACATGGTGATGGAAGCCCTTGGAAATGCCGGAATTCTTCGGGAAGACATGACGAATCTCAAGGATTTTAAAACCGACCTCAAGGACGTATCAGAGCCGTTTTATGGCCGCTCCCTGAAAACCATTTCCGTCAGGGATGTTTACGATCAGGTCATGCAACTGGTTCTGAAATACCACATCAAACTTCCCCGGAACCTCCTGCTGCTTTTCAAAACATTCATTCAGACCGAAGCACTGGGCAAAATTTTACAAAGCAACGCCAGTCTTCTGGAAGTCTCCAGGCCTTTTGCCAAAAAATTTCTTGAAAAACGCTATGCTCCCGAAAACCTGTTCTCCGAGATGGCAAAAGACTTCAAGGACATGGGGTCTCACCTGAAAATGGCGCCCAAATGGCTCCATGATATTCTGAAACAAACCGCGGCCGGAAAACAGCGGCTTGAGCTGCATCACAGCGGTTTTTCCAGCATGGATACCCGGATGGAAAAAGGCATCAACCGGCTGACTATCGGCATTATCATTGCCGCATCCACCATTGCAGCATCCCTGATTCTGAATTCTTCTCAAAAAGTGCTGGAATTTTCCTTCAACCTGTTTGGCCGGCAGACCCTTACCATTACCGGAATTCTGGGGCTGACAGGCTACACCGTCGCCACAATCCTGGGCATCTGGCTGATATATTCGATATTTCGATCTGGGAAGATGTGAGGGAGGCTTTGGCTATTTAATGCAGACTTTGCGAACCTGAACCAGGTTGCAGCTTCCGTCAAAGATTTTTTCGATCCCATCCTGTTTGAGAGTCCTCATACCATCTAATATGGCCTGCTCTCGAAGCGTTTCAATCAGGGCATGGTGCTGAATCATCTCTTTGATGACATCGGTTCCCATCATCAGTTCATGAATCCCCATTCTGCCGCGATACCCGGTCTGGTTGCATGCCTCGCAGCCCACCGGTTGATAGAGCTTTAACGAATCCGCATAAGGAATATTTACATTTCGACGAAATTCTTCACGGCCATACTCTCGCACCAGTTCTTCATATTCGGTTCGTGAGGGATGATAGGATTTTTTGCATTCACTACAGAGTTTTTTTACCAGGCGCTGCGCCAGAATGCACAAAATAGCGTCTGAAAAATTGAACGGATCCATCCCGATGTTCAGCAACCGAACAATACTTTCCGGAGCACTGTTGGTGTGAAGGGTTGAAAAGACCAGGTGACCGGTAAGGGATGCTTCTATGCAGATCTTTGCGGTCTCTTTGTCCCGCATTTCCCCCACCATGATCACATCCGGATCTGCCCGCAAAAATGCCCGCATGGCAGCGGCAAAGTCCAGACCGATTTTTGGTTTGACCTGAACTTGACGAAGCCCATTCTGAGAAATTTCAACAGGATCCTCCACAGTCCAGATTTTGGTTTCGGATTTGTTAATATACCCCAGAGCCGAATGCAGCGTGGTTGTTTTTCCAGAACCCGTCGGCCCGCACACAACAACGAGCCCGTATGGCATGGTGATAACGCGAATAATATTTTCCAAGTTTTGTTTTGAAAATCCCATCAAGTTCAGGGAAATCGGCTCGTCCGCGCCAAGAAGACGCAGAACGACGTCTTCCATTCCCCCCTGGGTTGGAATTGTTGCCACGCGTATCTCGATATCCTTTCCGCTGAATTTTTTGAATTTTATTTTTCCATCCTGTGGTTTGCGATGTTCCGAGATATCCAAATCCGACATGATCTTGATGCGCGATACAACGGCATTACGATAATTGTAAGGAATGGTCTGATAGATCTGGCAACTGCCGTCAATTCTAATTCTGACCAAGGTATTTTCCTTGCCCGGATAGGGTTCGATATGAATGTCCGAGGCCTTTCGCTCAACCGCATCCAGAATGATTTTGTTAACCAGTTGCACCACGGCGCTATCTTCTTCTCCAATAACGGGTTCCATTTCCGCGGCTTCACTGTTTTCTGCCTGAAGCCTGGAGAGAATATCCTCTATCCCTGCCGCCTGTTTTTCAGCATGGGTAAACAAATCGATATAGCGAAAAATATCGTCCTGTAGCGCCACACAGTAGTGTACGGGCCCATCTTTCTTGAAAATTGACTTGATTTCATTTGTCTTCTGAAGATCGGCGGGATTGTCTATGGCAATAACAATGTGTTCTGCTTCATTTCGCACCGGAACCCAGACATTACGACGCATAAATGGCACTTTAACGCGTGAAAGCAGGTCATCCGGAACCGGTGTATCGGGATCATATTCAACAAAAGGGACTTTGAAGAACTGACTCAGGGATCGTCCGATTGTCTGTTTGGGAATTTTAAGCTGATTTTGCAATACCGATTCAATAGACTCATTGCTCTGACGCGCATCCAAAATGGCTTTTCTCAATTCGTCCCTTGTCAAAACACTGTTGTCAATGAGGTAATCGAATCTTGAATGCCGACGGCTGGACATTCGCTTCTGATTGAAAAAAGCGATACCAAGAATCCTGCCGATTTCCTGGATGGACTGCTCATCCTTGGAAGTAAAAAAACCGCCGGAATGGCGGTTAAGCAGCTGAATCACCCCCAACATTTCGTTATGATGAATAATGGGGCATGCCAGAACCTGACGGGTAGCATAGCCGGATTTTTGATCCCATGTTCTGTCAAACCGCAGACAGGGATCGATACCGGCGAGCTCCTTGTCATCATACACATTTTTAGCACAAATCAGTTTCTGCTTGAACGCGGAAAATCCTGCGATGCTGTTAGGGGAAACCGGAATGCGAATCTCAGCGATTTCATGTCCGGTTTTATACCGGGAAACCAGCTCCTGTTTTGGTTTATCAATAACATAGATGGTAATTCGTTCTGCATCAAAGAGCTTGATGATCTCATCTTTCAGATGAACGATGATTTCATCCAAATTTGAGGCTGAATGAATCCGATTTCCAATTTCCTGTAGTTTTCTGCGATATCCCACCTCTGCCTGAAGGCTTTGAAGCCTTGTGTCATTTGAGCTGATTTTCTCGGGAATTAATGACATAAGATCCCCCGCATTAGATTGCAAATGGAGATTTATGGACTATGGACTTAGGGAGAACGCATTTCGGTGTATTTTTTATAGGTAGTTACCAATTTTTTGATGCCGCCGCCAATGAGCAATAGGCCCAGAAGATACAAACAAAAATAGATAAATCCGATACCATCGGAAAATTGGGGATTGGCTTTGATTTGTGGCATGATTTGGGGAATTCTGAAAAACATCCCGATACCTGCCAGAAAAAGGGCGACCCCCCAGATAAACTGCAAGGTAATTTTGTCTTTTGTCATAATCATCCTAAATGTGCGACATTTCGATTCCTGGAATCACCGCTTTACAGAACGCACAACGGCTGTCCAGAATCCGGTTTTTTCGAATGGCAAACCCCCATCTTTCGATGAGCAGCTTCCCGCAGTGATGGCAATACGTGTTTTCGCCATTATCGCCGGGAATATTTCCGGTATAAACATATTTTAAACCGGCATGAATACCGATTTCCCTGGCGTTAATCAAGGCGTTCACCGAAGTTGATGGGCAATCGGTCAGTTTATATGTCGGATGAAAACGGCTGATATGCCAGGGTGTGTCTGATCCAAGTTCCGTAGAGATAAAAGCAGCCATTTCGGAAAGCTGGACAGGATCATCGTTCATGCCTGGAATCAGCAGCGTTGTAATTTCAAGATGAATCCCCATTGATTTCAGGAGACTGAGTGTTTTTTGAACCGGCTTGAGGCTGGCACCGCAAATTTCTTTATAAAATTTTTCACGAAAAGCCTTTAAATCCACATTGGCGGCATCCAGATAAGGATGAATTTTCTCCAGCGCCTCCGGCGTCATATACCCATTGGTTACAAATACGTTTTGGAGCCCTTTTTCATGAGCCAGCTTTGCCGTATCCAAAGCAAATTCAAAAAAAACCGTCGGCTCGGTATAGGTGTATGCAATGCTTCTGCAGCCGGTTTTCTGCGCTTCGTCAAGAACCGACAACGATGTGCAGATGGTTCCGGCGATTTTTCCGTTTTGATCCGCGGGCATTCGAGAAATTTCAGCGTTTTGACAGAAACGGCATGAAAAATTACAACCGACCGTTGCGATGGAATAGGATAAACTCCCGGGCATGAAGTGAAAAAACGGTTTTTTTTCAATCGGATCCACATGACCTGCGATCAATCTGCCATAGACCAACGTTTTTAAAATACCTCCCTGGTTTTCCCTGACGCAGCATTGTCCCCGTTGGCCTTCGGATATCACGCACCGGTGACTGCACAGATGGCACTGAACCTTCGAGTTCTTTAATGGTTCATACAGACAGGCTTTCATTGACCCTCCTATCGTATCATTTATCCGGGAACCGGGCCTGCAGTCCTTTTCGGTCGGTATTCCAGTACCAGAGGCCTGGTTTTGAACCGGGGAACCAGAACCGCCACAATTCCTGCATAAGCCCCAAATGGGCAGCTCTGCAAAAGTCTGGATTGCTCCATTCGATAAAACAGCCGCATCAGCGAAACCGGAAAATGACAGATGGTTCGCGAATCAATGGGGACATTGCCAAGAAGGCGCCGCAAACTGCCAGTGATTTCCCCAATACTGAAATACTGCAACTGATCCTGAATATTTTCAGACAAAATGCAATTCATGCGCTGACGATATCCTTTCATCGCAAAACGGTTCATGATTCCAATATATACCTTGTCCTTTGCCACGCGGCAGGCTTCTTCGATAACCGCTTCATAGTCATCAACAAATTCCAAGGTGGAATTCAGGCAGACATAATGGAATGAATTGTCTTCAAAAGGCAGATCTTCGCCAGAGCCTCGATGCAGATCCGCCCGATGGCCAACCTGGCGCTGGGCGATATCCAGCATATAGGGAGACGGATCGATACCTGTAACCAGCAGACCTTTTTCTATGAACGGGATCAGGCCTGATCCAGAGCCACAACCGACTTCCAGAACAAACTTACCCCTAAGAGGGTCGAGCATATCCATCATCAGCCGCTGCTCAAGCGCCTCTATTCTTTTAATTTCCGGTTTTTTTGCCCACTGTTCGTAGGCTCTGGCAGTATGAAAGTCAAAAATATAGCTCATGAGAGCTATTATGAAAAAAAACGAGGGTTAAATCAAGGAAAATCCCGGAAAGGTTAGGTCTTCGATCAATGGCTGAAATTGAGGAATTCATCTCTCCGTAACGTTTTTTCTGAAAGCCTGAACAACCCCGTGACACCGGCAGGCAGTGCTTAGGAGAATGGATTCGGGAAACTGCCGCACTGCAACGAGTGTATTGAACAACGCAGCTGGCCTGATCCCTCCGATTCCCGGCGCCAGTTGCTCACTTTGAAGGACAAGATTCAGAAAACCATTGCAGGAAAGAGCGGCAATCGCCTGGTACAGAGACCGTTTCCTGGGCATACGGGTGTGGGTACACAGATTCAGGGGTTCGGCGCAGTTCTCCGGACAGACAAAGGAGGCGTTGCTGACGAAAATCTCGCCCGGTTTTCCAGGAAAGACATTGGGAAGCGATTTGCGAATGGTTTCCGGGATATCAACGGGAATAATCGAATTATCAGGCAACAGCCTCAGCCGAATCCACTCATAGGCCAGATGAACCGGTATGACCGGTATGACCCAGTCGGGCTGAACAGCTTCCGTCAGGCAATGATTCAGATAGGAGACTCCGTCCATGCACACCGTGGTTAAACCTGTTTTAGCGATGGCTTCACAGGTTTTCGGGCAGCGATCCACCACGGTGATGATGGATTCCGGATAGTTTTTCTTTATGGCGGATACGGCTTTTTTACCAAATCGACCCGCACCGATAATCCAGATATGTTTCATGAATGGGTCACCGTAAGGCAACGATTCTTGTCGAATACGGGAAAACGACAACATGTACCCGCTAGACCCTGAGATTATTATATGAAACCATTTATGATTTTTTGAAAGGAAATAAAGAGGAAGCTTTGGTACGCCCGGCTGGACTTGAACCAGCGGTCTTCAGCTCCGGAGGCTGACGCCCTATCCCCTGGGCCACGGGCGCAAAAACATGTTCAGCATAAGTCGTGACAAGATGGTTATCAGCTTATGTTTGAGATAGTAAATGAACCGGAAGAATAAGTCAAGATATATGAAAGCCGCCCCAAAAACTCATTATCGTGTAGAGTCGAGATGTGGCGCGGTAACAACAGGTGAGGCATCTCCGTTTCCGTCAGTTTCGCTTTGACGGTGCCTGATTCCTCATCTTGCCATTTCCCGTTTCCACACCCCGCTCATCGAACCAGGACTTGCGGATTTCCCGCATCCGGCTCTCGGACAAGATATCATGCTTTCGCCCACGGAAGGTCATGGGTTCTCTTCGGCAGATTAATCAGCCCCAACTGTGCATAGAGATACTGATCGGGAAAGCGCCTAAACCCCTTGCCTTGAACCTTGTGCTTCTTACATAACCATCGGCGGAGCCGTTGCTTAACGTGGATGTCGATGGCTTTATATGCCGGGCTGACAGGGCCGAGGCAAAAGTAGTTTGCCCATCCGGCCAGCTTTCGATTTAGCCGATTCACGATATATCCTACATCCAGTAAGGTTCGGCGTCGGTCAGTTTCATCGGTAATGCTCTTTACCATTCGTTTGATGCTTTTCCGCGATGGCTTGGTGCCAGTATAAGCCCGCCCCGTCTCGTAGTTATAGCAGCGTCAGAAGGTGTAACCCAAGAAATCAAACCGCTCTTGCGGCATGTGACACAAATGCGTCTTTTCTTCGTTTACCGTCAGTTTCAGCAACTCCATGATATTGTGCATTGCATCCATCGCTTTGTCAGCGTGGCTTCTGCAACAAATGACAAAGCGCCTGTCACAAAATAACTTTTACATAGTTTCATATCCATGATGAATTTCATGGATATGAAACTATGTAAAACACCAAACCTTTACATAAAATGTAAAGGTTATTTTGTGACAGATGCAAAGTCATCTGAATAATTGACGATATGCGCTGACCATCTCTGACCATACCCAAGGTGCTTCCATCCCAGAATAAAACACCGCATGTACAAATTCGACAGCAGCGGTGAAACGGGAGAACCTTGAGGGGTCCCCTCTTCCGTGGCCGTGAACAATCCATCCTCCATAATCCCGGCTATCAGAAAACGCTTCACATAGCGCAGCACCCGCTTATCGGCTATCCGGTGACCCATAAAATCCATCATCCAGTCGTGCTGAACATTATCAAAGAATCCTTTGATGTCAGCCTCTACGATGACATGAACACTGCCACCTTCCACCTCCAAACTCAGCGTGCGCAAAGCGTCATGGCAGCCGCGCCCCGGACGGAATCCATAGGAATCATCTATGAAATCTCCCTCATAGATCGCTTCCAATATCCGGACGAGCCCCGCCTGCACCAGCTTGTCCTCCAGCGCAGGGATACCCAGCGGCCTCTGCTTCGTGCTTCCCGGCTTCGGGATGTACACCCTGCGAACCGGCTGTGGAATATACGCCATCCTGTGCAGCCGTTCTACCAGGCCGGTCAGGTTGGCTTCCAGATCATTTCCATACTCTTCCTTGGTGACTCTGTCGATGCCCGAGGCGGCATCCTTCCTCAGCCTCTCGAAGC
>CAIVVZ010000039.1 GCA_903909505.1 uncultured Desulfobacteraceae bacterium
CCACCCGCTCGGTCACCTTGTCTCCCAGAAGATGCCCTCCCAGACCGGGTTTGGCGCCCTGAGCGTATTTGAACTCGACGATGCGCACCCGTTGGATGGTTTCTTCCTTGACGCCGAAAAGCCCGGTAGCCACCTGAGTGATCATTTGCTGATCAAAGGGATAGAGAAATTCCGGATATCCCCCCTCGCCGGTGCACCCGAAAGTGTCCCAGAGCATGGCGGCTCGGGCACGGGACACCATGGTGCTGTCGCTGACCGACCCGAACGACATGCCGCCCTGATACAGGGGGATGGCAATGGTGATGCGATGGCTGTTGTCCCCGCGTTTGTTAAGTTCAATGCTGGTATCGATTTCATCTGCAGGAATGGCCTGAAGCGGTTTTTCGGGAAATCGAAACCGCAACTTGTCAAACCCGCCTCCGGAATTGCCGGTTCGGTATTCCAGGTCCACGGTGGGAAGCTCGCCGGTTTCAGCCTGATACCAGGTGCTCATGAGCAGATCCGCTGTCCAGCGGAAATCGCCCAGAGCCTTTACCTGCGGATTGATTACCACATTCAGGGCCTGGTTGGGACATTTCTCCACGCAGAAGCAGTCCTGGCTTTTGCAAGCATCCGGGCCAACGCAGAGATAATCTTTGGGCGTTCCCATGCGGGTACCTGCCTTGAAATGCACCCCATGCGGACAGGCAACCACGCAACCGGAGCAGCTTTTACACTGTTTTCCGCGTTGAACCCTGTATTTGCCGATGTTATGACGAAATCGTGAAGCTGTTTTTCGGATCTCTGCCTTCACGGGCTGAATACTCCTTATATAAAAGTTAGGTGGTAAGCGTTCACTCAGGCCCGGGGTCGGTGGTCAGTAATAACGCTCCCTGATCCCGGGTCATGAATCATTTCTGCCCGCCAAATATGGCGCCGAAGGTGTCTCTTTCCAGGTCTTCGAAGAACATGGCCCGGCCGACTTCGCCGCGCACCCGGCGCACGTCCCGGATACCCATGGCGCCCATCAATTCGATGAGCTGGCTCCACCAACTACACATGAGATTCACCACGCGCTGGCTGCCATATTCGGAATCGAGGTTTTGCAGTTTCACGGGACAGGACTTTCCGGCCACGCAACGTTTGCACACGCGGCACTCCAGGGCGATCAGCAGCGGCAGATCAATGGCCGCACAGTCCGCCCCGCAGATGATGGCTTTGGGTAAATGCTCCGCCAGGGCAATTCCGCCGCTGATGATCAAGGTGACCTGATCCCGGGTGGACTCATTCACCAGATGGGTATGAATGTCGCGCAGGGCTTCCTTGACGAACCGCGGATCGTCGCCTTCCACAAATTCGTTTCCCTGGTAATCGGCAAAGAGATGAATCACTTCCGCTCCGGCCCGGGCCAGATCCGCCGCGATGGTTTTGGCTTCGGAATTCATGGGCAGGCGAACGGAAACCACCCGCTGGGGATCGCGGTCCTTGAGTTGCTGAACCCGCTGCCAGATATCGGGCGCATAAAACAGCTCAACCATTTTCACGCCATCGAGGATTTCCGCATCCGGGTCTCCTTCTGCGGGCAACAGGGGAATGAGCTGTGCCTTGAAGGGCTTTAGAAACGCGCCGTAGGTTTCCGGGGTCACATACATCAGGCTACCGATCTGCCGGGCAGCGGCGGCCAAGGACAGGATAATCCCTTCTCCCAGGTTGCCAAAGGGCAGCGTGTTGAAGATCACGGGAAGGGGAATCTCGACCAGAGGAAACATTTCCCTGAGAAGCCTGCCGGAGGCGTCGAATTCCAGATGGTGCTGTTTTCTTCCCACATCAATCGCCGTGCTGATGTATTCGCGGCCGTGAATGCCGTCGCGGGTGGGCCGAACGATTTCAGACATATCCGTCCACATGGCGTCAAAACCCGGACCACTGAAAGGACCGCGATATCCGGCCCCGGACACCGGAATTTTGCCGGTCTCGGCCTGGAACCAGGTGTTGTGAATGATATCCGGTTTCCAATAAGCATCGCCCATCCTGAGAAACTCCGGGTTGATCGTCTTGGAGAGCACCCCTCGGGGGCAATTCTGAATGCAACTGAAACAGTTCTTGCACTGGTGATCGATGGAATCCACCAGGGTTTGAGCGTCATAGGCTCGGTTCTTATACACGTCATAGAGGCAGCGCTTCTTGACACAGGTCGTGCATTTCAGGCAGTCCTCTTCAAAATCGATGATTCCCGACCGGCCCACGGGAATAAAGTGCGGTGCGGCAGGGGTCGGTTTGATATGATATTTTTTGGGCATCTGTCTATCTTCCTCGTTTTAAATGCAATCCTAAGCGGTGCGTTTGGCAGCGCTACCGCGAAGGCCATCAGGCGGCTGCGGTCATCCACGGGCCGATTTCCCGTGCCCTGGCAACCGCATCCCGAAGCGCGGCCGCAAATGAAATTTCATCGCCGGCAGCGATATGGACCATGCGGATACGGTCTTCCCCCAGCCCCGCTTCAGCCAGCAAACGGTTGGCGTAACGCACCCGCATTCCGGCCCGCAGATTTCCTTCCAGAAACTGACACTGGCCTTTCAGGCAACCCACGATCATCGCAAGGGTCGCCCCTGTCTCGATGGCTCGCAGCAGATAGAGCACATCCGTGCGTCCGGTACAGGGTAGCCGGGAAATTCGAATCTCAGCCTGATCTTCGGGAATGATTTTCTCGACATCTTCTTCGGAAATCGTCGAGGAGTTGGCGCAACAATAAATCACAATCTGAGGTTTCATCGATACTCCTTACCGCTGAGCAGAAAAACACCCCGACCGCCATAAAAAGCGGCCAGGTTCCAGGTAAAAAACCTAAGGAAAAGGTAAAAAAATAACCGTCAGGCCATATCCCCACTGTAAACAGGGCAAAGCAAGGCCGGTTAAGCATGTTTTCGTCGGTGAATGGAATGGTAGGATCAGCGTTGGTCCAGGAATCTGAATGGGTCAGGGTGCTCATGAAAGATCATCAAGAAACCCAGGCGAAACCTTCTTCCTTGCCATTCTTGATAGGCAAACCCCCCAACATCTCTTCGTTGAGACGTTGACCGCATTGCAGCAGAAGTCGGCGTTGACTTCAACATCTTTATATAAAGAATGCAAATTCAAAAGGCAAGAAGTTTTTTGATAAATTATTCTGGAGAAAGAAGATAGAAATCTGTGCGTAACGCCCTTCGATGTTTTTTAAATAAGTCAAAAATCCACCTTGAAAACCTTAGTGTTTTAATGTAAATTTTATATGAGTTTATCAATCTTTATTTCGAATTCATCAATTCTTTGCCGATATAGACAATGTCAGTAAGTTAAACAGGTTTCCCTTTTTTCCCAATAGAGGGCTTTCCGGGTGAACAAGTAAATGACATTGAACACTGACAGGCTGTTTTTTACTTCGTTTGGGCTGGTTCAATAAGCGTTCACGCCGGAAAAGACTTTGAAACACCTTTTCCGGGCAAGATGCTGGGAGGCCAACGCATGTCCCCAAGGTTACCTAAGATTATTTTCGCAATAATTGTCCTGGCTGCGGCAGGGGGTTTTTTCATGATGTTCGGCCCTCCCAAGCTCATGGCCAAAACCGAGTCGCCGGACTTCTGCGCTTCCTGCCATGTCATGGAGTCCCAGTATGAAGCCTGGTTTCATACCGGGGCACACCGCAGCATTAAATGCATTGACTGCCATCTTCCCCATGAGAACATTGGCGCCTATTACATCTGGAAGTCCATTGACGGTATGAAAGACACCGTTGTGTTTTATTCCGGCAGGGTGCCTGAAACGATCACGCTTTCGGTTCATGGGGAAAAAGTGGTACAATCCAACTGC
>CAIVVZ010000040.1 GCA_903909505.1 uncultured Desulfobacteraceae bacterium
CGGAGCGGATTTCGCCATGTCGGAAGTGGAAAAACTCCTGCCCCGCAATACCTGCGCACTGATCTAATCCTCTTTCGGGTTTAAACTCGGCAAGGTATGCCCCTATCTGGAAAGCGCGGATATGATCGTGGGTGAAAATACCTGCGACGGCAAGAAAAAAGCCTATGAATCGCTGGGACATCTGGTGAAAAATCTTTATGTGATGGATCTGCCCCAGGTCAAATCCGATCATGGCCGGGCGCTTTTAAAGACCGAATACCATCGTTTCAAAACTGCGGTTGAAGCTCTCACCGGAGTTGTCATAACATTCGAATCGCTGAAGCAGGCTATTCAGACGGTCAATGCCAAACGCGCCGCCATCCATCGCCTCTCAATGCTGCGAAAAGCCGACCCTGCGCCCATATCCGGTCTGGATGCGCTATTGGCCAATCAGGTTTTCTTTTATGACAATCCCGCCCGGTTTACGGATTCCGTGAACAAAATCTGTGATGAACTGGAAAAACGAATTGCCGAGAAAAATGGTGTTTTCCCGGAGAAGACGCCCCGGATTCTCATCTCCGGCTGCCCCCAGGCCGTACCCAACTGGAAACTGCCGTTTATCGTTGAAACTTCCGGCGCCGTGATCGTGGGTGAGGAGTCCTGTGTGGGGGAACGCGGCACCCGCAATCTGACGGATGCATCCGGCAAAACCGTCGATGAAATGATGGAAGCCATTGTGGATCGCTATTATCAGGTGGATTGTGCCATTTTTACGCCGAATCCGCAGCGGCTGGAACATATTCAGGAAATGGCCGCCGCATACAAGGCTGACGGCGTGATTCATTATGGTCTGCAGTTCTGCCAGCCTTACCTTATGGAATCCATTCCTGTTGAAAAAGCCCTGGAGGAAAAGAATATTCCCACCCTGCGCATTGAAACCGATTACAGCATGGAAGATGTCGGCCAGTTGAAAACCCGGATCGAAGCCTTTGTCGAGCAGCTTCGATAGCATTTTTTAGGAGTTTTAGGATGCATAAACGTTTTGCAGGCATCGATATCGGATCGCGCACCATCGAACTGGTGGTGGTGGATGATTTGGGAAACATCGTGACCAGTCTTCAGACAGACACCGGCTTTGATCCCATGACGGCGGCCAAAGACCTGATCCATGGCGTGGCATATGATTGCATCATGGCCACCGGATATGGCCGGAATCTGTTTGAGATTTCTTTTGATACGTTGACGGTTACGGAAATCAAAGCCCACGCCATAGGGGCACGGGCTTTTTTCCCAGACGCTCAGGCGGTGCTGGATATCGGCGGACAGGATAGCAAGGCCATCAGTCTGTTTGAATCCGGCAAGGTGAAAAAATTTGAAATGAACGATCGGTGCGCCGCCGGCACGGGAAAATTCCTGGAAATTATGGCCAAAAGCCTGGGCTTTGACATCGAAACCTTTGGCCAGGAAGCACTACTGGCGGAAAAAGATCTCGCCATTTCCAGTATGTGCACGGTATTTGCCGAATCCGAAGTCACCTCCCTGATCGCCAGGGGAAAAAACCGCCGGGAAATCGCCCGCGGCCTTCACACCAGCGTCATTCAGCGGGCAGCCGGCATGATTAACCGGGTGTCTTCCGCCGGCGATATTGTTTTTACCGGCGGAGTGGCTAAAAATCCCTGCATGCGGCGTTTCCTGGCGGAAACACTGGGCAGAAACGTTCTGGTGCCGGAAGATCCCCAACTGGTTGGGGCCCTGGGTGCAGCGCTTCTGGCCAGGGAAATCCCGTAAAATTCCATGGAATTGAGAAAATGAC
>CAIVVZ010000041.1 GCA_903909505.1 uncultured Desulfobacteraceae bacterium
CGCTTGTCCGCCTCCTCTTTGGGAAAGACATCCCAGATTCTTTTGCCGACAATGTCCTCGACTGGCTTGCGGACACCCTCGGCAAAGGCTCGGTTGACATACGTGTAGTGACCTTCCGGTGTGAAGGAAAAGAATGGGTCGGGTGATTCTTCAAGAAGGAGGCTGTGCTTCTCCTCGCTCTCACGTAGCACCGCATCCGCCTGTTTGCGCATGGAGATGTCTTCGGCAATTCCGGCTATACGGTATGGCCGACCTGAGAAGTCCAGTACTGGAAAAGCCCGAGCGGATATCCAGACTACGGAACCATCGGGTCTCCTTATCCGGTAATCGGGAAAAACTATTTCACGGGTATCTGTCGAAATTACTTCGGGGATGGTAGTCATGACCTTCTGGCGGTCTTCCTCAACCACTGACTCAAACCAGGACAGTGGATTTTGGTAAAGTTCTTCGCACGTTCTGCCCCAAACATGCTCATAGGCCGGACTGACATAATAAACCTCCTTCCAGTCGAGTGACCCAAGCCAAAAGACCTCCCGTATGGTCTCGGTGACCTGACGAAAACGCATCTCAGCGATTTTCCTCTCGACAATTTCGTCCGTAAGCTTCTTTGTCCGCAACGCCACCTGTTTCTTCAGCGAAAAAGACCACAGGGCGAAAGCTGATCCGATCAGAAGCAAAGCCAGAAGCAGTCCAACAATGTACTTTAACACCGATTTCAGCGTTAATTCCTTCGGCTCCAGAGGCCCAAACCACTTATCATAGATTTCCCGGTATTGACCGGTATTCTTGACAATACTTAAACCCTGGCCAAGTCGTTCCAGCAGCAACAGATTGCCTTCCTTCACGGCAAAGCTAAAAGGTCTGTTGAAAGACTCGACAACAACTGGTGACTGGGTGAGATTGGTTAGATTCAGATCATTCATCACCATCAATCCAACCAGCTTGGGCATCAGGGCCGCGTCTGCCTTACCTGATGACAAAAGCCTGAGCGCTTCCGGAAGACTATCAATCAGGATTAAATGTTCAGAATTCACGAAACCCGAAGAAAGAAGGTAGTCATGAGCCTGATCGCCTTTCATCACGATGAGTGTTTGACCTTTGAAATCTTCTACGGTGCTTGGTCTTTTGCTATCTTTCCTTGTAAAGAATGCGTCAAAGGCAATTGTGTGCGGTGCGGAAAAATCGAAAACCTTATCCCTTTCTATTGAATAGGCCATCATCGGAAGAAGATCGATTTCTCCTGTTTCAAGGTGTCGCATAGCCCGTTCCCATGTATCCACCTTGATTTCCAGATCCATGCCCATGACTTTGGCCACAGCATTTACCAAGTCGACACTGAAACCGTCGGGAACACCCTCTTTATTGACGAAAGTGTACGGGTAATAATCAGCCACAATGACTGTTTTGAGCTGAATTTTCCGCTGTATGGAGCTGTTGGAGACTGGAATCTCTTCTCCACCAGCCATTTCCGGAATGAACAGAAAAAGAAATAAACAAAACACTATTAGATAGTGCATTATCTTCAATTCCCACGAAGCCGATTTCATAGGGACAATCCTTTACGGATTTGCTGCATGCGGTGTTCTCTTGCGTTTGAGCCTGGAGTCCGTTGTTGCCCTCGATTCCATCGCTCCATCCAACGCCATAGCGCGCCTCTTTGTTCCAGATTACCATACATCCATTAAATCGCAAGAATATTCACCCCAAAGAGAGGGGCCGAACGGTGCTGATTATAGCTTAACTTTATCAAAAATCTGCCTTGACTTTGGAGGGCATCTTAAGATACCTCTGATTTATAGTTTACATTAAAACTATATGCATACTAATTAGATGGCCTCATTCATACAACCCCGAAGGTGCACAGATGGTATTTCAAGATTGTATATGCTTTCGATTGAGCAAAGCCGTGCGAAAAGTCACAAAGGCGTACCGCGAAGAAATTGCTTCATATGGGCTGACTCACGGTCAGTTCTTCATTATGGTTGCGATTATGGAAGAAGAAGGGCTGCTTCCAAGCGAACTTGCTGATAAAACCGCCCAGGACCGGTCAACGACAACCGGCCTTCTTGACCGTCTGGAAAAAGACGGATGGATACAAAGAAAGGCGGACAAAAAAGACCGTCGTTCACTGCGAATCTTCCTTACCCCCGAAGCAAGAAAACATCGGGAGCCTATTTTGAAGCTTTTCAAGGAAACCAATCGGACATACCTGAATCGTTTTACTCAGCAAGAATGGGACCAGATGCAGTCTTTTCTTTACAGGATAGAACAATAACCAGTTGCCACTATTGGAGGATAAATTTGCCCGAACTCAATCCAGAACATCTAAAGGCTGTAATCATCGCAATTAACAATGCTCCATTTTTTAAGCATCTATCCATGAGTGTCACAGAAATTGGAGTTGGTTATTCCGTAGTAACGCTGGATGTTGGAACAGAACATATGAATCCATTCGGTGGGCTTCATGGCGGCGTATATGCGTCGGCGATCGACACTGCCGCCTACTGGTCTGCCTACTGCGAGCTTCCGGAAGAAAATGGGTTGATTACCATTGACATTAAAGTGGACTTCCTGGCGCCGGTTTCCGACAAAAAAATCATCATAAACGGGCGGAGGATCAAATCTGGAAAAACAATATATCTTACCGAAGCGAAGATGTCCGACAAAAACGGAAAGGTTTTGGCTCACGGAACATCCAAACTGATGGTAACCCGCAAACAATCAGTCGTCGATCTTGTCAAATATATCGGATCAGGCAAGCTGCCGCCGAAATTTTTAAGGAGCTAACATGCCATACAAAATTTTGGGTATTTCAGGAAGTCCTGTAAAAAACGGAAACGTGGATTCTTTTCTGGCGTCGATCATGGAAATGGCTGTGGAAAAAGGAATCGAAACGGAAACAGTCAGCCTCTCAAGTATGGAAATCAAAAACTGTATTCACTGCAACTTCTGCCTTGGCAAACAAAAGGTGGGAAAGTATTGCTCACTTGAAGATGACGCCCAGTCGATATTCGAAAAGATGGAAGGCGCGGATATCATCGTTTTGGCTAGCCCAGTTTACTTCATGCGAACCAGCGGAATGATGGCCACTTTTATTGACCGCCTTCGTGTTTTTATCTTTGGAAAAACTGCTGGAGGAAAACTGCGAAACAAAATCGGAATAAGCGCCGGTGTTTCCTGGTTGCGGCACGGAGGAATGGAAACAACCCACCTTTCGCATCTCTATGCCTTCATAACATTGGACATGATTCCAGCAACCGTTCATTCATGCATCAGCCCCATGGGAGCCTCTGCTGTCGCCAGCAGACATGGTGAAGGAAAATTCGACCCCTCTGTCCGTGTCGGGATACAGGAGGATCAGGCCGGGCTGGATTCGGGAAGGGCGCTTCTTTCTCGTGCACTGGAACTGGTAGAACTGATTCATAAATGAATTTCAGGGAACATGATTTAAAGAATTCTAATTTACTCCGATATTCACCTCAATTCGGCAAACAGCTTCAGAATCGGCTTTTTCATAGACGATCCAGTCAATCCTGTGAAAAGCGCAGATTAACTCTATGATCTGAAAGTCCATGAATAGCCAACTTCAGAAGCAGGTACTGATATGGAACACTTAGATTGTAATATTCTTGTGCTGGGTAGCGGAGGCGCGGGGCTTAGAGCAGCGATCACCGCATGTGAGGCTGGATTTTCAGTCGCTGTGATTTCCAGGGGCAATCCAGGCAAATTCACCTGCACGGCCTACAGCGCGGGCGTGATGGCCGGCAGCGCAAACCGGAATCAATGTCAGGAACATTTGGAGCGAACCCTCTTGGCCGGCCGCGGTCTCAATGATCCGGATCTGGCCGACATTCTGACGGCCGAAACTCCCCTGCGCCTCCAGGAGTTGATGGATTGGGGTATCCAGGCTGAGTTTCAGAATGGATGGCTTTACGCCAAAGGTCGGCCACCCTTTAAAGGTGATGCCATCATTCACTGTCTTCTCAACAAAAGCCGGGAGTTGGGTGTTCATTTCAAAGGACATTTACTGGTCA
>CAIVVZ010000042.1 GCA_903909505.1 uncultured Desulfobacteraceae bacterium
CCATGCTCAATTCCCCGCCATGGTCCCTGATGATGCCATAGCTGATGGAAAGCCCCAACCCTGTCCCGGTTTCCTTGGGCTTGGTGGTAAAAAACGGATCAAATATCCTGTCCCGGATTTCCGGCGCAATGCCGGTCCCCCAGTCTTCAACCGTGGTTCGAACGAAGTTGCGGCCATTCTTTTGAATCACCGAAGCCGAGACCCTAAGTTTTTTTTCCGGGCTGTAGCCGGGGTATCGCCCGTTGAGGGCATCCCTGGCATTGGTCAGAAGGTTCATCAGCACCTGCTGGATCTGCTGGGTTCGGCATTTAATTCCGGGCAAATCCTCGGGGATATCCACTTCCAGGATAATCTGGTCGTGACGCATCACGGTCTGAATCAGGGAGAGCACCGAGGAGACGATATCCGAAAGTCGGGCCGGGCTGTGGGATTGTTTCTCGTGCCGGGCAAAGGTCAGCAGGTTTCTAACGATCCCGGCAATGCGCCGGGTCTCATGCAGGATTTCCCGGGCATACTCGGCCGAGGGGTTCTTGGGTTCCATTCCATCCAGAATCAACTGAGCATAGTTCATGATACCGTTAATGGGATTATTGATCTCATGGGCCACCCCGCCGGCCAGTGTGCCGATGGACTCGATTTTCTGGGATTGCATCAGGTGCTCTTCCAGTTTGCGGGTTTCAGTGATATCCCGACTGTTCAGAACCACACCCTCCACGTTCCCCTCTTTATTGAAAATGGGAAAGTAGCTGACATCCATGAATCTGCGGCCAATACCCGCAAAAATAAACCCATCCTGATAACGGACCGTTTGGCCGGAAAAAGACTGATCCAGCCGGGGCTTAATTTTTTCACGGAAAATGGCTTCTCCCCAGACTTCGGATATCGTCCGGCCCACAACTGTCTCCCGGGACAGGTTGTGTGCCATCAGATAACTTTCATTCACGCTCTCATAAACGCCGCCCCTGCCGATCAGGGCCAACAAATCCTGGGAAGTGGATACAATGCGCTCGGATTTACGAAGGCCATCCTCGGCTCGCTTGCGCTCGTCATTTTCCTTTTCAAGCTCGGCGGTTCTCTCCTTTACACGCCTTTCCAGCATGCGATTCGAATCTAAAAGTTTCAGGAACAGCCAGAGACCCGTTAAAAATAAAAATATACAGAACAGAATGTTCAGGTAAATGTAAATTGCCCGGCACGGCCATTCAGCCGAAATTTTTCCGATAATATTATTTTCAAACTCAACTGGGGATTCTATTGGGTGAACGGAAACAAGATTCGCGTATAAAAAAATCTTATCAAGCTTTGTCAGCGGCAGGCCATCGATATCCAGAAAAACCCTTTCTTTGTCATCCGACACCACAACCCGTTGATAACCATTTGCTTTGGCGGCTAACGTCAAGTATGCGGTCGGGCTGGATTTCTCAAAGGTCCACAGCGAACTGGCAATAATGTCGGCATGGTTATGGATTTGAATCATTGCTTTGGCGCGCATGGCGCTTTGATAAAAAATGACAAAGAGAGAAAAAACAACGATAACAAAAAAGGAACAACACGCCATGATTATTTTTATTTTCATTCAGTTTTTCCTGCTTGGAAAAGACCCCGCCACTTTTTAATAATATTGCGATAATATCAATTCCATCGTCCCGTCTTCCATCATCGTTTGAATCGTCTTGTCGAATTCGGGCAGAATGTTTACCAGGGGAGAGTCTTTTCGGATTAAAAGGTGGAACGGCATTACAGATATCTGAACGGCAGCATCAACGACCCTTTGGGAAACATCGGCGCGCCGGATATCCGGCCAGGCGCCTGGCGGCCATTCAATTACAATATCACCGCGCTTTTCCGCAAGCATTTTCCAAACGTTTTCCAAAGATGAGCTCTCATAAGTTCTAATCCCCATTGACTGAACATTTTCCTTATGCCAGCTATTTCCGCTGTATGTGATCACTGAAAATTCACCTGCTTTAAGATCGGCGATTGTTTTTATTTTTTTAATCTCGGCAAATCGAGGATGATCAACATAAGTAAATAAATTTAAATTTTTTAGATAAAACGGCGTGTTGTGGGTAACGGTGAATTCAGCACGTTCGGCGGTTGGGACGGTTATCACCGCATCGTCTTTCCCGCTTTTAAGATTTTCCTGACATCTGGGCCAGGGATAAGCTGTCCAAACAACGGTCAAACCCATTCGTTTTTCAAGGGCTTGTATAAGGATATCATAAAAAAAACCCATCATCTCCCCATTTTTTTTGACCCAATGAAACGGAGGAAAAGCAGGATAGGCAATTCGTAAAATGGGATTTTCAATTGCGCTCGATGATACCATCAATAAAAATATGCCGGCAAATACCAACAACACTGTTTTCCTGAACATGATTTCAATCCTAAATATCCGCCCCGATTCGAACATATGGAGCTGCCATCCACTGCTCATCGAGACAAAAGGGGTTACATTTAACAATAATTACCCCTGTGGAAGCGACCATCCATTATCCACGGAAAGATCCATATGAAAACGGGTACGGCAGCCCGGATCGCTTTCCATGCTCAATTCCCCGCCATGGTCCCTGATGATGCCATAGCTGATGGAAAGCCCCAACCCTGTCCCGGTTTCCTTGGGCTTGGTGGTAAAAAACGGATCAAATATCCTGTCCCGGATTTCCGGCGCAATGCC
>CAIVVZ010000043.1 GCA_903909505.1 uncultured Desulfobacteraceae bacterium
AGCAAAACCCATGTCCTTCCCATCTCGGAGATGGGGCTGATTCAAATGACCCGAAAGCGGATACGAAAACCATTGAACCGGTTGCTGTGCGAGCCCTGTTTTTACTGCGAAGGTGAAGGGTATCTCATGTCCCGCAAGACCATCTGCCATAACATTTTCAGGGAAATACTCAGCGAATACCGAATGCTGGATGGCATCAAGATCACGGCCAGAGTCAATCCGGAAATTGCGGAACTGCTCCACGGAGAAGAAAATCATCTGATCTTCCGCCTTGAAAAAATGATCGCCAAACAAATCGTCGTATATCCCAATCCGCAGTTTCATCTGGAAGAATTTGATATTCTGGAAGTCTACAAGGAATAGCGCAGATCCCGCGCGGCCGCTTCAGTATCAGCCTGAATGGATGGCATCATAATCAAGGGATCAAGAATGGCCGCATCACGGATTCCAGTTGACGCCGCCAGGCTTCCACATCCGTCTTTCCTTCCGAGCCATTCAAGTGAATCATTTCCCCGAAAGCGAACCGGATTCCGGCAAAGGGTTTGGGCATCATGAAGCGGTCCCAACTGTTGAAGAACCAGGCTCTATCCGCGGAAATGGAAACGGGAACGATCACGGCACGGGCAGCCAGCGCCAGGGTGATTGCCCCAGGCTTTACAATCCCTGCCGGACCCTGGGGACCATCCACGACGTGAGCCGCTAGCCGGGAGCGCCTGAGCTCACGAATCAAGTGCTTCAGCGCTTTCATCCCCCCTTTTGAGGACGACCCGCGAATGGGACGCCAGCCGGCGCGCCGAAGGAGACCGGCTCCGATATCGCCGTCATTGCTCTGGCTGATCATCAGGGATGGGGAAAATTTCTGATATTTCTCAAAATATGCAGCGGTTGCAAAAAACTGCTGATGCCAGCCGCAGAGCAATACGGAGCCGCCTTTTTGCAAATAATCCATCCAAGGCGCTTCGTTGATGATGGTGATTCGAAAGGTCCGGCAATAGGCCCGGAGAATTCCATAAAAAGCATCCAAAAAAAATTCTGATTTAATGATCCTGTTGGTGTTGATCGTCACGGCATCTCCTGTTCAAAAAGGCAAATAAAAGATCTCCACCGCTGTTATTCCGACTCCTGACTTCATTTTCACGGTACGCATTTGCTCTTCCAGACCGGCGCATTATGGCGAAAGTTCCTGAGAGAGCTTTTTTTCATTACCTGGATTCAGGATGAGCCGATCTCCAGGGCGAATGGGCTGATTCAGGCTGAGATGATTCCAGATGAGCAAGGACTGAACCGAAATATTCAAGCGCTCGGCAATACCGGAAAGCGAATCCCCTGATTTCACCACATACACGGTTTCGGGTCCTGCGGGCTCCAGGGATGGCTTCTGTCTGGCCAGCCTTTCCTGAAAACCCGCGGACGCTCCGCGGGGTATGGAAAGCGTCAGCACGCCTTTGGGAAGGTAATATCCCCTGATTTCCGGATTCAGATCACGAATGACCTTAAAGCTTGTCTGGGCCGCCCGAGCAATGGAAAGCACCGGCATTCTCTGGGACAACTCCAGTTGAACGCGATCGAATTCCTCTGGCGGATACAAATCCTCCGGTGTCAACTTGAAACCGTATTTATCCGGATTGGATAGGATCAGTTTGGCAGCCAGAATTCGAAAGACATACCGCTGGGTTTCCTGATAGAGATAAAGGTCGTAAAAGTCAGCGGTATCCTGAAGAAGAATCTCGTTTTTCAGCCCCGCCTCACCCATGTTGTAAGCGGCGGCTGCAAGGGTCCAGGATCCGAAGTCGCCATGGAGCTTTTTCAGGTAGGCAACAGCCGAACGGGTGGACGCCGCCATGTTCCGGCGCTCGTCCAGCTCTTCCGTGATGGTCAGTCCATAGCGCGCACCCGTATCCTTAACAAACTGCCAGTAGCCCATCGCCCCCTTGGGAGATCCAGCCAAAGCCCGTAGCGAGCTTTCGATCACGGGAATGTATTTGAGATCATCCGGAAGGCGCTGATCTTTCAACACGGTTTGAATATACGGCATATATCGGTTGGCCCGCTTGAGCCACATAATGGTCTGGTCACGGTTCCAGAGCATCAGAAGGAGTTCCCGCTCCAGGCGCTCCCGAACATCCATACTGTCCAGCGGCGCCGGTTCTCCGCAAAAATCCAGCGGCGGTTTTACGCGAAGGCTGGATACCAGAGAAGGGATGCACTCCATCTCCGTGATATCCCCAGTTTGCGCATAACTACAAGTTCCAGCGCATAAAACAGATAACACAATCAATATCTGTATCATATTCACCCATCACATGGTAAAATTATCAAATAGGCAAGTTTGAAAAAAACCGCTTACCCCATGATCTCATGGAACACAATGAAAAAAAACGAAAATGTAGATGCCGTTGAAATATCCAGATTTGAATCGAGCTCGCATGGATGGTGGGACCGGGAGGGCGATTTCAAACCCCTCCACGACATCAATCCGGTTCGCGTCCGGTATATCAATGAACGCGCCGCCCTTTGCGGGAAATCGGTTCTGGACATCGGCTGCGGCGGCGGCATTCTATCGGAAGCCATGTCAGCGCTGGGAGCAACGGTGACCGGAATTGACCGGGGAGAAGCGCCCCTGAATGCCGCCCGACATCACCTGCTGGAAAGCGGACTTCAGGTGAGCTATCTGCAAACCACCGCGGAAGCCCTGGCAGAAGCCCACCTGTCCAGCTTTGATGTTGTTACCTGTCTGGAAATGCTGGAGCACGTCCCCAACCCCCGTTCGGTCATCAACGCCTGTAAAACGCTGGTCAAACCCGGGGGCGATGTGTTTTTTGCGACCCTCAACCGTAATCCCAAATCCTTTCTGCTGGCAATTGTCGGCGCTGAATACCTGATGCGATTGATACCCAGAGGGACTCACACCTACAGCCGATTTATCAAGCCCACTGAAATGACGCTCTGGATGCGGCAGGCGGGCCTGATTCCCCAGAATACCATGGGAATGCACTACAATCCGCTGTTTCGAACCTGTTCGCTGGGCGGAAATCTGGATATCAATTATCTCGTTCACGCCAAACGCCCCCAGATTAGTAAGTCAAAAGAGACGGCAAAGTAAAAAATTCAAGATCAAGGCGAGCGGCACCGGAGCTTTTGGCGACAATCCTGTCCATGAGGCGTACCCTATAGTACGCCGCAATGACGAAGGATGAAGCTCAACGCAGATATTAGACTTTTTACGAAACCATCAAATCAGGCTCAACAGTTCTTGGGGATGCTGAATCAGTGCTTTTGCGCCGTTTTCCAGAAGTTCTTCCCGGGTTCGAAATCCCCATAAAGCGCCAACCGGAAACATCCCGGCAGATACAGCGGTTTGCATGTCAATGGCCGTATCTCCCAGATAAAGCATTCGTTCCGGGTCCTCCCCCAGCATCCGGGATATTTCCAGGGCGCCGGCCGGATCGGGTTTTCGGGGAACGTCCTCCCTTAAGCCGAACACCGCCTTGAACTGCCATTTCGAAAGCAAATCCCGGACGCAATTCACCGTAAACCCATGAGATTTATTTGACAAAATGGCCAAATCGATTCCAAGGGCCGTCAGGTTGTCCAGCATTTCTGAAATCCCGTCATAAATCCGGGTTTTGACTTTCCAGCTCTGGTCGTAATCCGCCATAAACGCCGCCAGACAATCCCGATAACCATCGGAACCCCTGACGGATTCCGGTACTGCCCGTTCAATAAGAACAGCCGATCCGTCGCCCACAAAATACCTGTA
>CAIVVZ010000044.1 GCA_903909505.1 uncultured Desulfobacteraceae bacterium
GCCGAAACAATGCTCGGAAAACCTGATACAGCTTTCCAGTATTACAAAAACATTCTGCCGATGGCGAGAAATGACAAGGCGGAGATACTGAAGACTGAACCTTATGTCTTTTGTCAGACCGTATCCACCAACGACTCCATTACTCCCGGTGAGGGGGCTAATTCCTGGCTGACGGGGACGGCGGCGTGGATGTACGTGACCGCCACTCAGTATATCCTCGGGATTAAACCTACGCTCTCGGGCCTGAAAATAGACCCCGCTGTGCCTACAAGCTGGAATGGCTTCAAGGCAACTCGCAAGTTCCGAAACTGTGAGTATGAAATATCCGTCAAGCGCACGGGTAGATACAGGCTATTGCTCGACGGCAAGGAAATAGAAGGAAATATCGTGCCTCCCGTTAAATCAGGAAAAGCAAAAGTCGAAGTGGAAATAGTATAAAGAGGACTGCTTTGGCGGATCGATGAGAAAAAGGATTAACTGTGCGCTCATCCGTTTTCGATTCCTAACAAGGGGTCCTGCCTGCAATATCCTTCCATGAAACCCCGCCACGTCTCGTTCCTCCTCGCATGCTTTCTCGCCACCGCCCGCCTGGCCGGGGCGGGAGAGCTGAAGGTCCATCCTCTGTTCACCGATCATGGGATTCTGCAACAGGACACCACGGTTCCCATCTGGGGAACGGGAAGTCCGGGCGCATCCGTCACCGTCGCTTTCCGTGATGCCAAGGCCACAACCGCCACCGATCCATCGGGGAAATGGCTCGCACGCCTGAAAACTCCAAAAGCCGAGCCCGGAAAGGATGACGGCTATGACCTGACGATCTCCTCCACCGATGGGCAGATCGTTCTGCAGGATGTCGCCGTGGGCGAAGTCTGGTTCGGTTCCGGACAGTCCAATATCGATACGCCGATGAACAATTATCCCGTCGGCAGAGCGGAAGCCCCGAAGGCGGATATCCCCGGCATTCGTCTCTATTCGGCCGGCTTTGCGGGCAACGGAATCGCCGTGACGGGAGACTTCTCCAAATTCCAATGGACCCGGTGCAATCCCGAGACGGTCCTCAAGGCCTCGGCGACAGGCTATTTCTTCAGCCGCGAATTGCACAAGGCTCTCAAGGTTCCTGTCGGATTCATCAATATGGCGGTGGGCGCTTCCCCCCTTTCCACCTGGTTGCTACCAGACTGGTTGGCATCCGATCCCCGCATGGCGACCAACTTTCAGACGTTCAAGACCACCGGCTTCCCCGCCTTTATCGCGGATTCGAAGGACCGTTTGGCAAAATGGGAAACGGCGACCGCTGAGGCCAAAGCCAAAGGCGAACGCCCGCCCGGTCGCCCATTCGTCTTCCCGGGCAATACCGATCAGCCGCTCGAAAAATTCATCGGCGTATTCCATCTCTCGCACACGGCTGGCGTGATTCCGTTTGTCTTCAAGGGCATGCTCTGGGACCAGGGAGAATCGGGAGTCGGCTACGGACTAAAGGGCGAGTACGATGTTGTTTTCGACGTCATGGTCAAGAATCTGCGAAAGGAATTTGGCTATGACTTGCCCGTGGTTTATTGCCAGATGCCAAAGGGTGGCGCATGGGGGCCAACCGTCCGTGTAGCCAAAAACAACAACGCTGTTCCCGAACTGGGAGATCTGGTTCCGCTTGCGGATCTCCCGCCAGACGCTCCCAAAGCGCGGCCCGTTTTTGAGAGTTTCGCCAGGGAATCGGAGCCGTTCCTGAGAATGAACGCGCTTCCTTCCTGTTATATGGCAACCACGCGCGACCTTCAGACCGCCATTCATCCTCCCGATAAGGATGAGTATGGCACCCGCTTCTTCA
>CAIVVZ010000045.1 GCA_903909505.1 uncultured Desulfobacteraceae bacterium
CCGTTCACTTTCGTTCCGGCCTGCACTCTCCCTGTCTACGCTTCGTGGTGGCCGTTACCGGACATCACGCAAGACTCGGTACACAGCTGTTGGCTAAACTTTACTGTGGTCACCATCTCAGGCAACTGTATCTCGTGCGCTTGCAAGGCGCAACCCCCACAGTCCCGGACGTGCGGTTTTCCCGCATCCGGTTCTTCGGTTGTACTCGCTTTCGCGTGAGCTGATGCCCTACGCAAACACCTTGTGCTGATTCTGCTGCTCCATAATCCGAGGACGCGCTACCCCTACCCGTTTCAGTGCCTGATTGAAAGCTTCCCATGTAAAACTACGCCGCTTACCGCCTCTACGGTTAAGCCATTTGAATGAACATTTGACGGCCCAGTGATAGAAACGCGACAGCGATCGGGAATTGCCTCGCAGCCCATAGTAGTTGTAGTGCCCACTTAGTCGCCTGTTCAGGCCGGCGATAAAATCTCGACCCTCCTGGTGCCGGTTCGATTTGACCCATTCCTTGATCCGTTTGCACGCACCTTACAACTTTTTACGCGCGGTGCGCCGCGTAACCCGGAGTTTGCCCCCTCGGTCCTTGTACCAATAAAATTCAAAACCAAGAAAGGTGAATCGTCGTCTTATGCTCGGATGGAAACGGCTAAAGCGTAAGAGATGGGTCTTTTCGGGCGCAAACTCAAGCCCGAACTTCGCCAGCCTCTCTGGCAACACCCTGAAGAACTTCTCCGCATCTGATTTGTACTGAAAAGTGCGCAGACAAAATCATCTGCATATACACAAATCAGGGCATCCCCTTGGCAACCGGCCTTAATTACCCGCTCGAACCAGAGGTTGAGAACGTAGTGCAGATATACGTTCGCCAATACGGGCGAAACAATCCCACCTTGAGGCGTTCCGGTTTCAGGATGGATAATCTGACCATCTGTGTCCAGAATCCCGGCATTCAACCATTTCCGGATCAGGTTGAGGAAGGCCCTGTCATCGATACGTTGATTGAGCATCCTCATTATCCAGTCATGGTCCATGTTATCGAAGAAGCCTTTTATATCTGCTTCAACAATATAACCATGTTTACCAAGTTGAAGATTGGAGGAGAGGTCCATGACCGCTTCCTTCACACTCCGGTTTGGTCGGTAGCCGTAACTGCTATCCAGAAAATCCTGCTCATAAATCGCAGTCAGTAACCTGGCACAGGCCAGTTGGACTAATTTATCCTCCAACGCCTGTATCCCCAGCGGCCTTTGTTTTCCGTTCTTTTTGGGTATGTAGCAGCGTCACACCAGTTTGGCATGATAGCGTTTTGTCTTCAGTCGCTCCGACAGGTCCTGGATGTTTGCCTCCAGTTCAACCTGATATATCTCTACTGTCTCCCCATCCACACCGCCGGCTGCATCTTTGTTCAGACCATGCCAACAGTCCAGCAGGAATTCAGCATTCAGACACCGATAGAGATCCCGAAAACGATGGTGTTTGCAGGCTTTCGCCCGATTGGCTATTCCATGCAGTGAGGTTGGCTTGTATTCATCCGATCCTACCACGTCCGGTACAAGTTTCCTTTGCAGACTTCGTACTTCCGTCAAGTCCTTCCCCCTGTAATGGGCTTTCCCCATCTCTGAGTACTATGCTTGATAAGACACCTCGCGGGCTTGTAGAGATCCGAACCTTATCAGTTCTTTTCTCCCACCTGGCCCGTGGGACTGTTGCGGCGGCTTAGGTTCCAGTATAGTCCTGTTTCAGGGTTTCCCCTTCATTGCCTAAGTACACTGGTTTAAAAGTTCAATAACGTATTATTATAAATTCATACAGTACCATTTAAATGGCAATTTCATTATCAGACATCATGTCAATACCTAAATACGTTAGAGTATTTATAAATATGTGTACTAAGTAACTGTATTCCATACTACCGCTGTCTCCACGGCAGGAGCCCTACGGGGCTTCCCGGGTTCTACGACGTATCTCTTCCTGCATGCCACGGCCTGTAGACTCCGACGGACCTCCACCTCCTTGCCATATCGGGGGTTTCGTGTTGCCTTCGTGCTCCTTAAAATACTCGGCGTCCGCAACAATAAGATTTCGAAGCTGTACCAGCACTTCAGGGAGCGCGACATCCCCTACGGCCTACAGAATTCTCTGCCTACGCTTAGCCCATCTTGTTCGCAACCTCACGGCTACTCCGCCATGGACCCAAGGCTCGATACGGGTGGGTGGCTAACCCTTACAAAGATGCATTGCTGCACCTCCTCCCGACAGGGACTTTCACCCTGCAAGATACACCGAGCTTATCCCGGCGCGATAAGGATACTTATGGTATTGTCAATATTTCCAGACCGCCAAAAAGTCAAGAATTGGATAACAATCCTTGAGTCGAGCTTTTTGACTCATCCAGCATCTCTATGACCTTAACGACCGAACGGCGTCATGAGAAACCCTTTAGAACTCATGGTTTTGGCGTGCTGCTCATCGTTTTTGTCGCTGAAGACTGTGCAAATAATGC
>CAIVVZ010000046.1 GCA_903909505.1 uncultured Desulfobacteraceae bacterium
CATGCCACAGAAATGGCATCCGCCCCTGCCAATTTGGCTTCCTGAATCACGTTGTGACTTAAATTCACCACAATGTCCGGTTTGGAAAGAGCAAAAGAAGCGCCGCAACAAACAGTTTTATACGGCCACTCAACGGTAGTGACACCAGTTGCTCGGAGTACATTGTCCATGGTCATCGGATATTCGGCGACATCGAATTCGGTTATTTTCGGAGGCCGGGTTAAAAGACATCCATAATAACATGCCACTTTGAGTCCTGACAGATTGCGTTCCACATGCGTTGGAATTTGGGAAATCAATGGCTCTTGAGAAAAAATCGTTAATGGGTGGATCACCTTTGCCTCATCGTTGCAATCCTTATGGATGGCCTCCACCACTTTTCTTTTGAGCTTTTTATCCGTTTTTACACTGTGCTGGGCGATCTTGAACCTGGAAAAACATGATGCGCATGGAATGACAACCTCTTCCAACTCCATCTCGGGAAGAAGTGCCAAATTGGCCATTGGCAATGCTATTGCCATCAGCTGGGAAAGGTTATGAACAGCACTTGCACCGCAGCAAACCCATTTTTCAAGCTCGACCAGCTCAACGCCCAGCTTATGACAAACAGCTTTGAATGACTTATCAAACTCCTGTCCCGTCGAATGAAGGGAACATCCTGGATAATACCCGTATTTCATGGCTTTTCCTGCTTTTTCACGCGTTTGAATATTTGGTGCACAGCGCTGCCGCCTCGAAGTCTGGGAAGGAGATGGAACTTGTCTTTCATGAGCATCTTCATTCCCATTGCCATGTCCTGTGTAAATTTCCCCGTTCTTAGTTTAAGCATGCCAACCATGCCCAATTCATAAATACGCCCGAACCAATTTAGATTCTGAACAAAGCTCCGGTTGAACTTCAGTACATCCGGAACCTGCGGCGTCCCTCCCTCGCGAGTCATCAGAATTTTAATCGTGCTCAAAGCCTCGGCAATATCAATCTCCTGAGGACAACGTGTCGTGCAGGTCAGGCATCCGGCGCACAACCACATCGTTTTGCTCGTGTAAACGACATCTGCCATCCCCAGCTGAATTGCATGAATAAGCTGTGTCGGCACAAGATCCATTTCATATGCAACAGGACAACCCGTAGCACATTTGCCACATTGGTAGCAGTAGCTGACATCCACTCCTCCCACCGCAGAGACGAGATCCGTGAGCTTTAGGCTGCTTTCATCCAAATTGATCGCTGCTTCAGTCATGGTTCAGGCGGCCTCCTTTTCGTTACTCTTTTTGACAATGGCTCTTTGCCCTTCAGGAGGAGGCGGAGGAACGGGATGTCCGACAATTTTTGTTATTGCCGAAAACTTCGTCGGGCAGACTTCGATACAAGTTCCGCATTTTATACACTTTTCCTGATCAATGACATGTACTTCCTTCTTTGCGCTGATGATCGCTTCAACCGGGCATCTTCTGGCACAAGTCATACATGCCTGACACTTATCAGGTTGAATATAATATGACGGCGCTTCATCAAAAAGTTTGGCTATCTCATCTCTGGTAAAATAGCCTTCATATTCATCCTGATTCAATCGTTTCTTTAGCTTCTCTTTTGTCGTTATCTTTATGTAAGGAACCAGTTTTTCAACCTGTGCCAGTTTTGACCGAATCTCCTTCTCATCCAATCCCTCATTTTTACCAAGAGGGCCCAATTCCTTGATTGTTTTTATAAAGCTGTTTGTTGATTCAACAAACACATTGGCTTCCGCACCGGACATGAACTGCATTCTTAACCGTTCCGGATGAAGTCCGATGTGTTCCATGATCTTCTTGAACAGAAGCACCATGTTCTTGGCAATAAAATTGCCATGCGTTACATAATTACATTCATCTAAATGGCAGGCGCCAATAAATACGCCGTCCATTCCATTGGAGAAGGCTCTGAGTACATGTGCCATGTCAACTCTCCCGGAGCACATAACTCGGAGAATTCTCATATCGGTTGAATATTGCAGTCTGGAAACTCCAGCAAGGTCAGCAGCGCCGTATGCTCACCAATTGCATGCAAAACCCAATATTTTCGGCTTAAATTTATGGCCTGTACTCATTGTATCCGCTTTCCATGGTTATGTATCAAATTTATGAATTGCTGTAATTTGCGCTCATCTATGCCGCCGCACTTTGTTTTACAGCCTCCTGCTCTCCATTGGTCAACGCATCAATTTCTGAAATGATCTCCGCATCTGTAAAATGCTTGAGCGAAATTGCACCCGTTGGGCACATTGTATTGCAAAGGCCGTCGCCTTTACAAAGAACAGGGTTGATGGTTGCCTTTTTTCCCTGTTTGCTATCCTTAAGATTCAGAGCGCCATAATTACACACCTCAACACATGCCCCGCAGCCCATGCACGCCTTTTCGTTTATTACACATACGGACCCGGATGCTGTTACAAGGTCATGAGATAGCAGCGTCAGCACTCTACCTGCGGCCCCATAGGCCTGATTGATTGTTTCTTGAATAAATTTAGGATAATGCGCCATGCCGCACAGATAAACACCATCGGTCGCAAAGTCTACCGGACGCAGCTTTACATGGGCCTCTTTAAAATAACCGTCAGGGCTTAGGGTGACCTTGAATAATCCGGCAATTTCTTTGGTTGATTTTGAGGGAATAACCGCAGCAGCCAAAGAAAGTACATCGGCATCTATTGATACCCTTATTTGTAAGGTTTGATCCGTTACGGTAACTCTCAGGGATCCGTTGCCGGTTACTTCAACCACGGGTTGTTCATCCGGTATGTAGCGGATGAACCTTACCGACTTGCCTCTTGCCTCCCTGTAATAATCCTCGTTAAATCCATATGTCCGAATGTCTCGATACAGAACATATATATTCATCTTCGGATTACTCTTTTTCAACTCAAGCGCATTTTTTACGGATTCACTGCAACAGACGCGACTGCAGTAATTTCTATCTTTATTTCTGCATCCGACGCACTGAATCATTACCAGATTCCGGGCATTGACAACCTTCTGATCTCTTTTGGCGATCCTGTCTTCCAGTTCAAGCTGGGTTACTACCGCCTCGTGCCGGCCATACAGATATTCAGTCGGCGTGTAAACATCGGCGCCGATAGCAAGAACCGCCGCACCGTGCTTTATCGCTGTTTCACCTCTGTCGGATTTTACCGTGGTTACGAAATTACCAATGTAACCATCAACCTGGGTAACCGTTGCTTTATGATATACATGGATCAATGGATGCGCATATATTTTTCGAATCAACTCATGCAAATAAGCCTGAACATCCATGCCATCCAAAGTTGAATGTATATTTCGTGCTGTACCGCCAAGGTCTTTTTCTTTTTCAATAAGATAAACTTCGTGTTTCTGATTGGCGATGGAAAGCGCCGTTGTCATGCCGGCAACACCGCCGCCAACAATCAGCGCCGCTTTGTTTACCGGCAAATCGTACTCCTGTAATGGCTCAAGCTGAGCGACCCTGCCCACTGACATCCTGATAATATCTTTTGCCTTGGCCAGGGCATCGTCCATCTCTTTCGAATGCACCCAGGAATCATGCTCTCTGATATTCGCCATTTCCAGATAGTATTGATTAATTCCGGCCTCACGAAGCGTATCTCTGAACAACGGTTCAAGGGTTCTCGGTGAGCACGCAGCCACAACTACCCGATTTAATCCCTTTTCCTTTATCATATCCGTTATCTCTTTAGCAGAGTTTGTTGCGCATGAGAAAATCTGCTGTTGAGAATGAACGACATATGGCAACGTCTTACAGTATTCAACCGTATCGGGAACATTGACAACCCTGCTGATATTGGCTCCGCAGTGACAAACAAAAACCCCGATTCTCGGTTCTTCTTTGTATACATCCTTTTCTTCCGGATAGATTCTTTCCTTGGAAAGCTTACCACGTCTGAAATTCAGCAGTTCGCCAATCTGCGAACTGGCACCGCTGGCGCTGAATACGGATTCCGGAATATCCAGTGGGCCCTGCAAGCCCCCGCTGACAAAAATACCCGGCCTGGTCGTCTGCATGGGATTGGCAGTGTCCAACTTTGCAAAATCATGATTGTTGAGTTCGATGCCGAATGTATTTGCGATGTTTTTCACATTTACAGGAGGAGTCAATCCCACACTCAATACCACCATATCAAAGGATTCTTCGATGATGCCATCTTCAGGCGTCCAGTATTTAATGGTGACATTCCTGGTCTCAGGCAATTCCTTTCCTATGGTTACATAGCTTTTAACAAATCGAACACCCGGAAGATTTTCAGTCCTTTGATAGAACCGCTCAAAATCCTTTCCGAAGGAACGAATATCGTTATGGAATATTACGCATTCGGCTTCAGCGTCATGATCTTTTGTAAGGATCACCTGTTTTTGGGCGTAAGTACAGCAAACACCGGAGCAATAGCTGTTTGCGCCTTCTGCTGCCAGCCTGGATCCGACACACGAAATCCATGCGATTTTATGCGGGTGTTTCAGATCGGTTTTTCGTAGTATTTCACCGCCATACGGCCCGGTTGAACACAGCAGACGCTCATAATCCATACTGGTAACAACATTGCCGTATTGACCGTAACGGTATTCTGCTTTCAGCCTGGCATCATATGGTTCGATGCCTAAAGCAAGGATGATTGCGCCTACGTTTATTTCAATTCTCTCGGTTTCCTGCTTTAAATCAATCGCATTATTTTTACATACATTCTCACAAATACGGCACTTTTCCTCCTTCAAATACAGGCAGCTTTCGTCAATATAGGCTACCAGGGGAATGGCCTGTGCGAAATAAATATGAACCGCTTTATTCGGCGATATTTCCTGATTATACGGGTCGGGAAAATTTACAGGACAATATTCAACGCAGGTATTACATCCTGTGCATTTGTCCTCATTGATATATCTGGGTTTCTTGTTCAGTAATACGGTAAAATTTCCTGCCTCCCCCTCAACGCTTTTCACTTCTGTATAGGAAAGCACTTCAATGTTTGGATGCCGGCCGACCTCGACCAGTTTGGGAGCCAAGATTCACATGGAACAGTCGTTGGTCGGAAAGGTTTTGTCCAGTTGGGCCATGTGGCCGCCGATGCTCGGGTCTTTTTCCACTAGACAGACTTTGAAACCGGCGGTGGCAAGATCCAAGGACGCCTGAATGCCGCTGATCCCGCCGCCGACAACCAGCACGTCGGCAAAATTGCGGTTTCCCAATTGGTTGAAGCGTTGCTGCAAAACGGATTCTGGAATCATTTCGTTTCCCACTTTTCGATTACCTCGTCATTGGATGCAAGGCCGAACCACGGATCAATCGTTCCAAAGAAAGCCATTTTCCAGCCCGTCGGGGCTGGACGTGGTTCGGCCTGAGAATGGTTCCAAGCGCCGGCTCGGCCTCTCTGAGCGGGTCGATCTGGCCTTGAGCTCGGGTCGCCGCGGCCCGGTGCCGCTATCGATCACCCGGGTCATTAACGGCTATAAAATAACTATAATATAGCTATAGAAAGTTTCCTGGGATTTGTCAAGAAAAAACATGACGGAAAACATGCCGGTTTGCCGGGATGCATCGCTGCGGACTTCTTAATAGTGAAATATATATATAGAGCCAATTGCAAAACTGTCCAACATGATATGAAAATCGAATAAAATAAGAGAAAACACAAGAATAAAATGGGGTTTTGCAATTACTGGAGATTCCGGGGCAAATCGGCCACCCTTTTAAAAGTGTGAAGAGACGTTGGATAAAAAAATCATCACAATGCTTAACAAAATTTTTTGGAATGACAAGCGAGAATTGACCACTCAGGCAGGCCGTTAGCCACAAAAGCCTTCTTCCTCTGTCTTAGGGATTAAGGGCTTTTTGTTCGGTGAGGGGGGGAAACAATAGAAGATGCTGCGAACAAGAAACACGGGACAGATACGGGACAAATAAGCCATAAAATAACAAAAGGATTATGGTGATTCCCATAACCCTTTGTTTTTAATGGTGGAGCTGAGGGGGATCGAACCCCTGACCTCATGACTGCCAGTCATGCGCTCTCCCAGCTGAGCTACA
>CAIVVZ010000047.1 GCA_903909505.1 uncultured Desulfobacteraceae bacterium
GACCGGTTTGATCCTCAGAGAGCCCTGGAGTGGATCGATAAGGAAGGCGTTTCCATTATCGGGTCGTTTCCGCCGATATTATCCAATCTACAAGCTGAAATGGATCAGCGTCCGTATTCCCTTTCAACGCTTCGACATGTTCTTGGCCTTGATCAACCCGATGCCATCCAGGCGTTTGAGGCCAAAACCCAAAGCGTCTTCTGGATCCTTTACGGGCAGACCGAAACCTCCGGAATGGTCACATTTTCGCCGGCTCTGGAAAAACCCGGTTCAGCCGGAAAACAAGGATTCCTGATTCGCATGCAGATAGTAGACGAGAATGAACTTCCGGTTGCTGTCGGTGAGGCCGGTGAAATTGTGGTTCAGGGGCCGCTCGTGTTTCAGGGTTTCTGGAATCAGGGGGAGTACAACCAAAACATTTTCCGCAATGACCGTCATCACACCGGCGATCTGGGCCGGATGGACGCGGAAGGTTATCTGTGGTTTGCCGGCCGAAAGCCTGAAAAAGAGCTGATCAAACCCGGCGGAGAAAATGTCTATCCCGCGGAAGTTGAGGCAGTGATTCTGGAGCATCCGTCCGTGGAAGCCGTATCGGTGATAGGGGTTCCGGACCCAAAATTCGGTGAAGGCATCAAGGCGGTCTGCGTTCTAAAAGCCGGCTTCAGCCTGAATGCGGACGCGCTCATGGAATATGTGGCTTCCCGGATTGCCCGTTATAAAAAACCCCGGTATGTCCAATTTGTCGATGTGCTCCCCAAGGCCGCCGACGGGTCCATAGACAGAGCTAAAGTTAAAATACTGTATGGATAAATTCGTGAATCGGGTACTGGACGTCTTGATGAATTCTGTCCTATTGCCACTTTTAGGCCGCGCTATCGACCAGTTTGGTCTTGAATATGGCAGATAAACAGTATATGCTTTAAAAGGTTATGTTTTTTTGAATTATTGAAGTTATGACAGCACGGGAATGCCGTGTCAGGGGAGATGGGTGGGAATGAAACAGCAATACACCATTTTAAAAAATCATGATAATAGCCGGTTGATTATTCGCGAATTCGGCGAACTGGACAAGGATAGCTTGTCGCTGCTTTGCGAGGAAAGCTATGATAATGCAGTGGTTTCCGATGCCGTTGCCGCAGGCAGAGAAAAAGTCATTTCAGTTCTTAGAACTAAAAACATGTATCCCCCCAGGGGCCATGCGGAAAAGATTGCCGAGATGGTGATGGACTTTTATGCGGCCAATAAATCCGAACCCGTGGATATTGCCATTGATGAGCCAGCGGCGTCATCTAAGGAGATTCTGACGGGAGCATTCATGGGCATTGAGGAAGACGCTGAAATTATCGATGATCTGCTCGAGGAAGACTTCGATGGGGACAGCGATGATCCCGATGAAATCAAGATTGATTCTTCCATCAAGATTGCCGATGATGATGCTGTGGATGTCGAGGATGAATTGTAAGGGATTATCCTTGCAAAGCAACTTATTTCGAACACCATATATTGTGGATATGTATGCCTCTAAGACACATTATGTGGTGTTTTTTTGTTGGTGAAGGATGTTGTAGGGTTTGTGAAGTCTGGAATTTTTTCTTGGTAAGTTATCGTAACCGAAAAGCCCAGAAAGGAGTGAAATTCTATGAATGTAACGCGAAGGGGTTTTATCAAAATTACCGGCGCCACGGCTGCGGGTCTTGCAGTCAGTGGCGGCCTGGGTTTTGACCTATCACCGGTCAAGGCCCATGCTCAGATGCTAAAGACCAAGTATGCCAAGGAAACCACCACGATCTGCTGTTACTGCGCGGTGGGATGCGGGGCCATTGTGCATACCAGTAAAAAAGGGGACGGGCGGGTCATCAACATCGAAGGTGATCCGGACCATGTTATCAACCGGGGGGCATTATGCTCCAAAGGAGCAGCGCTGGCCGGGCTGGTGGAAAACGAAAACCGGCTCCTCAATCCCATGTATCGCGCGCCTTATGCTAAAGAGTGGAAGGAAGTCACCTGGGAATGGGCCATTGACCGCATTGCCAGACGCGTCAAGGCCACGCGGGACGCCTCGTTTACAGAAACCAATGCTGCCGGGCAGACCGTCAACCGCACCACGGCCATCGCCTCTGTGGGAAGCGCAGCTCTGGACAATGAAGAATGCTGGATTTATCAGGCCATGCTGCGTTCTCTGGGGCTGGTTTATATCGAGCATCAGGCCCGAATCTGACATAGCGCCACTGTTGCGGCTCTGGCAGAGTCGTTCGGACGCGGTGCAATGACCAACCACTGGATTGACCTTAAAAACAGCGATTGCATCCTGATCATGGGCAGCAACGCTGCGGAAAACCATCCCATATCCTTCAAATGGGTGACAGAAGCCCAGAGAAACGGCGCCAAGGTCATCAACGTCGACCCCCGATTTACCCGAACCTCCTCAAAAGCGGATATCTATGCGCCGCTACGCTCCGGAACCGACATCGCTTTTCTGGGCGGGATGATCAAATACATTCTGGATAACAAGCTGATTGGCGAAGAATATGTTTTGAATTACACCAATGCCGCTTTGCTGGTAAACAAGGATTTTTCATTCAACGACGGGCTGTTTTCCGGCTGGGATGCCAAAACCAAGAAATATGACAAGGCGAGCTGGACATTTCAGATGGATGAAAAAGGTGTGCCCTTAAGGGATTTGACCCTGAAGGACAGCCGGTGCGTTATTAATCTTTTGAAAAAACACTATGACCGCTACGATCTCAAGCTGGTTTCCAAGATTACCGGTACCACGGAAGCGGATCTGCTGGAGGTTTACAAAACCTACGCAGCCACCTGCGCCAATAACAAGGCCGGAACCATCATGTACGCCATGGGTTGGACCCAGCATACGGTGGGTGTCCAGAACATTCGAACCATGTCCATCATTCAGCTTCTTCTGGGGAACATGGGCATTGCCGGCGGCGGCGTAAACGCATTAAGAGGGGAATCCAATGTGCAGGGATCCACGGATCAGGGGCTGCTGTTTAATGTCTGGCCCGGCTATATTCCCGCCCCGACGGGGAAAATCGCCAAACTGGAGGATCTGCTCAAGCGAAGAGCCCAGAGCAAGGATCCGCTCAGCCTGAACTGGTGGCAGAACGAACCCAAATATATCGTCAGCTTTCTGAAATCCGTTTTCGGAGAAAAGGCTTCTGCCGAGAACGAATTCGGCTATCCCTGGATGCCCAAGCTGGATGAAGGCAAGCCTTATTCCTGGCTGGATATCTTTGATGAGATGTACAAAGGCAGTATCAAGGGCTTTTTTGCCTGGGGCATGAATCCGGCATGCAGCGGCTCCAATGCCGGAAAAGTGCGCAAAGCCCTGGCCAATCTCGAATGGATGGTCAACGTCAATCTCTTTGACAATGAAACCGGCTCTTTCTGGCAGGGACCCGATGTGATTCCGGAGAATGTGGCGACAGAAGTCTTCATGCTTCCGGCCTGTGTCTCGGTCGAAAAGGAAGGCAGTATTTCCAACAGCGGGCGCTGGATGCAGTGGCGGTATGCTGGTCCCAAACCTCTGGGGAACAGCCTGCCGGACGGCGATATCATCATGGAACTCGGTCTCAAGCTGAAGGAACTTTACAAGGAAAGCGGCGTGTTCCCGGACCCGATTCTGAATCTGAAGTGGGACTACATGACGGACCACAAGTTTGATTCCCACAAGGTGGCCAAACAGATCAACGGGTTTTTTGTCAGGGACGTCAAAGTCGGCGACCAGGAATTCAAGATGGGATCTCAGGTTCCCAGCTTTGCATTTCTTCAGAGCGACGGATCCACGTCCTGCGGCAACTGGATTTACTCCGGCAGCTATACGGACAAAGGAAACATGGCTGCCCGTAAAAAGCAGGAGGATGCACCCAATAAAATCGGTCTGTATCCCGAGTTTGCCTGGGCATGGCCGGTGAATCGCAGAATCATTTACAACCGGGCGTCCGTGGATCCCAAGGGGCAGCCTTATGACGAAAAGCGCTGGGTCATCCAATGGAAGGACGGCAAATGGATCGGAGATGTGCCGGATGGGCCTGCGCCGCCGCTGATCGGCGCTGACGGTCAGCCGGACCCTAAGGCCAAACATCCGTTTATCATGACCGTTCACGGTTTTGGCCAGCTTTTTGGACCCGGATTGCTTGACGGCCCCTTTCCGGAACATTACGAGCCCCTGGAATGCCCGGTGGAAAAGAACTTCATGAGTTCTCAGTTCACCAGCCCCACGGCAGCGGTTTACGGCACCAGCGCCGATACCTTTGCCACCTGCGATCCCAGATTCCCTTATGTGGGGACGACGTATCGGGTATCCGAGCACTGGCAGACCGGCCTTCTTACCCGTCCGCAACCCTGGCTTATGGAACTCCAGCCTCAGGTGTTCGTGGAGATGAGCGAGGAGCTAGGCGTCCTTAAAGGTATCAAGAATGGCGAGCGGGTCAAGGTGTCTTCGGTGCGCGGCTCCTTGGAATGCACGGCGGTTGTGACCAAACGGTTCAAACCGATGAAGATTGCCGGAACCGTTGTTCATCAGGTGGGAATGCCGTATAATTATGGATGGCGATGGCCGGCCAGCGGCAAAGAGGAAAGCGCGAATCTGCTGACCCCGTCCGCGGGTGATCCCAATACCCGAATTCCGGAAACCAAAGCCTTTATGGTCAACGTAACCAAACTATAACCGGAGGTGGAGCCCATGAGTAAGGCATTTTTTATAGATACAACCGTTTGTTCCGCCTGCCGGGGATGCCAGGTTGCCTGCAAGCAGTGGCATAACCTTCCCGCGGAAATGACCACCAACCGGGGGACGAATGAAAATCCGCCGGATTTGTCGTTTAACACTTACAAGGTCGTCCGGATGCGGGAAGAAGTCATCAATAAAAAGCTGAACTGGCTGTTCTTTCCGGAACAGTGCCGTCACTGCATTTCGCCGCCCTGTCTGGATACGGCCGGAGATCCCCGTGCCGTATACAAGGATGAAGTGACTGGGGCGGTCATTTATACGGCTGAAACCCGGTTCCTGAATGCGGAGGATATTATCGCATCGTGTCCGTATAATATTCCCCGAAAATCCGCGGACGGAACCCTGGCCAAATGCGATATGTGCAATGACCGGGTTCACAACGGACTGATTCCGTCCTGCGTGCAGACGTGTCCGACCGGCGCCATGAATTTCGGAGATGAAAAAGAGATGAAAGCTCTTGCCGCAAAGCGCCTGGCCGAGGTAAAAGCCAAATATCCGGATGCAAAGCTTTTGGATGCCGAGGATGTCCGGGTCATTTATCTGACGGTGTATGATCCCAAACTGTACTTCAAACATGCCGTGGCGTCATCTTCGGATGTGAATCTGACGCGGCATTTAGCTTTGAAGAAAATGTTCCGGCCGCTCACGGACATTGCCTCGCGGGTGCTTCAGGCATAGCGTTTCGGTGTCTGATTGGTCCTTGTTTGCTATTTTAGCTTTTTGCCGAATATGTTTTTTCGTTCAGACACGAACAAGATGGATGATGAGACAGGGTGATTCAAATTTTTCTGATTTGAATCACCCTGTTTGTTATGTCGGACATGAAAAACCGACTTTTCCCCCCTTTTCAAAGGGGGAGGTCAACGGATCATCAAAGTGTAATCTTTTGACTTAAAACCTGACACCGTAACATAAAGGTAATTACTCATGTCCGATGTTGATGCCGCTCAAGAGCGGATTCGAAAGGCCTGCCGGGAAGTAACTGCCGCTCGTCCGGCCTATACGGAAATTCTGAAATTTTACGAAGCCGTTTTTCTGGCTCAGGAAGAGGCCAAGGCCCATACCCATATCCCGCGGATTGACATTCCAGAAGACATTCTGGCGATGAAACTTGCGGAGAAATTTCCCCTGGTGGCTGCGGCGGATTTTGAAATTGATCTGGCCGCGGCAACCCGTCTGCTGGAAAAACTCTGTGAAATCGCCGGCGCATCCGCATCCGTCAATATGAAAGAGGCCGCACGGATAATTTCCGAATCCCTTGGGTCCGAATCCCTGAACCCGAAGGATCTTTTTGATCTGGTATTGGGAAAGGATACCTCGGATAAAATCCCAGCGGGGGTGTCCGCAGATATGGCTCTACTTTTTGGCTACAACAGCATCCGGCCGTCTTTGATGCTGTGCTCAGAGCATCTTTCGGCTTCACTGAATGCGGAGGAGGCGTGGAGAACCGGTTATTGCCCGATTTGCGGTAGCAGCCCGGGCCTTTCCATGTTGAAAGGGGAAGGAGAACGCTCTTATGTCTGCAGTTTCTGCTGGCACGAATGGCTGACTCCCCGGATTTACTGTCCGTTCTGCGAAAACACGGACAGCAGCCAACTGCATTATTTTTTCAGCGACGAAGAACCCGAATACCGGGTGGATGGCTGTGACCGTTGCAGCCGTTACATCAAGACAGTTGATCTTCGCAAAACCAGCCGGACGATTGTACCGGTCGTGGAAGCGATTGCAACTCTTCATCTGGACCTGAAAGCTGGAGATTCGTCAGCATAAGACTTGCATTGGGATGTCGGTTCCATAGAACGCAGGCATGTTTTTCAGTCGACGATGAACAGCTTTGCCCCAACCTCTGTGTAGGAACGATGCGGTTCTGCGTTGTCCGCAACCTGATAGCTCATACCCGGCTTCAGAGTGAACTTGCGGCCGTCTTTGAGTTCAGTGTGCAACTCGCCCTCGGTACACAGGAGGATGTGGCCCTTGACACACCAATGATCAGCGAGATAGCCCGGCGTGTACTCAACCATACGAACGCGGATGTTCCCAAAATGCTGTGTACGCCAGTAGGCCAACCCGCTTTCGCCTTTGTGCTCGGTTCTCTGGATCTGCGACCATTCGGTGGTGCCGAATGGGATGTCCGACATTTGCATTTTGACTCCTCTCCATCAGTGAATGATTAACGCGGTGAATCGGCCGCTAACGGCGCTATTCGTAGTGTGATCCTGCTGTTGACAGTTTTTGGGCATCTTTTTGGGCGTGCCTGGTAACAAGTTCCCAACTCACCAGGATAGCTCCTTGGCACATTCGTCAACGGGGATCTGCAAGCCTTCCATGATGGATTCGCGCATGCCCGGAACGGACAGTAAGTGCATGGTTTCCTGAATCGATGCCCAAGCTTCAGCCGATATGAGTACTGCATTATTCCGTTTGCCGGTGATGACTACCGGCTCATGGTGGGCGGTAGAGACTTGAACGTGCTTGGCTGACCGTGAGTTTGAGCATGATGTCCTCCTTGAGGGTTGTGCATGACGTACCATAATTCGTACGTCATGCCAAGGATGCTGTGAAGCCGCCAATGTCAAGCATTACCGTTGCGAGGCCCGTCGTGGGGGGTCTCGCGTGCGGGTGAAGGCGATTGTTCGAGATCTGGCTTCCCAAAATCCATTCTGTCCTCCGGCCCAACATCAAAGTAGACCTTCTGAGCAATAGTGGTGATCTCAAAGACTCTGCGGCCTTTCTCATTCTCGCCTCGCGAAACAAGATCGCGCTCCGCCAAGGTCCTCCCACGTTTACCGACGAGCTGATATGAACAGTCGAGTTGGGCAGCGATTTCCATGGCAAACATGCTTTTCCTCTCGTCATGCAGTGTCTTCAGAATTCCAAGTTCTGTGACTGGCAGCAAGTTCTCATCGGACACCGATCTAATCAGGCGTTCATATTTCCGCGATAAATTAACAAGAACGCATGTGCCTTTCTTGCATTGTGGGCAAAGCATGTCGTATGTCTGAATTGCCGGCAGCATCTCGTGACTGTGTCGGTGACCGCAACTATTGCAGACGATTTCCTGATTCACCTTGATGTACGACATGACAATTGGACTGAAGTCAAACACGCGCTCAATAAAATACAGTCGATGCTCTCGCTTTTCCCGCGGACGTCCGAAAGATATGGCCTGTTGCTGGCAGAGACCGTAATTGATGGCATAGACTGACACTTCGCGCCCGTCACGATCTTTCATTTCATAGTACTTGGTTAGGAAGAAATTGAGTTCTAGAGTGGAAAGAATGATGTCATATTCATTTCTGACATGAAAATGACTTGTTGGCGGCCGACCCTCGATCTCACTCATGACCTTCGACTCACGATAAGTACGAAGTGCCTTTGCTCGCTTGACAATCTCCTCAAACAGTTCTTTGAGGCTGTATATAGAGGAGCGTTCCTCGAACGTTTCGTGCAGGAACTTGTTGAGTCGAAAGTAGTGGTCAATCTTCTCTTCATAATAGCGACGCGATGCATCCTGAATCGTACGCACACCAATACGCTTGTCATATATAAGCGTCATTTCATAGCAGAAGAAGAGAATGTATCCGAGTATTCGGGGATTTCCGAGACAGGCGTAGAACAACGTCTGCCAGAAGTCGGCAGAGGTTGTTTCAAAGTACTCATCAGGTGTCTCATTGCAGAAGTACTCCAGACGTGTCGTCACCAGTCGCTTTGTAAAATCAATGGCCCGGTCTTCCATATTTGGAACGTCATTGCGACCATATGCTCTGTAGATGTCCAGGTATACCTCGTCAACTTTCGACAGATCAATTGCTCCCGCATATAATCTTCCGGGATAGACGGCGATTTTGAGCTTGATGAATTCTTCTGACCAGTTGTTAAAGGGGGCGAGAATCGTATCTACGACTTGCTCCATATCGCCATGCGGAAGCTCTGAGAAATCGTCAATGAAAATGTACAAGTGTTTGACATTGAGGCCAGTAAGGATCTCGCGGAGTCGCTTAATGAGCCCTCGAATATTGAAGACGCGGATGAATACCTGCGAGTAGTTCTGGCTGCGAGTTCTTTCGAGTTCAGAAATGACCTCAGCGAGAACCTTGGCTTGCGCGGATGGATTGGCCGCAACCTTTGCCGTCGCTTCGGTTGCCGCTCTTACTTTCTCCTTTTGAGTATCCTCGTCCTGTTTCACCGCCTGAATGTTTCCTGTAATATCCAGGAACTCGTTGCGCCTGAGGTCGTCGATAAACTCGTCTATTTTTTCGAATAATGCGGAGGCAGACCCAGTGAAGGCTTCCTTGACTCGATTCCATACCGATGATGTGATGCGCTGACGGATCTGGTTCTTGATTTCTGTGATGAGCTCTATGACAAAGCTTCTAAAGATACTAAGCCGCCGTACGGCGTCTGGCGACAGTGCTGTTTCATAGGCGCTCGGTATACTGCCGACAATCTCTGCTGTTGACGATTCATAGAGCGTCTTGATGTCGATGTACGCCCATGTGGCGGTTTTGTCATCGTTCAGGGAGTCCTGCGCTCGTTGGAAGATCGTGGATTTTCCGGTACCTTTACGACCGATCAAGAATGTAGCGTTCGGTTACAGTACGGTCCGCAGGATATGGTCATCCGGTAAGGGGTCGACATACAAATCTGAAATCAGTTCATGGCCCATCTCATCGATGAGTTCGGCGCGGCGGTATAGCTTTAGTGTGTCGACCGCTTTAAGAAATTCTTTTTTCTTCATTCTTTCTCACTCAATCGTCGTAAAAAACGTGTGTAGTCTTTTAACGTCGCATTAATTTACATGGTGTTCGTCCTGCATGGGGGTGAAATAATGGGGTGAAGATCTCCTGTATGTGAAACCTGTCAGTGATTTGTATCACTGACATAAATACTAACCAAATGCAAGGGCGGAACAATGAAGAACCGTCCGAAGGCGGAGCGAAGTGGATGGCACGCCGCAGGCGAGAGCGACTACAGGGAGCGTCCAACCCGGAGTGAATGCTATGGAATTTCGGGGACGCCTTACTTGATTCAATTCAATGGACAGACTGATTGGATTGAAGTCTTCCCGGATATTCGAGAGTTCTTTATCCGCCGGGATACCTCCGGTCCGTCTGTATTCTTTTTCTGAGGAAAGGGAAGTGAACCGTTACGGTACATCTCTTTCATTAAGGGCCGGAGCTTTTTGTGAAATGTGAACCTGCCAGCGGCCGCCCTTATCCGAACCGATCCGTTCGATAACACCTTTTTGTTTCAATTGATTGATATTACGGCGAAGGGCCTCTTGTGACTTTCCGGTTAAAGCCATCAATTGGGCATAAGTGATATCTGGGTTGGCAGACATATTTTCAATGATCGTCTGCTGTAAAGCCGGATACTTTTCTTGCAACTTTTCTTGCAACCGAGTTTTCTTTTCGCCATCCGATCTTACGGATGAACGCAATAATTCAACCCTGAAGAAATCGCCCATCTCACTCAGTTGAATCAAAACTCCGCCGTGGTCTTTCAGCATCCGCCGGATGCGGACAAATCCGGTTCCATATTTTTCAATGTCCCCGCTCAGATAAAAAGCTTCGGCCAGCAGTCGGTTGCGAAGAGAAGAGACTTAATCGTCCCGATGAAGGTCCTCGATGGTCAAATGACCATAAAGCCTGCCCGGGTTGGCAAACACGATACGATCGTCGAAAATTTTGATCACGATATCAGAAGTGCTTTTATAATCTCTGTGAACCACGGAATTCAGCAGCACCTCCCGAATGACTTCTATGGGATATTGCCAGCGCTCAGTGCGCTGCAGGCTGCCATCAAATTCATACGAGAGATTGATATGCTTTTTTATAAAAATCAGGGCTTCTTCCAGTGCTTCGGGCAAAGGATCTTTGATCAACAGATCATCGATAATCGTGTCCGCCGCCTTGAAACGGCCAATATGGATGGAATAACCATGGTTGCCGAACAAAAGCATTGCAGCAAGGGTGGGGCTGCCATTCTGGATCATTTTGAGTTTGGTCAGATTCATCAGCAGGTCATCCTGCAAATTGATCCTGCCTCTTGAGTTTACCCTGTCGATAAAGCGATGCATGAGGGATTCGTTCAGTGATGACAGGCTGTCTTTCAGCGGATAGGCATCAAAAGAAATGTTCAGGCTCTGCTGTTGCAGATCGACGATTTCATCCAGGCTCAGCAGGTGATTGCTGTTTTTAACGCGACGGTAGTAGCGATTTTTACAGGCAATGGGCTTAATGGGGTATTCCCGGACCTCAAAAACCAGTACGGTTTTACCGTCTATTTCGTACAGATCGACATGTGGCAGAATCTGGGGATAGGTGGCGAGCTTGATTTCATTGAGATATTGTTGGATCGTTTCGGCCCCGATGCTGAGGCCGGATACCTTGTCATTGCTATCGACACCCACCACCACACGGCCGCCACGAGAATTGGCAAAGGCAGTCAGGCTGATGATCGTTTCCTTGCCGAAGGTTTTCTTGAATTCCAGTATCTCCGATTCGGGCGACTGGATCAGTTTATGGATGTCCATGATATCACCTTCCGCCCAATTGACTGGGCTGCGGTCCATGCACTTGATCTCGACTCAGCCGGGGCGGACTTGCTTTATGCCAGGAGAAGCCAAAGACACCTATGGCGCCGGAGCGTTTCTGCTGATGAATATCGACCAATCTGTCATTTGCTGCTGTTCACTTTTTCCAATGCATTGATCAGCTCTTCCAGGTCTGGCCGGCGGTTGATGTCCCCAACCTTGGCATAGCGCAGGATTCCGGTCTTATCGATGATGAACAGTGCCCGTTCGGCGGTTCCATCGCCGCGCAGCACTCCGAATTTATCCGCCACGGCCCCATGTGGCCAGAAATCCGACAGCACCGGAAACCAGAGATTCCCCATTTGCCGGGTCCAGGAATACAGGGTCGGGAGGTTGTCCACGGTAATGCCGAGAAGAACGGCATCGTTAGCTTCGAACAGCCCCTTTGCCAGATTGTACCCCGGCCATTGATCCGAACATATCGGGGTCCAGGCAGCGGGTACAAATGAAATCACGACGTTTTTCTTTCCCGCGAACTGGCTGAGAGAAATGGTTTTGCCGCTCAGGGACGGCAATGTGAATTCCGGGGAGGGTTCGCCCTCCCTGACTTTCAGCGTGCTGTCGACCGGTTTTAACTGGCCGGGGTTGTAAATGTTTTCCTTATATGCATCCGAAAGCGCGAATGCCGGGCCGGATGCCCACGATATCAAAATGGCAATTGCTGAGACGGTTCTCAGAAATAATCGCATAATCCCTCCATGGCGGAACATCATTTGTTTAATTGCGCCTGAATCAGTTTCAAAAAGCCGGCGTTGTCGGCAATTCCCCCCAGCTTGGAATAAAAGAGGGTGTGACTACCGTCTTTATGATTTTTGATGCCGATAAAATAAGGGGTCCTGACTTCGCCGAGCTGCTTGTGAACGATAAACTCACCGTCTGAAAACAGCGGAAACTGTATTGAATAGGTCTTTTTGAAATATTCGACTTCATACGGGGAATTGCCCACGCCGATGCCAACGAGCTTAACCTTGTCCTTCAGTTTTTCGCTGCTCTGAATTTTTGAATACAGATCATTGACGCTGGGGGCTTCCCTCTGGCAGTGCGGGCAGTACATGCTGAAGATTTCAACGATGACAACCGATGCTTTAATTTGGGGAAGGGAAAAAGTTCCTTCCCCTTTAATGCCGAGATACTTTTGGTAACCGGCATCGGCGGGGATAGCAAGCCTGATATCCGGCAGCTTTCCGCCTTCTGACGGAGGCGTTACCTCGGCTGCCAGAAAAGCAGGCAAAATCAACAGAGCCGCCAGAATTGTCCAAAACACGCTCAGTTTCTTCATGATGGCAGTCCTCCTTTTAAGTAAACCGACATGGATTGCTTGGTCATTCGCCCCCAAGGATGAAAATAGTGAGCCGTAATCCGTACATTTACTTAGCCTCTATTTTGACTTTATGCTCGATAAACCGACACAGTTCTTCATGAATGTCCTTCAAAGTCAATTCATCCAGGCACTGGCTGATCTCTGAGTCTTGGCATCCTTTCCGGCGGCAGGGAATGCAGGGCATGTTTTTGGAAATCACCGTATGCCGGCTGCCTCTCGGCGCCCAGCATGCGGCCGGAGACGGCCCGAAAATGCCCAGTGTCGGAATGCCGACAGCCGCCGCCAGGTGAAGGGCGGCGGTATCCACCCCGATAAAACCACGGCAGGTGGAAAGAACGGCGGCCAGCTCACCGATGGATGTTTTCCCGGCCAGATTAAAGGGTTTGGTCCGGCAACGCTCCACTACCTGATCTGCGCGGCCGCGCTCTTCCGATGATCCGGTGATAACGACCGTCACGTCATAACGAA
>CAIVVZ010000048.1 GCA_903909505.1 uncultured Desulfobacteraceae bacterium
AGCCGCGGAAAAAATTGTTCGGGTCAAAGATGCCATCAGCTTCATCGATTCACACTGATTTCCTGGAGGAATCAGGATAATACCAAGTCCGGCAGCAGGTTTCGTGAAAGAAAAGGAGGTTTCATTGAACAGAAGGGTTGTGATAACAGGTGTGGGTCTGGTGACACCGTTAGGAATTGGTCGGGATGAAACCTGGTCGGCGTTATGTGCCGGTAAATCAGGAATTGGAGAAATTACCCGTTTTGACACCTCCTGTTTTGAAACCCGAATTGCCGGTGAAGTCAAAAACTTTCATCCCGAGGATTTTCTGCCAAAAAAAGAAGCCAGACGAATCGAGCGATTCATTGCCTATTCCCTGGCTGCAACCCGCATGGCAACAGAAGACTCGGGACTGGTAATTAACAGTTCGAATGCAGACCGTGTGGGCGTGCTTACGGGCTGCGGTCTTGGGGGACTTTCGCTTCTCGAGTTGACCACTCGAATTATTGATCAGAAAGGCCCTGGACGGATAAGCCCGTTTTTTATTCCCATGATGATCGGAAACATGGCACCGGGAATGATTGCCATATACTTTGGCGCCAAAGGGCCGAACGCCTCGGTTGCCACAGCCTGCGCCGCAGGAACCCATGCCGTTGGTGATGCCTTTAAAATCATCCAGAGAGGCTCCGCGGATGCCATGATCACAGGCGGAACGGAATCGGTCATTACCCCCACCTGCATTGCCGGCTTCAGCGCCATGAAGGCCCTTTCCACACGAAATGATGATCCGGAAAAAGCCTCAAGACCTTTTGATCGCGACAGAGATGGCTTTGTCGTTGGTGAAGGCAGCGGCATTCTGATACTGGAAGCCCTCGATTTGGCCCTGGAAAGAGGCGCCAAAATCTATGCGGAAGTTGTGGGATATGGCATGAGTGGCGACGCGTATCACATGACAGCGCCCGCACCCGGCGGCGAAGGTGCGGCCCGTTGTATGCAGGCTGCAATCAAGGACGCCGGCATTTCCGAAACAGAAATCGATTACATCAATGCTCACGGAACCTCTACACAGATGAATGACCAGTATGAAACGATGGCCATCAAGTCGGTGTTCAAGGATCATGCCTACCGGCTGGCAATCAGCGCCACCAAATCCATGACCGGTCATCTTCTGGGAGGGGGCGGCGGCATCGAGGCTGTATTTACTGCCCTGGCCATTCAACAGGGAATGATTCCACCTACCATGAATCTGGACAACCCTTCACCGGAATGCGATCTGGACTATGTTCCCAATCAAGCTCGAAAACAGAATGTGACTTACGCCTTGTCCAATTCATTCGGGTTTGGGGGAACCAATGCCTGTCTGATCCTGAAACAGATGACCAACGACTGAATGGGTTATTGACCCCTTTCTGACCTTTCGGACCCATTTTTCAACCACTTCCAGTAGTTCCTGCGGCTTGACCGGCTTGGATATGTAGTCATCCATGCCGGCTTCCAGGCATTTTTCCCGATCTCCTTTCATGGCATGAGCGGTCATGGCAATCACGGGAACCCGGTGATCCATGACTTTTGATGCGGGATTACGGATCTCGGCCGTAGCATCAAACCCATCCATTTCCGGCATCACCACATCCATCAGAACCAGATCATAGGCAATCATGCTTAGCGCCTTCACGGCTTCAAACCCATTCGAGACCGTATTCGAGCAATAGCCGAATTTTTCCAGCATTTTTTGAGCAACTTTCTGATTTACCGGATTGTCTTCAGCCAAAAGAATGCGAATACTGTGTTTTTTCTCCTCTGATAGGGAATATCGGGTCACGATGGGCTTGGCGGACTTTTTGACGATTGTCAGCGGCGTTCCCAAAACCGTCGACAGGCAGTCATGCAGTTGCAGTTGTTTAATCGGTTTGGTTAGATAGGCTGAAAATCCGATGTCCTGAAGCTGCTCAGCATCCCCTCGCCTACCGGCGGAGGTCAGCATCACCAGGGCTGTTCCGGTGATCCGTGGATCGGCCTTGATTTTTCTTCCCAGCGTTTTTCCATCCATTCCCGTCATCATCATGTCGATAATCGCCAGGCGGAAAGGCGTTTTTCCATCGGCAGCCAGAAGCAGTTGCGACAGCGCATCTTCGCCATTCTCGGCCTCATCGACAAAACACCCCCTGTTTTTAAGCTGATCTCTCAGGATATGTCGGTTTATCCGGTTATCATCCACAATCAGAATCCGTTGTCCCAGAATATCTACCGGAAGGACCGGTTCACTTTTCGCCCCCCTGGTCTGTTTTTCCAGAACAGCGGTGAACCAGAAAGTGGACCCCGTCCCTTTTCGGCTGTCAACACCGATTTGACCGTTCATCATTTCCGCTATCCGTTTGGAAATGACCAACCCTAAGCCGGTGCCGCCATAGCGGCGGGTGGTTGAGGCATCCACCTGCGAAAAAGACTGAAACAGCAGGTGCTGTTTATCCTCGGGAATGCCGATCCCGGTATCCGAAATCATAAAGCGGACAGTGACCGACCTGCCTTTTTCCCTGTCGAGAGCGGCCTGGATAAGCACCTGTCCTTTTTCAGTGAATTTAATGGCATTGCCGGCAAGGTTCATCAGAACCTGGCGAAGTCTTCCCGGATCCCCTTTTAACAGGGACGGCACATCATGACTCACCAGGCATGCCAGTTCCAGTCCTTTTTCATAAGCCCTGGTGGCCAGCAGGTCAGACACCTCATCCACCAGAATCCGAATATCAAAATCCAGGATTTCCAGATCCATTTTTCCGGCTTCGATCTTGGAGAAATCCAGAACATCATTGATGATGGTCATCAAGGAATCCGCGCTGCTGCGAATGGTTTCGGCGTAATCCCGCTGCTCCACCGACAGATCGGTATCCAGAAGTATCCCCGCCATTCCGATAATGCCATTCATGGGGGTTCGAATCTCATGGCTGGTATTGGCCAGAAATTCGCTTTTGGCCATATTGGCTGTTTCTGCCGCAACCTTGGCCTTCAGAATCTCCTCTTTTGCGCGAACCTGTTCCGTGATATCCGAAAAACTTTCCAGAAGATATTCTCTCCGATTGATCTGAATGGGAGTCACTTTTTTCAGAATTGGGATAAAATCACCACCGGCCCGTATAAGAATCTGCTCTGAACTGTCTGTTTTGCATTCGGTTTCGGCAAACGGACACTTACCCGTCAGCCCAGGACAGATGAACTGCTGGCAGGTGTTTCCAATGATGTGTTCCCTGGGAAGACCGATCATGTCTGCCGCATACTGATTGATATCTGAAATGACATACGTCTGGGCATCTATGATCACCACGCCGGTCTGAACCGAATTCAACACCAGCTTCAATCGCTGTTCAGACTCAAACAGCCATTCCTCTGCCTGCCTGCGCTCGACAATATCATTTTCCAGTTTTCTCTGAAGCATGATAAGTTGCGTGTTCACAAGCTCCAGTTCGCGATTCTTATATGCTACGTTTTCGTAGGTTGAAAACAGAAGATCAATGATTTGCTGGCGCTGAGCGGTAATAACATGTTTCTTTCCGGCGATGTGGATGTCGCTGCCTTTTTGAGCATCCCGCCCGTCTCTTAGCTTTTTATTAAGTAGTACCGTATGAATGCGATTAATCAAAAGATCTTCACTGAAGGGTTTTGTAACAAAATTATCCGCCCCGCATTCCAGCGCCAGAATCACATCTTCAGGGTCGGAAAGGGAAGTCAGCAAAATAATAGGAATGTCCCTCAGATGATCCTGACATTTGATGTGGCGGCACAGCTCATATCCGTTCATATTCGGCATGACGATGTCGCTGATGACAACCTGTGGCGTAAAAGGGGTTTCCAGTAGGCGGACAGCTTCTCGGCCATCTCGCGCAACCGTGGCGCGATACCCGTTTTTTTCAATCATGTTTCTCAGGCTGGTCGTCTGAGTCTTGCTGTCTTCAACAATCAGGATATCAATGGGATCTTTCATCATTATTTCGGGCTGTTTCGGTGTCATGGACAGAAAGCGAATATTTTTGATTTGAAAGTTTGTGAATTATCCATTATGGAATGATTTAAATACAGTTTTCACCTCATAAATCAATTTACAAAGAAATTCAAATGATTTAGACATCAACAGCCAGAAAGGAAGATGGTCATGGGTAAAATGTTATGGAAACCCTCAGAAGAAATTGTTCAGCAAACGAACATGTTCAGGTTTATGAATACCGTCAATGAGCGGTATGGGCAGCAATTTACGCAATACTCGGAACTCTATCAGTGGTCTATTGATCACATTCCGGATTTCTGGGCATTACTCTGGGAGTTTGTGCAAATCAAAGCCTCAGCACCCTACACCGAGGTGGTGGACGATCCAACACGAATGCCCGGAGCCAAATGGTTTGCGGGTACAAGCCTGAATTTTGCCGAGAATCTGCTTCGATATCGCGATGATCGAACAGCCCTGATATTTAAAGGAGAAGGCCTGCCTTCTACCCGAACCAGTTATGCCCAGCTTTATGAAGAAGTGGCCAGGGTCGCCGCAGCCCTGAAAGCCGCAGGAGTCAAAGCAGGAGAACGCGTGGTGGGCTTTATTCCCAATATGCCCCAGGCTATTGTTGCCATGCTGGCGGCAAGCAGCCTGGGCGCCGTCTGGTCGTCCTGTTCGCCGGATTTTGGCATCAAGGGAGTTCTGGACCGCTTTGGACAGATCAAGCCCAAAATCCTCTTTACGGCAAACGGTTACTGGTTCAAGGGAAAGGCAATGGATTGTCTGGAACGCATCTCCGGCATCCTTAAGGAGCTGCCCTCCATCGAAAAAGTGGTTGTGGTCCCCTATACCGAAACCGAACCGGATATTGGAAATATTCCCAATGCAGTGCATTACCGGGATTTTCGATATTCCGGGCCTGTACCGGAAATCACCTTTACCCAGCTGCCATTCGACCATCCCCTTTATATCATGTATTCATCCGGCACAACCGGCCTTCCCAAATGCATGGTGCAGAGCGCCGGCGGCATTCTGCTGCATCACCTAAAAGAGCATGTCCTTCATGTGGATTTGAAACGAAAGGATGTGCTGTTTTATTTTACGACCTGCGGTTGGATGATGTGGAACTGGCTGGTCAGCGGCCTTGCCAGCGGTGCAACCCTGGTCCTTTATGACGGAAATCCGTTTCATCCTCACTCCGGAGCGCTGTGGGAAATGGCTCAGGACGAAAAAATCACTGTGTTTGGAACCAGTGCGGGATATATTTCAGCCCTTCAGAACACCGGCGTTATTCCCAAAGAAATGTATGATCTAACACCGCTTCGAGCGGTTCTTTCCACCGGTTCTCCGCTCGCCATTGAAGGCTTTGATTTTATCTATGATGCGGTCAAAATGGACCTGCAGCTTGCCTCCATTTCAGGCGGCTCTGACCTGAACGGCTGTTTTGCCCTGGGAAATCCGATGGGCCCGGTATATGCAGGAGAACTCCAATGCCGGGGGCTTGCCATGAAAGTAGAAGCCTTTGACAGTGAGGGAAAACCCGTTATCGGGCAGCAGGGCGAGCTGGTATGCACCGCGCCTTTTCCATCCATGCCGATTTATTTCTGGGAAGATCCTGACGGAAAAAAATACCATTCCGCATATTTCGATGTCTATCCCAATGTCTGGCGTCATGGAGATTTTATTGAAATCAACGAAAGGGGCGGCGTAACAATTTACGGCAGATCGGATGCCACGTTAAATCCGGGCGGGGTTCGCATCGGAACCGCTGAAATCTATCGCCAGGTGGAACAGTTAGAGGAAATCGAGGACAGTCTGGTCATCGGTCAGGATTGGAAAAACGATGTCCGCGTTATCCTGTTTGTTAAAATGATGGCTGGTCATAGCCTGACAGAGACGCTTAAACAAAAAATCCGTCAGGTGATTCGGGCCAATGCATCACCCAGACATGTTCCAGCCAAGATCATTGAAGTACCGGCTATTCCCTACACCCTGAACATGAAAAAAGTCGAGCTGGCTGTCAAAAAAGTCATTCAGAATCAGCCGGTTAAAAACAAGGATGCGCTCAGCAATCCTCAGGCACTGGATTTTTATGCCGACCTGAAAGCGCTTCAGGAGGATTAAAGTCACTGTTCTAAAACGCTCATTGATAAAGACAAAAAAAATGGCTGGCCGGGAACGCCCCGACCAGCCATTTTAAAGGAGGAAAAAGATGAAGAAATTATTAGGTTTGACTTAAGTTAATGCAAACACTTTGCCAAGCGCCGATATTTTTTTGTATTTTTGTTATTTATTTTATTTTGTATTTTAATTTCAAATTGTTATATCGGAAATAAAAAACGCCATTATCGAAACTTTTGCTGCCAACCCAACTTCGTCATCCAAAAAAGTTCAAATCCATAAACCCGCTTTTTTTCGGTTTTTTTAACTTTCTGATTTATAATGCAATACAAATGTCCGCGATGTTCAAAAAAATGAACTCTTCCTTGGAGCTTCAACAAATCAGATATTAACAGTTTATTATCACAGGGTTTATATTGGGTTTATATTTTTGAACTTCATCCTGATAGAACCGCGATGGCAGTCAAAATTCAGTTCTGGGGATGACGTCCGTCTGATTCCACGGATTTTCAGACATTAAACCGGAAGTTGATGATGTCCCCATCCTGAACTTCATAGGTTTTCCCTTCCAGTCGAAACGTTCCGCGTTTCCGGGCTTCTGCCTGGTTTCCCGCATCCATCAAATCCTTATAAGAGATGATTTCCGCACGAATAAACCCTTTTTTTATATCGGAATGAATGACTTCTGCTGCATCCAGAGCCGATGTTCCCCTGTGTATGGTCCAGGCTCTGACCTCATCTTCACCGACCGTAAAAAAAGACATCAGTCCCAACAAGCTGTAGGACATCTGAATCACGCGATCCGTTGCCGATGCGGTAATATTGAATTCAGTCAGAAATTCCCTGGCTTCCTCTTCGGTCATTCGAATCAGTTCCTGCTCGAGCTTTGCCTTAATGACCATGCAATGTTCCGCCGAAATTACCACGGGAATATCCGGCATTGCATCGTCATCATCGGCATTGTTGAACAAAACCATCATGGGTTTGGCCGACATGAATGCAAAACCCCTTAGTGCCGGAGCTGCGGCAAGTTCCGGCAGTTTTCGTAGCGGAATTTCATTTTCCAGGTGTTTTAAACATTGCGTGATCAGGGAAAATTCTTCCATATCGATTTTCTTGCCGCGCTTTTTATCGGTTTCCAGGCGTTCCAGGCGTTTTTCCACCACAACCAGATCTGAAAGAATCAATTCCTGGTTGATCGTTTGAAAATCGAACACCTGCTGCGGAGCCTCGCCCCCCATGCCCGTGACATTTCGGACAACAAGTATAATCGCATCGCAGTCTCGAACCTGTGACCATGCAGTCTGTTCTTTTCCGGCCTCTTTTTTGGCAAGCGATTTTCCAGGCAGAAGATATTCTATCTGGGCATAAATGGTTTTGCGCGGATGATACATCTGGCTTAATACATCCACACGGGAATCCGGAACCTGAAGGGTGCCGATTCGGGTTTCTACTTTTCCGGCCGCATTCGAAAGGCTTCGGGTCAGGGCTTCAAAAACAGTGGTTTTCCCTGATCCCGGACAGCCAATAATGCCTATTTTCATTTTATCTCCATTGTTTTTAATAATTTTTCACAAAGTTTTTTTCAGTCCGGTATGTTGTTCTCGAAAAAAAGGAATGAATAATCAGGGTGTGTCAACCGATTGAAGTACCATGGCGGTTCTGGAAGGTAGATAGAGACTGATGAAATGAAAGATCCCATCATTCGCGGATTGCATTTGTGTAAAATGAATCTGGCCGGGTTTTAGCCGGTCATGTCCTCCAAATTCGAGTAAATCGCTGTGAAATATCATTTGATATTTTCCAGGCGTAAAGTGGATTTGATAATTTTTGAAAGAGCGCAAGGGATGAAAATTAAATACAAAAATCAGGCCGGCGCGCTCAATAACCATGATCTTGTCATCATTATGCTCATAACGAAGCATTATATTGGGCCTTTCAAGAAGATGAAAAGCCTTGACCAGACCGATCATTTCCTGATCAAAACGGGCCAAAAAATGGTATTGCAAGTCCGGATTATCCACTAAATGCCACTGACGTCTGGCAAATCGGTAGGACCAGTTATTTCCTTCACGAGGAAAATCAATCCACTCCGGATGTCCAAATTCATTTCCCATGAAATTTAGATACCCGCTACCTGCAGTAACCATCGTGATAAAACGGATCATCCGGTGAATGGCCATTCCCCTATCCACCCGAAGATTGTCCTTGTTTTTTCTGGACATTGCGTCATACATGTCCGAACCCACCAGCCTGAATATCAGCGTTTGATCCCCCACAAGGGCTTGATCGTGAGATTCCGCATAGCTGATGGTTTTTTCATCCGGCCTGCGATTGGTCAGTTCAAACCATAAATGACCGATCGGCCAGGCTTCATCCGGATATTCCTTTATCAGTCGAATCCAGTAATCGGGTATGCCCATTGCAAAACGATAGTCAAATCCGATTCCACCGGCTGAAACCGGTACCGCAAGTCCGGGCATTCCGCTGACATCTTCGGCAATGGTGATGGCATCGGGATTGATATCATGAATCAGCGTGTTGGCCAGTGAAAGATAGGTCAGTGCATCTTCATCCACCGATTCGTCAAAATAGGATGGATAACCAATAAAGGCCTTGCCCAAACCATGATGATCATACATCATGCTGGTAACACCATCAAAACGAAACCCGTCCAGTTGATATTCTTCCAACCAGAACCGGCAGTTGGACAGCAAAAATGCCATAACCTCTGATTTCCGATAGTCAAAGCATCGGGAATTCCAGGCAGGATGAAAACCTTTGGGGCCGTCGTGAAAATACTGGTATGTGGAGCCGTCGAAACGACTGAGGCCTTCCACCTCGTTGGTTACCGCATGGGAATGGATCATATCCATGATGACCTTCAGTCCACAGCCATGCGCCGTATCAATCAGTTCTTTAAATTCATCCGGGGTTCCGAACCGGGAAGACACGGCAAAAAAGCTGGAAACCTGATACCCGAAGGATCCGTAATAGGGATGTTCCTGAATGGCCATCAACTGAAGGGTATTGTAACCGGCTTTTTTAATTCTGGGAATAATGTTATCGGAAAATTCCCTGAATGAGCCAACCTTTTCCGCATCCTGAGCCATTCCCACATGGGCTTCATAGATCAGAAGGGATGAATTTTTTTCAATTTTTGGTGATTTCCATTGATAGGCAGATTCCGGATCCCAGACCTGAGCATTAAAAATCAGCGAGACCGGATCTTGAACGACCCTGCGGGCATAGGCGGGAATTCGATCTCCTTGTTCGTCTTTCCAGTGAATTCGAAGCCGGTATAAATCTCCGTGATGCAGAACATCTTCCGGAATATAAAGTATCCATACACCTTCCGGATTGATTCGGGTCATCTGAAATTCTTTTTTTTCTTTCCATCCGGTTACATCTCCAATAAAAACTATTTGAGATGCAAACGGAGCCCATTCCCGAAATACCCAATTATTGTTTTCACGGTGAAGCCCTAAATAGGTGTGGGTAGCGGCAAAATCATAAAGAGATCGATGCTTCTTTATGATATCATTTTTTTTTTCAATCCGCTGATTAAACCGACGGAGGAGTACGGATTGATAAGGCTTCAGCAGCGGATCTGATTGAAGCCAGTTATGGAAAGCATTTTTTTCATCTTTTTTCATCTTGCCAATTTGATCTTACATATACCTTGATCAGCCATAATCTGCGCTTCAGCTGGTTCCCAAGCTGAAGCTTGTGAACCAGCTGAAATCTCTGTATTCAAAAAATCCCAAATCCATTCTATATAGATTTCTTTTTGTTACCGGACATATCTTTATAATGAGACATGACCTTTTTCACATATCCTTTGGTTTCTGAAATCGGAGGAATACCGTTATATTTATCAACCGTGGTGGGTCCGGCATTATAGGCGGCAAGCGCCAGTTCTATTTTATTGAATTTTTCAAGCATTTGTTTGAAATAAAGCGCTCCTCCCATGATATTTTCTTCCGGATCAAACGGATTGCTGATATTCAGAAAGGTAAAATTCTGAGGCATGATCTGCATCAGACCTTTTGCTCCTTTTTGGGAAACCGCATAACAGTCGAAATTGGACTCAACCTTGATGATGGATTTTAGCAACGAAAAATCAACATCGTGCAGTAGTGAAGCCTTCATAATCAAATGATCATATTGATTAGGATCGAGGTTTGTAGAAAATTTTTCACCCAGGCTGGATTCAAAATATTTATTGGGAGTACTTTTCAGATAAAGACGATATTTCGGAGACACTGGGACATTGGTAAAATGACGAACACCGCTGTTGTCTTTAAAAACATAAATATCGGCACTGGCATAAGAAATACAGATGAATATAGTAATGACTGTACAAAATAACCTAATCCATATATTCTTCTGTTGATACATCATCGTTTCTCCTTTTGCTAACAGGTTACAGCCTTGTAAAAATTATCCACGTCATGTTTCGCTGCCCCTTTTATCGTTACAAGATTCTGTTCAATCCTGCTATTTTGGGAGTTAAGCGCATCCTTAGAATATTACAAGGCCTTTCAAGTCTGGACCTTTTACGGTTCCATCAACTATTCACCCAGTTACGTCTTTCCAGAGAATCGGCGTAGGTTTTAAGAATAAATCTTTCTGCAAACTGACGTTTAGAAAAATAGGGTCTGGTAATTTGCAAAAACGATTCATACAATGCTGTAATGGTTTCCTCCTTTTGTTTCTCTCCGACAAAATTTCGAATTAGTTTTTTTTCATAATTAATCTGTTCGCCGACTACCTGTAAAATTTCGGATCTTTTTTCCGGATCCATTCGGGTAAACTGAACCTGGTCCGTTAAAATTTGAATTCTGGCGGTTAAAATGACTTGCCATCTATCTCCAGCAATTTTTTTTGATTCATCACAAAAAAAGATTACCAGATCGTTTCCAAGAGAAATTGTGCTGATTAATTTTTCTTCTGTCATTTTACGCTATCACAACCAAAAACAGCTTATAATTAATATTTTATTATAACCTGTTTTTATTAAAGGGTTTTCTTATCATTTATCAAATGAGTTCAAATGGTCCTTATTCTTATTGGAGCATAAATACTGATATTTTCGTAAAAAGTCAAATAACACCTCTCTTTTTCGTTTTTATCATCAAAACTGTTTTTTTTCATTTTCTGTAAATATTTTAATTTTTCCAAATTCTCCATCATAACCCGGAACAATATGAATATTACCTTCTCGCATTTTTTTAACCGCCTCTTTCAGCATCGGAATACCGGCCGATTCAATATCCGATAAGGTAATTAAATCCAAAATAGCCAATTCCGATCCCAGAACATGAAGGCAATGCTGATAGTGCTGCAGCACTTTTTTGGAATTGCTGCCAACTTTTAAAATCTCGGAGATGATTTCCTTCAGGGGAATTATTGAATAAAAAGGCGACGTATTTTGAGGTTTTTCACCCTCTTTTCTATCACATATTTCTTCGATACGGTTCAAAACCCCTATGGTAAGGGGTTTTTTGCAAACCGGACAATTTCCGCCAAAAATTAAGGTCATTTCCGGACTGAAACGAACGCTACAGTTCCGGTGACCGTCTAAATAGTACTTACCTTCTTCGGGATAAAATTCATAGGTTCCCAAAAATGTCCGGGCATCTCTGTACTGAAGGGCTTTTTTTATGGCAGAATATGACAAGTTCGTATTAAAGATATTGGCTTCTCTTCCCAGTTTGTCGGGAGAATGGGCATCTGAATTGGATATCAGTGTCAGTCCGTCCAGAAATGAGACCCTCCAGTTCATGACAGGATTTGACGAAAGACCGGTTTCAACCGCAAAAATTTGGTTGCTGAGATCATCAAAACAGTCTTCAAGTGAGTCAAAACCGGATTTGGATCCCAAAAGCGAAAACCAGGGGGTCCAGATATGGGCGGGAACCAGAAATGCCTGATCACTGGTTTCAAGAAGTATTTCAAGGAGGTTTCTGGCATCAAGACCCAATATCGGCCTGCCATCTGAAACAATATTTCCAATTTTTGCCAGTTTTCGATTAAATGACGCTGCAACTGTCAGATTCGGTAAAAAAACCAGATTGTGATTTTTCCGGGTTTTCCCCGTTTTTTTATAAATACTGCTGATTTCGCTATTCAACACAAACCGGACTTTGCTGCGACATGATAACGGAACCTGTTCGTCACAATTTTTTTCAATATTTTTTTTTAGCCGATATAATCCAGGTTCAGCCGGTTCAAGTTTTTCACTGACTTCTTTAAACCATTCCGGATGGGTAATATCGCCTGTGGCAACAACCGTGATTCCTTTTAACTGGGCGGATACATACAGATGCTCAAGGTCAAGGTTTTTGGATGTTGCACGTGAAAAACGCGAGTGTACATGAAGATCGGCAATAAATTTCATTTGTTTTTTTAATCTGCTGACCGGCTGTTAAAAAAATGACAGTTATGAACAACGCCAGAATAGGTATTCAATTAAGCCGATGATAGCGTCCTTTTTTTTAACAATAATAATGTAATTATTTATTAAAAATAATAGATTGTTATAAAGTTTTAAACACAATGCACAGGGTATTATATTAATCTTTTCTATAAAATAAAGAAAAGAAACATACCAAAAAAAGATTACATCATTCATATCTCAAAAAACCATTTTTGCGTAAAAACAGGTGTGATACCGGCTTATATCCATTCTATAAATAGAACTTGTAACCCCTGAATAAAACGGATAGAATGATTAATTCAAATTAACTACCTTCAATATGGGATGCTATGGGCCTTCTTTCTTCAAATGTTTCTATAACGCGTTATCAGGTGCTGGGTCAACTGGCAGATCCTTTAATGGATACCCTGACCCGTCTTCTTACCCAGAATGCAATTGTTGAAATAGACGATGAAGATATGGATCAATCTGCGGGATGGACTTCTTTTAATGATCCTTTTACCCCGGATTTCACCGGTTCAACGTTTGTGCTGGGATCTCAATTTATTTTTTCATTTCGAATGGATAAAAAAGCGATTCCTTCAAAAGTGGTTAACAAAAAATATCGCCAGGAAATGACAAAACGATTGAAGGAAAGCGGCAAGGAATTTTTATCTCGAAATGAAAAAAAACAGATCAAGGAAGACGTTATTCGCGAACTTTCACTTCGAATACCGGCTACACCGAATGTGTATGATGTTCTCTGGAATTATGAAAAAAATAGTCTTTGGTTTTTTTCAACACAAAAAACAGCCAATGAAGCGTTTGAAGTTTTTTTTACCAAGTCTTTCAAGTTGAACCTTGTTAGACGCTTTCCTTATACTGCTGCCCTGGAATCCCTCACGAATATAGAGGAAGATAAGCTGAACAAGCTAACGCCTTCTCATTTTATGGAGTAAACCGTGTTAGATATTTCCGTTGCGTATAACCGTTATAAATTTGTCGGATATGAATTTTTAACATGGTTGTGGTATGTTATTGAACATGATCCCGCCCAGTTGAATCATGTCATTCAAGAAAATATCAATTTTACCATCGGCAACCGAATTATGTTGCAAAATGCCGTTCATGATGCCGTGGAAACCATTACGATCAAGGGGGATGACGCCGGACTGGAAGAAGGGGTTCTGGCCCTTAAAAAAGGGGCGCTGGTTACTGAAATTCATTTGAGGGTTACGGAAGAAGAAAATGAATGGCAGCTTACCTTGAAAGGTGAAAGCCTGAATATCAGCAATCTTAGACTCCCTGAAACCGGACAGATCGAAAACAGGGATGACATGGAAGGCGCTGTGCTGGAAAAGTTTTTTTTATATGAAAAAATAATGGGCTGGATGGACGCCGTTTATGTTTTTTTTATAAAAAGCAGGCTTTCCCTTGAATGGAATGATAGGATTGTTCCTCAAATCAAAAAATGGATACTTCAGTAAAAATAGATCTGTTTTGTTTAAGCATCGGAATGGCTACGTAAAAAGTTATGAAAGGTTTATTCAATGAAATTCACACTGAAAAAATCGAAAATTCTGGATACGCTGGCAAAAATTCAGGGAATCGCCGGTAAAAAAACAAGCAATGCCATCATATCCTGTGTGCTCATAAAAGCGCTTGAGGACGGTCTTAAAATATATGCCACCGATTATGAAACCGGATTTATCGGCTTTTATCCGGCTGAAGTGGAATCAGAAGGAGCAATTGCCATCAATGCCAGAAAATTATATGAGATTGTCAGGGATTTTCCAACAGAAGACATTCTTGTCAATGAAGTAGAAAATTTTTGGATTGAAATAGGTAATTACAATGTTCAATATCATCTTGTGGGAATGAATCCCGCTTCTTTTCCAGAGGTACCGGAAAT
>CAIVVZ010000049.1 GCA_903909505.1 uncultured Desulfobacteraceae bacterium
AACCGGGCACGACAATTCCGGAATCATACTGAGCATAGTTCACGAATGTTCTTCCATCAATTCTGACCTTCATGCCTATTTTCGGATGTTTTAAAGGGACGATTGCGTATACCTGGCCGTACTTTTCCTCTAACTCAGGATAGCCCAACACTTGGGCGCGTTTTCCGATATCTACTTCAAGATAATGTCTGGCACCGGCAAGAATATTTCCGCCATATTCCTTGGCAATGCTTTCAATCACTTCGTTGAGATGTCTTTTCATATCCGCTCTCCTCTCTCAATGGATTTGATGCAGCCGTTTTTCAATTTTCCCGATCCTCTCACTTGATTTCCTTCTTTATCCACCCTTGGTTGCCCACACCATGTATACAGGATCGGACAGCATCATGTTTAACCCGAAATACTTGTCATCATAAGGACGCGGTTTTCCCCTCATTGACCATGTATGAATATTGTTGAACCTTTTGGACTGCAGGAAGTATTCCGTTACCAGGCCCATGCGTTCGTACTCGTGCAACTCTTTCCAGATTCGGATCGCCTTGGGCGGAAACCACCGGTTCGAAAAAGAGACGACAAACAATCCGCCCGGTTTCAATACTCTGGCTACGTCTGCAAACACATCAAAGGGCTGCACAAGATATTCCACGGATACCGTACACAAGACCGCATCGAACTGCCCATCGTCAAAGGGCAATGAAGGATTTGCGTTCAAGTCATAAAGCACGCCTTCGGTTAACCGCGGATTCGCCTCCAGCTCGATACGGTTCATGCCCAATCCGGTCAATGAATCCAGTTCCAGTTCCGCCGGCAGGTGGGATTTCCAACTGCTCATCAAATCGAGGACTTTCGATGCGGGACGAATCAATTGACCATACATTCCGGATAGAACATCGATTGCCATGTCATCCAGGTGATTGACGAGCCTGGGGTGCGTGTAGAATCCGCCATCATTCGACTCATCTCCGCGCGCGAAAGAATCATCCGAAAAAAAATCAGTCGGGCGTCCATTACATCGGACCTGCATTCCCGGCCCATTGTGAATCAGATCCTGTAATGCCATACAGGAACCGCCCCGTTCAGAGGATTTTGTTTCGATCGAATCGATAACGGCATCGACCGATATGTCCCGGCCGGCAAGGGGGTGGTTCATGTCGGCATGAATTTCGTTCCCGTCCGATTTCAGACATCGGAACGGTTCCCGGTTCACCTTGAACACACCCGCGACCCCTTTGAGCATTCCCCTGGGGTAGTATCTTCCATAACGTGTGGAGAGGTTCATATCTTTATCGACCTGGTTGCTTTTGACTCTCAAGACAAGGGATTCATCAACGTCAGGTACCAGTTCTCCCGGTCTGAAATCGTGCGAAATTTCGTCTTTCGGAGTTTTATCCAGCAATTTTTCGTAGAATGTTTCCGGGAAAATATCACGCCAGAAATTTACATTTTGAACATATCTGCACTCCTTATGTGAGCCGATGTCACTGTTCCAGGAAAACCCAAATTCCACTCCCACTACTGAATTCTTCGTCGTTGTGTTCATTTCATTCATCCTTCCAGATTCTTGTCTGGTTTTTCGCATGCGAAATTTTTCGTCATTAGATCGGCGTATCCTTCTTCTCTCTCGCAGTCTGTTTCAATGTAGGATTGATCACATGAATTCTTCATAATCACGCATCCTGTCTTTTATTTTTGTTGTTTCTGTTTGACATCTAAATTATGAATGAAATATAAATGCGCAATAAGAGAAAATAGTAAGTCTATCAGTAGGTAAAAACTACCATTATAGCTGGATGGAATGAATGCAGTACGGAATTCCCGGAAAAGATGATTCTGAATCCTTATGTCCTCCGATCGGGTCGTTTGACCGAAGGATTATCGATTCCCTGTCCGCCCAGATTGCGATCCTGGACAAAAGAGGTATTATCCTGGAGACCAACCGAGCTTGGCGGGAATTTGGCATGGCAAACGATTTTCCGGGAGATGTTGGCGCGTGGGGACTGAATTACCTCGAGGTTTGTGATCAGGCCAGAGGAAAGGGTGCCGCGGTTGCGAATCGGGCGGCCCAGGGTATTCGGTCCGTGATGACGGGCAAGTCCGGGGAGTTCACCATGGAATATCTTTGTGATACCCCGACTCAGAATATGTGGTTTTACATGCGTGTTACGCGCATTGACGGCCCGGAGCCTCATTTCGTTGTGGTTTGCCATGAGAACGTTACGCCCCTCAAGCTTGCCGAGGAAATGATCCGGAAACGGGAGCGGGAGTTGGCCTTAAAAACCCGCAACCTGGAAGAAGTCAACACGGCCCTCAGGGTGCTTGTGGAGCAACGGGAAAAGGACAAGCGGGAGCTGGAGGAACGGGTGGTCTCGAACGTGCGCCAGCTTGTCACCCGATATATCGACAAAATGAAGGAGACCCACTTGAATGAACATCAGAGGACGCTCCTGGGTATCATCAAATCTCATCTGAAAGACGTGATATCCCCTTTTCTGCAAAAGACGTCCGCCCTAAACATTCAACTGACACCGGGGGAGATCCATGTGGCGACCCTCGTAAGAGAAGGTCTGACGACCAAGGAAATCGCCGGTACCCTGAACATTTCCGCTCACGCGGTCGATTTCCATCGGAAAAATATCCGAAGCAAACTGGGATTGAACCGAAAAAAATCAAATCTTCGCTCATACCTGATATCATTGGGTTGATGGAGAGCACTCTCAATGTCGGTGGCCTGCGGTGGGGTAAGACCAAGCCAACTCTATGCTTTAATACAAAAAAGAGACTGCTCGCCATTCCGAGTGGGTCACCCATACAAGACGGTAGTAAGCGCTGAAAAGTACTGGATGATACCAAGAAGTCTACTTAAGGATAGTTATCTTATTCGCAACAACCTATGACTAAACTATCATACAGAGTCAATTGTCAAACAAAACATATAGGAATTCTATAAACAATTTAAAGTAAGGAGAAAATTTGTATGGCAAAAAAGAAGTATGCAAGACTTATTATGTGTTTTACTTGCCTCTATTTATTGATCGGCTTATTTTTACCAATCTATGCAAAGAGCGAAATTATCACCGAGTTTTCTGCTGGTATTACCCCCATGAGTTTTCCTACTGGGATTACTACGGGGCCAGATGGAAACCTCTGGTTCGCGGAAAGAGAGGGTAACAGAATCGGAAGGATTACCCCATCTGGAGTTGTCACCGAGTTTTCTGCTGGTATTACCCCTAACAGCCATCCTGATGGCATTACTACAGGGCCAGATGGAAATCTCTGGTTCACGGAAAACTATGGTAAAAGGATTGGAAGGATTACCCCAATTGGAGTTGTCACCGAGTTTTCTGCTGGCATTACACCTAACAGTTGGCCGGATGGGATTGCCACTGCACATGGGATCACCATAGGGCCGGACGGAAACCTCTGGTTTACGGAGCAATCTGGCAACAAGATCGGAAGGATTACCCCAACTGGAGTTATCACCGAGTTTTCTGCCGGCATTACACCTAAAAGTTGGCCTACCGGAATTACTACCGGGCCGGACGGAAACCTCTGGTTCACGGAATTCTTTGGCGGCAGAATCGGGAGGATTACCCCAACTGGAGTTGTCACCGAGTTTTCTTCCGGTATTACCCCTGAAAGTTGGCCCGATGGGATTGCCACCGGGCCTGACGGAAACCTCTGGTTCACAGAGATGCTTGGAAACAGGATCGGAAGGATTACCACATCAGGTGTTATCACCGAGTTTTCTACTGGCATTACTCTTTCCTGTCGCCCTAGCGGGATTACCACCGGGCCGGATGGAAACCTCTGGTTCGCGGAGAACATCGGCAACAAGATCGGAAGGATTACCACATCAGGTGTTATCACCGAGTTTTCTACTGGTATTACCCCTGAAAGTTGGCCTGATGGGATTACCACCGGGCCGGATGGAAATCTCTGGTTCACGGAGAACAGTAGCGGCAGGATCGGTAAGTTAGCGGATATAACTACAGTGTGTATTGCTACTATAAATGGAAATCTATCGCTCCATATACCATATCTTTCCTATGTCAATCCGATATCAGGGACCCAGACGTTTTGGGCGGATTTTGTTTATAAGGTTAATCCGACGGATGTGGACTCAATAATGTTTCAATTGACTACTTGTAAAATTACAAGCAATTCTTCTCCATGTGCGGCATCGACACTATCCAAAGATTTAAAAATCCATATTCCTGATGTTCTGCTTCCGGATGGAACAACGCATTTATGGGTGAACTTAGAATACAGAGCAGCCCTTTCTACAGATGGGAATGCCTACTTTGTTGTTACAAGCTATGGAGCTGTTTCTAATTGATAACAGTCTCAGAATGGTTATCGGGGAACCGATGTGTTTCCCAAATATCAGCGCATATAACAAGACACCAAGAGGTGTTTTCTATCTGGTTGGTACTTTCTATTTGGTGCAAGTACTGATGAATTCCAGCAGCAAAACCGAATCGCTTGAATTCACAGGAAGGGAGGAGGCGATATCTATGGAAAGTGACAAAAAAATTAAAAAAGACAGCAAGAAAAAAAGAGATCGGTCAAAATCGCATTCTGATCGCTCCTGTTTTTATGTCATAGATCCCTGTGGGTGTAATGTTGATCCATGTGGATGTTATGCAAGTAGCTGTTGCTGTTAATGATATGCTTTTATACGCGGGGCCGGGTTGAAAGACCTTGCCCCGATTTATTTTTATCTAAAGTCTGCAATCGATTTTTAAATACTCAAGAATCATTAATCGCATTTGAATTGCTGATGGCGGAGTACCTGACATGAATATGGATGAACAAGACAATTTACTGGATCGAGTAGCGGGGATATTTCTCAGGTGTTTTCTTCTGTGCTACGCTCTATTGCTGTTATGGTTCGTTTTATTTTTGTTTGCTGGAAACTGGGCGTATAGCATCCAGGCCGGGTGGTTCGAATTAAGCAGGCATGATTTTGCTTTGGTAAATTATTGGGGGATAGCGTTTACCAAAATTTGCGCCATTATATTTTTCTTATTCCCTTATCTCTCGATTAAGCTCGTGTTGCGAAAGAAGAGAAAGAACACATAACAGAGACCCGCCCCAGGCCAGAATGCCCAAAACGGGTTATCATGTCGTAAATAGTGAGGTTATCTTTTTAGAGTCATGGTGCTGTCATAACTCTAAACCCAAATGCGTTTATTTTTGATTCTAATCGATTCAACGATAGGCGAATAAACCGGGGACGATATAAGTCGGCATTTTGACTTATCATTTCAAAATCAATTGCATTGATCACATAACTGATCAGCAGTTCTCCGGGGCGGGATATGCAGACATGAGATTTGGCGGCATAGGTGAAAAGGGCCTTGTCTTTTCGGATATCTCCAACCTGATACACCGGAAACGGCTTTGACCAGGGGCCTTCCGGATGTTGCGCCACCCGCATCAGGATATGGCTCCCGAAACCATCTTCACCGTGAACCATCACATACCAGAGGGTCTTTCCGATAACCACCGGCTCGATGGAGAGTTCACTGGCCAGGTGTTCTGCAATGGGATGGCATTCAGAAGCGAACGTTCCCCATACCCCGTTTCCGTGATAAGCCTGCCAAGCGCTCACATCTTCAACCCGGCCGGCCGGTGATCTGGCCAGTATCAGCTTTTTATTCCCAAGATCCGATTCATCGATACCGTAAATATAAAGATATCTTTCCCTGGATTCGCCCGGGACCG
>CAIVVZ010000050.1 GCA_903909505.1 uncultured Desulfobacteraceae bacterium
GGAAATGATGCTTCTCAAAGCTTGTCTAGAAATTCCCTGGCTCGCACCGGTGCTCTGGGGGTGCCTGTATACCTCCGATTACACGTTGACACTGATCGGTGCGCAGTTGTGCCGGAACGGCGCAGACAAGCATATATGCTATGCCGGCAGCTATGAGTTAACCCCGTATTTCCAGCGTGAGATCGACCGACTTCGTCTTGTGAGCCCCAAATTTCTCATCATGTTGGTTGCATCAACATTACTCATCATCGTCTGCCGTCCGCTGATGCTCTTACCGCCTCATCCTTTTCCCGCGGGATATCAATTTATTTTGGGTTCATATTTTTTGACCGAACTGACGGTCCATGTCCGCCATTATCGGAATATCCACACTTTTATATATTTACGACGTTCACGCGGAGTGAGAGGACAGATCTGCTATGCACGAGGATTAATCTACCGAAGCTCTGCGGTGGAATTTATGATATTTGCGATGGGATATTTACTGCTGTTCTTCTTCACCGGGTCGTGGTTTTTCATGGGTGGCTCCGTCACTTGCCTGGCAACGGCTTTCAAGCACTGGAGACTCGGCGTTAAGGCTGGCATGGAGCTTCCTCCAGTGCCCGCGGAAGAAATTGCCGAGGTCGCATATGAATTGAAGTGAGCGTTTGGCTACGAGGGATCGTCTGCGGGATACCCGGTTATTCCCTTTTGGTTGGTACGGTGGACAGTAGCGATAAATGATTAAATTGGCTGGATGTGTCTATAATGTCTTTCTCCCTAAACATTTGTGAAGGCTACAACGGTTTTATGCGTGCCAAAAATGAGTCAATAGCACGGGCGGTTATCTGTGATCTCGAATTGGCTGGCGTAAGTACTATCGACGTTCTTGATCGAGATTTATGGCTCTTGGCAGGGAGTATCAAGGCAAATAATCGTCTCTCATTAGCAGATAGTATCGCACTCGCCCTGTCAATTCGAATGCAGGCGAATCTAATCACTTCTGATCATCATGAGTTTGATTCGATAAACATGCAGGCTAACTATCCGATACAATTCATCCGATGAAATGAGTAACACCAGTAACTGACCTCCATCCCTCTTTTTGCAGCGGCCTAACAGAACAACCCATTTACAAACGGCTATCTCACATATCCAAAAGAATACGCAAATTAAAGGCAGCTGTCCCGTTTATCCCAAAAACTCATCGCGGCATTTTCTCTATGGTCGTCAATTCACCGATAAGGTCTTCCGCTTCAGATTTCGAACGAACCGAGGTGTGAAAGACTAATTTCTTTGATCGATATTCACGCCAGATCTTTTTAATGTCCCCGTGGCTTAAGCCGGAGAATGAATAAAATACTTGGCCTTTATTATGATAGTCAATTCTGTCGTACAGCGATTTCGAATAACCCCATTGCTCCTTCCCCTGATCAGGAATATAGCCGATCAGATCGATCTCAGGCAAGGAGCACAAGGCATCTACGTGCTTTAACGACCCGGAACCGTCCAAATGATAGACAAACGCATCGGCGTCCTGCGCCTCGCTGACGAGACATGGCTTGACAAATGCCTCAAACATCTGCGGGCTGATCATGCATGACATATCGCATTGCGGTCTGCTTTGACGGCCTTCGATGTAGGTACCTTCACCGCCAATGCATCCAATGGTATCCCAGCTTAGCGCTTTAGCATATGCAGACATCACCGTTGTATGCACTCGACAGATCTGTTGCATCGCATCAGCAATCTTATGCGGCGTCAGCATCATATCCAATAATAGGTTTTCGA
>CAIVVZ010000051.1 GCA_903909505.1 uncultured Desulfobacteraceae bacterium
ATTTCCGGGGGCTGGGTCTCTTATGCATCCATCATGCTGCGCTTCGTCCTGACGGTCGGCGCCGTCCTGGCGTTGATCGCCAGCACCGGCTTTGCATCCATCTGCATGTCCCTGGAAAAAATGGGTGCTCCCAACAGCTTTGCCGTACAGCTTCTTTTTTTGTACCGATATATTTTTGTTCTGACCGATGAGGCATCGCGCATGGTGCGGGCCAGAGCCCTTCGCGCTTTTGAAGGAAAGGGAAGGGGGTTTAAAGTCTTCACTTCCATGATCGGGCAGCTCCTGCTGCGCGCTCTGGACCGGGCTCAGCGTATTCACCTGGCCATGCGCTGCCGGGGTTTTGATGGAGAAATCCGGGTTTCCAGGCAGTTGGCTTTCGGCGGACGTGACAGCGCTTTTCTCCTGGGATGGTCCACGCTGTTTGTCCTGATGCGGCTGGTTGATATTCCCCAGTGGATGGGCGACAGGGTTGCGGAGCTGATCAGATGAGCCACCACATCGTCGAAATGAAAGACCTGCATTACACCTATCCCGACGGCAATTCCGCCCTGCATGGCGTTTCATTTCGAATCACGCACGGGGAAACCGTTGCCATTGTTGGGGCAAACGGGGCTGGAAAATCCACGATTCTGCTGCACCTGAACGGCTGCCTCATTCCGGAAACCGGAACGGTCCGCATCGGCGATTTTCCCCTGACCCGGAAAACGCTGGAGCATGTGCGGCGCACGGTGGGCATGGTTTTTCAGGATCCGGACGATCAGCTCTTCATGCCGTCGGTTTATGAAGACGTTGCCTATGGCCCCCTGAATCTGGGGCTTCCCCTGGAGGATGTGGAGGAACGGGTTGTCCAGGCATTGTCCACGGTGGGCATGCTGCATCTGAAGGACCGCCCGCCCTACAGGCTTTCGGGAGGAGAAAAGCGATCGGTGGCCATTGCGACGGTGCTCTCCATGTCCCCGAGCATTCTGGTCATGGATGAGCCGACATCCAATCTCGACCCCAAGGCTAGACGGCAGCTCATTCATCTTCTGAAAACCTTCGAGCACACTATTATCCTGGCGACCCACGATCTGGATATGGTGCTGGATTTGTGCTCCCGTACCATTGTTCTGAAGAAAGGCCGGGTTGAAGCCGACGGGCCCACAAAGGACATCCTGCAAAACGCGGCGCTTTTGGAGGCTTGCCGCCTGGAAAAACCCTTCGCACTCCAGTCCTGCCCCATTTGCAGTCCAAGTGCCGGGTAGGGGAGCTCCGCAACTTTCTGCCTGATGTCCTTCTCGAGAGGCTTCTGGATAAATCCGAACATCCCCGCTGGCGCCCCCCCCCTTTTTTTTCAGCCGACCATCAGATCAGATGACAATATTGTCAAATCCTTTCGCCTGCTTTTCCTTGATAATTTCTTTCAAGGATGACGGCATCGAAATATTATTTATACCTGCCGAAAGAACATCAATTGTAGCAATCGCTGTGAAAAGAAAAAATCGAGCCTGAAATATGAAACCAAACTGCAGCGTGTATGGCATCTATATTGCTTTATAATCTCAATCGGGTTTTTCACTGTTTCGAATGGATCGCCTGTTGCTAAAGTGATTTGATGATAGAGGTCAGTTTCCAATGAAATCGCAAACCCTAAAAATGATGGCAATCGGCATCAGCATTATCGTCTGCGGCCTGATAACCTGGTATTTTCATGTGGTCATGGACACGGGTACGGTATTTACCCATCTGTTTTACATTCCCATCATTATATCCGCACTCTGGTGGCAGAAAAAAGGTGTTTGGGTTGCCCTGGTTCTGGGGTCGTTTCTGATGATCAGCCATCATACATTTAGATCTTCCGATGCCGGGATAAACGATTATATCCGGATTATCATGTTTTTGGCCATCTCTTTGTCCGCGGCATTCGTCAGCGAAAAAATCCGGGCCAAAGATGAACAGTTGCACCATCAGGCAGAAGATCTCAGGCTTTTGGTAGCGGAACTGGAATCCATCAACCGGACGATAGAAACCGAAAAACAAACGCTGCATAACATTATGGATAAAAGCCCCTACGGAGTGGCGCTGATCGATATCAATGACAGGTATCTGTTCATAAACCATGATTTTACTCGGATAACGGGTTATCTGCTCGAAGATATTCCTACGCGGGCTGACTGGTTTCAGAAAGCTTATGCCGAGCCCGTTCAGCGGGATCGAGCGATTGAAACCTGGAAACGGATGCGGAGCGGCAACAAAACGGATGCCGAATTTGGAATTGTTTCAAAAACAGGAGAAAACCGGTTGATTCGATTCCGGGCGATCGGCCTTCCGGAAAATCAGGTGCTGTTGACGTTGAACGATATCACCGATCAGAAACGGGCAGAGGATGAGCTTCGCCGCCATAAAGACAATCTGGAAGTCATGGTTCAGGTGCGCACGGCAGAACTTGAAGCGTCCAATAACCGGCTGAAGCAGGAAGTTGCCGATCGTGTCCGGGTGGAAGACCGCCTGCGTGAAAGTGAAACACGGTATCGAACCCTGGCTGAGGCTGCCCGTGATATCATTTTGATTGTGAACCAATCCGGAAGGATGACTTATGCTAATCCGGAAGCGGTCATTGTGTCAGGCTATTCATCGGAAGAAATCTTGCAAATGAATCTTGACCTGATTTTCAGTGAAACATCTATCGGCACTCTGATGCAGAAGGCTGTTTTCGGAGAATTGGATCATTGCGGACAGCGGTTTTCCATCAGTCAACTGACCACGAAAACCCATGAACAAATCCCTGTGGAATTGTCTGTTTCACCTGTCGAGCTGAAGGAAAATTCGAAATCGATCCTGATCATCGGACGGGACATCTCCTGGCGGAAAAAAATGGAAGCGGATCTGATCCGGATTGAAAAATTAGAATCCCTGGGGATTATGGCAGGTGGCATTGCGCATGATTTCAACAATATTTTGATGGCGATCACCGGGAATGCCTCATTAGCCAAAATCTATATTTCGGAAAGCCATAAAGCCCATGGACTGCTGGCATCCATTGAAAAAGCGGCAATGGGCGCCTCCCAGTTGACGCGGCAGTTCATCACCTTTTCCAAAGGCGGGGGCCCGGTTACGGAATTGACGGTTATTGCTGATCTGATTCGGGAAACGGCCATATTCTGCCTGAGGGGAGCCAATGTGCAATGCCTTTTTGATATCAGAACGCCTGACGTTCAACTGGAGGTTGACAAAGGCCAGTTGTCCCAGGCCATTCACAATCTGGTTATCAATGCGCGGGATGCCATGCCGAAAGGTGGCGCAGTCACCCTACGCATGGCATTTGCCGATGTATTGCCGAATCAGCCCAGATTCCACATGAGGCCAGGCAATTATCTTCTCATACAGGTTGTCGATGAAGGAGAAGGAATATTGCCGGAAAACCTGAACCGGATTTTTGATCCCTATTTTTCAACCAAAACCCGAGGATTGGAAAAAGGTACGGGATTGGGATTGACGGCAACCTATTCCATCATATCCAAACACGGCGGTTATCTGTTCGTTGAATCCACGTATGGAAAAGGAGCAACCGCGAATATTTATCTGCCCTGCAGCGAACTGCTCCAGAAAATAACCCGCCGGTTCGAGCAGACGCCGGAATCGAAAAAACGAATTCTCATCATGGAGGATGATGATTTTGTCCGAAACACCACAACCGAAATGCTGGAGGCATTGGGATATACGGCGGAACCCGTGGACTGTGGGTCATCCGCGGTCAGTCTATTCAAAAAACGCAAGGAAGAGGGGCGGCCGTTTGACGCTGTCTTACTCGACTTGATTATCCCGGGCGATTTGGGAGGAAAAGAGGTGCTTGCCGAATTGAAGACCATTTACCCCGATGTGAAAGCCATTGTTTCATCAGGGTATGCAGCGGATCCGGTGATGGTGGATTGCCGGCAATACGGTTTTAATAAAGCAATCGCCAAACCCTATACCCTTTCCGCTTTGAAAGAGATGTTGAACGACATGTTATCCCGGGATATAATCAACTGAATATGGGACCTCTTCTTCATTCCGGTTTGCTTCAACGGGTAAGGCGCTATCATCAATGGGCGTTGCCGCTTCTTTTCTGTTTTGTCACCATGTCATGCTGGTGCATGATCGTGAGCTATCGTCATCGTAGGATCGAGATGGTACTGACGATCTGGACCCAGTTGGAGTCCCAAATTGTCAGTCAAACGGCTCAGGTATCCCGCGCGTGGCTTGATCTTCGAATCCATGAAGCCGGTATGTCGCCTGATGCGGCGGAACAGGAAGTGCTGACCCGGTTTGTTCAGCCGATATGCCTTTTGAAAAACGGAGATGCATGGATATATAACCGCCGTCACCCGGTGTTTGACAACAGCGCCGATTTTCCGGATGAATACCGTCAAAAAAATATCCGGGAAATATTTGAAATCCAGAAACAAAAAGGGGCTTCACATTATCAGACATTGTGTGACGGGGTGATGAACGCTACCGATGGCGCGGACTGGTATATCTGGCTTCCGGAAAAAGGGCGTGAGTATGCGGCGTGGACGTCCTTTCAGGTGGGTGATGATTCGTGGACGATCGGGGTATCGACGCCTGAGTCCGAGATATTGGACTATTTCCAGATCAGGAAAGAATATTATCGGGAACTGGTGGCGATCTTGATCATTACCGGTCTGATTAGCATAATATGCGTACTGACCTGGCGGCTGCAGCATTTGGATCGGCACCAACGGGAGAGCCTGGAGCAGGCGGTTGTCGACCGAACAGAGCAGCTTTTGGGCATGAATCGGGAACTGGACGAAACCCAGCATTCGCTTCGAAGAGCCCGTGATGAGCTGGAGGTCAAGGTAAACGAACGGACCCATGAGCTTCAAATCGCGATAGGGAAGCTGGTGGAGGAAATCAAAGTCCGACAACAAATCGAATCCGAGCTTCTCGAAAGCCGGGAAAAATATCAGAACCTGTTTCAGAATGCCCTGGTCGGGCTTTTTCGAACGCGGATATCAAACGGAAAAATTCTGGCATGTAACGATTATTTGGTTGAAATATTCGGATATGATAATCTGGACGAATTCATGAACCGGTTTTATGCCGAACTTCATTATGCCGAACCCCAAAAGCGGGGTGAAATAATCAACAATTTGTATCGTTGCGAACGAATGGATAATGTTGAGGCCCAGTTTTACCGCAGAGATGGTTCCATCCGCTGGTTAAGTTACAGCATACGGATTTTTCCGGAGCAAGGGTATCTCGAAGGCGTTGTTATCGATATCAATGATCGAAAACAGGCTGAAATGCAGTTGCAGAAAAGTAAAGCCACCCTTCAGGCGGTTTTGGACGGAATTATTGATCCGATTTTCATGGTTAACCAGAATCTGGTTTTAAAGTTTATCAATCAGGCAGCCTTGAAATATTCTGATTATAACGGATTTGGGGGGATCGTTTTGTATCCTCCCAAAGAAGCTGATATCATCAGGTTATGCAGCCAATTGTCATGATAACGAAACTTGTTCAGTCTTTCAGCAGGACTTTGAAAATTTTGATACTTAAGAATCGTTCGAGGATTGG
>CAIVVZ010000052.1 GCA_903909505.1 uncultured Desulfobacteraceae bacterium
AACCACGGATTGATCAGGTCTTCAAAGACCGAGGACGCGAAATGGTTAATCAACAGGATAGGAGCATAATATGAGATTTGAAACAGACGCCATCCATGCAGGACACCGTCCGGATAAAGCCTACGGTGCGATTTCGGTGCCGATATATCAATCCTCAACTTTCGCATTTGAAGATATCGGTAAAACTAGTGGTTTCGAATACTCCCGCATGGGCAACCCTACCCGGAGGGTCCTTGAAGAAACGATCGCGAAACTCGAAGGAGGCAAGGCTGGTTTTGCCTGCGCCAGCGGTCTGGCGGCTGAATCAGTAATCATCCACCTCCTGAATGCGGGAGATCACGTCATTGCAGTCGAAGATATCTACGGGGGCACATTCCGGTTATTCCATGACGTGATGACCCGCTTTGGTCTTGAATTCACATTCATCAAAATGGATACGAAGGAAGCTATCGAAAGCGCCATTAAACCAAACACACGGATGATTTGGCTTGAGACCCCTTCAAATCCTCTCTTACATATAGTCGATCTCGAGATGGCAGCCAAAGCGGCAAAAAAACACGGTCTTATCAGTGTGATGGATAATACCTTCTCATCTCCTTATTTCCTTCGACCCCTGGAATTCGGCATCGACATCGTGATGCACTCTACGACCAAATACCTCAACGGGCACAGCGACGTAGTGGGTGGCGCTATCGTCACGAATACGGATGCACTGACCGAACGCGTTGCTTTCCTTCACAATGCCTTGGGTGCGATTGCCGGACCGTTCGACAGCTGGCTGGTTTTGCGGGGGATCGAAACCCTGCCTATCAGGATGAAACAGCATGAGATAAATGCAACGGCGGTGGCTCGATTTTTAAAAACCCACCCGGCCGTTAGCCGCGTTTTTTATCCCGGGTTGGAAGACCACCCCGGGCATGAACTTGCCGCAAAACAGATGAAGGGGTTTGGCGGAATGGTTTCCTTTGAAATGAGGGGCGGGCTGGAGGCAGTTAACAATTTCCTAAGAAAAGTGAAAGTATTCACAATGGCGGAGTCCCTCGGCGGTATGACTTCTCTGGCGGGACACCCCGCCACACAAAGCCACGCTTCCATGAGCCGCGAACAGCGTGAAAAAATAGGAATAAATGAAAGCCTGGTGCGCCTGTCGGTTGGTCTGGAAAACGTGGATGATCTTTTGGAGGACCTTGCCCAGGCCCTTGCCTGAGACATATGCATCAGACTGATTAAAACGCTCCTGAAGTCATCGACCGGTGAGTTAGTTAATAATTCCGGCGCCCAACACGTTATCGCCGTCGTAAAAAACGACTGCCTGTCCCGGCGTCACGCCCTTCTGAGGCTGATCGAAAAGAACAACTGCTTCATCACCTCTCGGCTCGAGAAGCGCCGGCGCTGCGGTGGCGCCGGAGCGTATCCGGGCTTCGACCCTCATCGATTTACTCAACCCGTCAAACGCGATCCAATTCAGACCAGACGCGACCAGTTCATTTCGGAACAGTGCTTCTTCTTCGCCGACAATGAGGGTGTTGGTTTCGGCGACTATTTTTATGACATAAAATTTTTCCCGGCCGGGCAGTTCGAGGCCCTTATGCTGGCCGATGGTGTAGCGGGATATGCCTTTGTGGATCCCCAGCATTTTTCCAGTTCTGTCGGTGACGGGCCCGGGCGCCTCGTCCCCGGGGAATAGGCTGTGATAGCCTCCTGAAACGAAATCCTGGCTCTCGGGCTTGTCTGATACGGGCAAGGACATTTCCGACGCGATTTTGCGGACTTGCGGCTTCGTAAAGGCTCCCACAGGAAAAACAGCCCTGCTGAGTTGCCGTTGATTGAGAAATGAAAGAAAATACGACTGGTCTTTTTGGGGATCGACCCCTTTTTTCAATAAATATCTTGCCGTGGAAGTTTCGAAATAAGTTCGGGCGTAATGGCCCGTAGCCATACGGCTAAACTCCAACCCTGCCTTTTCAGCAGCTTCAACCATCGCCCCAAACTTGACGCGCTGATTGCAGTAAACACAAGGAT
>CAIVVZ010000053.1 GCA_903909505.1 uncultured Desulfobacteraceae bacterium
CCTCTGGACGATTCTGCTTGCTCTCATCTGCCTTGTTCTGCTAGGCGCTTGCGCTGCGCCAGCACCACAGAAAGCTGCAGAAGGTACTCCTTCGGGAAATCCGATACCTCATCCCAAACCGTTGTACAGCCCCAGGGAACAATTGTGCCGACCCCCGTAATGGTTACGGGTGATGGTACCGTGTCTGGTACCGCAGTGACCGAGGACACGAATAATCCCGGAGTCAAAGTCGTGGTCAGTAAAGGCGACCTGCCGAGTTCTTGCAGCCAAGTTCAGGTTGATATCAAACCCGACACCGACTCAAAGAAGATCGCCATCAAGATTTTTCGGCGAGGCCCATGGACACGAACAAGTGCGTCGAAACTGCTCAGAGCTATGAGACCAGAATCACTTTGGCTGGCTACACCCCCGGCGAATATGCCGTGAGCGTAAACGACAAGGAAGCCACCTCAAAAGTCAAAATTAAGTAATCCCGCATTTAAAAATACGGAGGCCGAGTGCCTCAGTTTTTTTCTTTCCAAGAGATCTCCCAATGCTAGAATGGCAAAGTGGGTAACCAAAATATCGAGGCTTTGTATGATACCTTTGAACCTTGATTTGGATGCGATTGATCTTGCCTTTCTCGCTAATTTGAATAACTTCAAAAAGGCTAAGGACTTTTATTTGACAATGGCCGGTCTGCCGGCGTTCGTTCGAGGAAACGCCTTCACACGTCAAATTGCCTATCAGGGAATTCAACATCATCTGGAAAAAATTGGCCTACTCTGCAAAAATGCCGGCGAACATTCGATCATCTCACAGTACAACCAGAAGATACGCCCGTTACTTCCGTATTCCTGCGTAATCCAAGTTACTCTCAAACCTCGCAACCTCCCATCTCGCTTTTCGCATATTTTTTGGGATCAGAAAACACGAATGGCCGCCCGCATGACTCTTGATAAAAACAAGTACGTTATTGAAGGTCTGCTCCCCGACGAACTCGCTTCAGGAAAGAATTGTCACCGATCGAACCTAATCCGGCCGGCTTTTTCTCAAGGAGTTACTCATGCCAAATGCTGATGCAAATACCTCCTCATCTCTCGATGAGCCTCGCCCCAATGTGCAAACGACCCAAAGCCTGTCTTACCAATGGGGCTTATGGGCGAAAGATATTCTATCGATTCTCTTTGGCATAATCATTGGAGTCGGTATTGGCTACTTGATGTGGGGGCGCGCTGAAGCTCCCAGAACCGCTGAGGTTACTGCACCAATTTCGCAAACTGCCGTTCCTGGCGTGGACCGCGAGGCGGTTTGGAAGCAAATGGAAACCGTGAAACGGGCCATTGTGTCGGATGGCTACAACCCTCCATTAGGCGATCCAAATGCACCGGTGACTATCGTCGAGTTCAGCGATTACCAATGCCCCTTCTGCCAGAAATTCCATAATGAGACACTCCCACTCATCCGGCAGATGTATGGCGACAAGGTTCGCTTTGTTTATCGCGATTTTCCCTTGTCTCAAATTCATTCTTTTTCGGTGATGGCGTCAACCGCCGCAAAATGCGCTGGCGATCAAGGTGAATATTGGGAATACGGCGATGCTCTGTTCGTGAATGGTGTCCCATCGGATGCCACCGGGTTTGGTAATCTCGCGAAATTGTTGGGATTGGATGTCTCGGCCTTCAATCAATGTCTTTCCAGCCAAAAATACAACGCTATCATTCAGAAAGACCAGGATGAAGGCATCAACCTCGGCGCCCAGTCAACGCCTTCTTTCTTTATCAATGGCGTCGCCGTCATTGGCGCCCAGCCTTTCGCGGCATTTGAGGCGGTTATCGATTATGAGCTCGCTCACCCATCTCAAACCGGTCAAAAATAGCGTACCACCTTAATTTTCAAGAATTTCTCGTCAGAAGAATGCCGGCTGGAATCCAACCGGCATTCTTCTTGCATTTTCGCCCATCCTGGACTATATTGTTTACTAATTGTTTTCCAATAATTCGGCCCGGATGGGTACTTTCAGATGACAACCAAGATCATAACATTGGCAAACCGCAAAGGCGGAGCAGGAAAAACTACAGCAGCAACTACCATCGCATCCGGATTGGCCTTCCGCGGGAAAAACGTGTTGTTGATCGATCTGGACGGCCAAGCCTCTGTGTCGCGCTGGCTAGGTCTCGTAAGAGATGATGGTGCCTTTGCATTACTCACATTAGATGTTTCAAAGAAACCGGTCGCCGAGATGGTCCGGAGCATGGTTATTTCTTCAAGACGCGACCATTTGTATGTTCTTCCGGGTAGCGAAAAAACCTATTCAGCGGTCAACATTCTCTCTGGTAAACCCATATCGCATTTGCGAAAAGTTATAGCCTCCCTCTTCTTTCGCGGATCAATCGACTACATCGTAATTGACACCCAACCTGGAGAAAGCTTCGAACTCCAGACAATGGCAATTTGGGCTGCTGACTATCTGATCATACCCACTGCTTGTGCTCAAAGCAGTCTTGATGGCCTGTACAGTTTATGGGAAACCGCCAAACGTATGAAGGCTGAGATCGACCCCGATCGGGTATGGCATGGCGCTGTTCTTGGCGTACTGATCAATGAGTACGAGCAGGGAAAAACCACATCCGAAGAGACCTTAGCTCGTGTGATCGAGAAATGCAGTCAGGAAGCGATCATGGGACCGATCCATCGGGCTCAGCTTTTTAAACAAATGGAAGGGCAGGGACTAACACTCTGGGAAAAAGATCCGAAAAGCCGCGCTGCCCAAGAATACAACGCTATCCTGTCGAAAATAATAAGGTTGTCCTGATTAATGGCAAAAAAACAGGTTGTTACCTCTGCTTCCGCTCCGGAAAAAAGGAGCGATCAAAGGAAGCCTGACCCAGGCTTTCTTGAGCTTATTGACTCCGACGTTAGCGCCCCTTCAGCCGCATCGTCGGCCCCCAAAGCCTCACATCCGAAACGCAGGAAAGTAGTCGACGGAGTTGAAATAGTTACTCTGGAGAAATTTAATCGTGAACGTTCTCCAGAAGATCAAAATATATCAACTTTCCGGGGGATTCCAGGGACGCTGAATAGAAGCATTCATGATTTCGCTGTCGACATTAATTTCCCCGTGGGAATCGCCGCGCGTCTATTACTAGAGTTGGGCATCAAAGAATACCAGGAAGGCAATTTGCCTCTTGTGCCTCATGTCAGTTTCAGAGGGTTGTCCTTGTACCCAAATACAGGCAACCGTGTTGGGAAGCCAGTAAATGAAAAAGAAAAAAGGCCGGTTGCTTACAAGCCCGTCGCATTTCGATCAATCCCGAAAGAAGTGATCGAAACCATCGAATCTATTCAAGAAGATGTGCCCGTTCCGAAAGGCGAGATTGCTCGGCGCTTCTTTGAGCATTCCCTGGCTCTCTACAAAAAGGATGCCCTGCAAATTCCAGATCCTGTGGCCTGGCTGACCGGTCGTGTAATCCTCATCACCGTCAAGGCAAAAACAGACCAATGAAAACACATGTTAATCTACGCGCATTAATCGGAGAAAAAAAAGAATGACCCATGTAATCACAGTCGCCAGCAGCAAAGGCGGTGTCGGGAAGACCACCGTCGCGGTAAATCTCGCATCAGGGTTAGCCTCCCTCGGTCGATATTATCAGCCTGACAATCCATTCAAGGTGCTGCTTATCGACCTCGATCCAAACTGTAATTCCATTATGACCATAGGCTCCGGCGCAGGTCATCTGGCACAGATCAATAAATCGCTGGTCGCTCTGCTACGGCAGACGCCACCACCTTCTCCGCAGCCCATCATGAAACAGGCTGATTTTCACTCAAACCTGTGGTTTATCCCTTCAATGCGGACACGCTTTGCGGAATTCATTCGAGACGAGTTGAAAGATTTACCCAAAAGGGAAGAACGTCTCGTCCGGGCGATTCGGCCAATTCTGGGAATGTTCGAATTCGTCATAATCGATACTCCGGCCAGTTCCCCTTCTAGCTATATTTTTGCCAATGCATTTATGGCCAGTACGGAAATCCTCATTGCTGTAGAACCTGGTTCTTTAGCTGTAGGCGGAATGCAAGACTTGATCTCCGAAATCAATCGAGCCTGTGTGAGTCTGGAACGAGAGGTTCGGGTTCTCGGGATCATTCCTACCAAAGTCAAACGGCGTGGTTCGGTAGGCATTGGACTGTCTCAACAACTTTCATTGCGGTACACCGACCTGATTACCTCGCCTTCCCATATGTCGGAATGGGTAGAGAGAATGTTCCTGGAACATAAAGACCTCTTTGCCTATTGGCCTCAATATTGGGAGAAACGAACCAACATGGCAGAAAATGAAGAGGAAAAAACGCCAGTCGGCGAGTTCGGGACCATCATCATTGAGTTGCTCACCAGGATGGAATATGATATTTGAAAACGCGTTTTCAAATACGAAAACTCATCCCGTGAATTATGGGCAATTTTTTCTCTTTACTTATAAAAACACATTTGAAAACGCGTTTTCAATAAGGAATTAGGATATGGCAAAAAAAGGACTCCGATTCGACAAAGCCTTTGAAGATGGCGCTGAATTTACTCCTAACGCGGGGCTGAGCCGCGGAACTTTTCAATCGCCTGGTTCTCCTTCACCCGAAGAGGAAGAAATTCCCGTTGAAACGGTTGAAATCATTGAGCTGACCCGCATTAAGCCCGACTATAACCAACCCCGCGCCCCGTTGCTTCCCCCCGATTTGCACTATAAGTTCTGGTTCGAAAATTATGATTGCTTCAGAGTCGCCGAAGAGTGGCTGGATATGGCAAAATCCGATCCGGTAATGGAAAGTGAAGTCGTTGAATTAATCGAAATGGGCGGATCTTTCAATGATGATGGCCAGGTAAATCCGGTGACAGGTTGCTGGGTTCCAGCAGGAAAAGATATGGTTTTCGTTCTCGAAACAGGGGAGCGACGCTATTGGGCAGCTGTTTTGTATGCCACCATCAACCAGATACCAAATCCAATGATTCGTGCATCTGTTGTTAAAGGCATTTCCCGGCGCCGGCAGATCATGGAGAATGTCCATCAATCGAAACC
>CAIVVZ010000054.1 GCA_903909505.1 uncultured Desulfobacteraceae bacterium
ATTGATCCGGGAGGGCGCCCTGAACGTGGTGGCGGACAAAATCGATATCCGCCAGATTCGGGTGGTTGCCTACAGTAAATTCTATCCTGGATGGGTATATTCCGCCAGAAAGGATCTGAATCCGGAAGTCCTCCATAAAATTAAATCGGCACTGTTTAAACTTTCCGTGGACAATCCTGAGCACCGGGCGATTCTGGAAAAGGCTCACTTTACCCGGATTGTGCCGTCGAATGATGCTGAATTCGATTCGGTTCGGGAATTGATGACGTTAGTGGGCATTGACCTGGACAAATGATGACGATGAAACTGGGAATTCGGGGGAAAATCTATTGCGGCATGATCTCAATTGTCCTGTTGACGGGCCTGATGATTGCCATGCCGGTTCGGTTCATGGTGGAACGCGCGCTCTCGCAGGAATCCCTGAACAAGGGCATATCCATGGCCCTGACCCTTGCGGCCCGCAGTCAGGATTTTATCCTGGGAATGGATTTTCTGTATCTCAAAGAGATGATGGATAAGGCAATTCAGTCCAGCAACGATGTTTCCTACAGTTTTATTCTGAATCAGCAGGGACAGGTGCTGTCCCATACCTTTCACAACGGGTTTCCGGTCGAGCTGAAAACCGTCAATCCCGTCCCTGTCGGGCAACTGTCGAGCGTTCGGTTTCTGGATACCGGAAAAGAGCTGATTTATGATATTGCGGTTCCGGTCCTTATTGGAGATATGAGACTGGGAACGGTCCATATAGGTCTTTCAAAAACCCGGATTAACCGTACGATTAACAGTCTGCTGTGGACCATGGCCGTATTGATCGGGTGCTCCGTTCTGATCGCCTCTCTCATCGGAGCGGGATTTGCCAACCAGGTAATTCGCAGGGTTCAGAAGCTCCACCAAGCCTCGGAACAGGTGCTCAAAGGCAATCTGGATGTCATTACCGCGCCAAGACTAAAAACAACCTGCTGGACACTGATGGACTGCCGCAACGAAGGGTGTCCGGCTTATGGTGAGGATCGACAGCGCTGCTGGAATGTTGAAGGAACGTTGTGCCCTTCATGCCGGGAAGGAGAATGTGCCACAAAAAGCGATGCCTGTAGGAATTGCCGGCTCTATCGGGCTGTTTCCGGTGACGAGATTCAGGACCTGGCCGAGTCTTTTGATGCCATGACCCGGTCTTTGAAACATACGATATCCCAGTTGGAGGCATCCAGAAAAACCATTGAGGTATCGGAGAAAAAATATCGCCGGATATTTGAAAGTTCCATGGATATGGTTTTTGTCACGGACGGCCAGGGGCGATTCCTGGACGTCAACCAAGCGGGAAAAACCATTATAGGGGAGGGTGCCATGTCCAGCGCCGCAAATGGTTTTTCGCTTTCGGATGTTTTTTCATCCCCTTTTGAATATGCGGATATTCAGCGGGATCTGATCCGGCAGGGTTTCATAAAAGACCGGGAATTTGTTTTAAAAACCCTTTCAGGAAATGAACTTCAGGCCCTTCTCAGCAGTTCCTGCCAGCTCGACACGGGCGGGGAAGTACTGGGATGTGAAGGCATCATTAAAGATATCACGCAGCGCCGGAATATGGAACAGCAGCTTCTGCAGGCCGACAAGCTGGCCTCCTTGGGCCAGCTTTCCGCCGGCGTGGCTCACGAAATCAACAACCCTCTGGGGCTAATTCTGGGATATACCCAGCTTATGCTTCGGGAAGAACCGGATTCCTCGCAAAAATATGAAGATCTGAAGACTATCGAAAAACACACGCGCAACTGCAAAGCCATTGTAGAGGCGCTGCTGAATTTTGCGCGCAAAACAGAAACCAAAAAAGTTCTGGTGGATGTGAATGGTGCCATTGAGCAGGTCATCACGGTGATTCGCCATCAGTTTGAACTCTCCGGAATCGCGGTGCGCACCCGTTATGATTCGGATTTACCGCAGGTTCTTGGGGATACGGAGAAGCTCAAACAGGTGGTGATGAACCTGGTCATGAATGCCCGGCAGTCCATTTCCCAGACCGGGCAAATCAACGTGTCCACCCGATATGATACCAGAAATCATGAAATAGTGATTGCGGTTGAAGACACGGGATCGGGCATTCCGCCCCATATTATTACCCGCATATTTGATCCTTTTTTTACCACCAAGCCCACGGGGCAGGGAACCGGCCTTGGCCTTTCGGTCAGCTATGGCATTGTGAAAGAACACGGCGGTGAAATTACGATTGACAGCGAACCTGAAAAAGGAAGCCTGTTTTCCGTTAACCTGCCGGCTGCAATACAAGCTCCCTGACCCCTCTGTCTCCCAACCGCTGTCTTCTTTCATACAAATTGTATTGTCGGGAATCCCTGCGTTGACTTTCATCAGACCGATTGGTATGATAACAAGTTATGGAAGAAGGAAATATCGTTGAATTTATTGACCGCCAGAAAATACTCTGTGCGGTGGTGCAGGAAGTCAAGAACCAGCGTCTCAAACTCCTGACCGAAAACGACCGTGAAGTCAATCTCTCATCAAACCGGCTTTCCCATAAAAGCCGAATGGTTCTGGATCTGTCTCTGGGCCGGATCAAAACGATCGATGCGCTTAAGGGAATTGCTTTTCGCAGAAAACAGTTGACCCGGCAGGTCAATATCCGCGATCTTTGGGAAATCCTAAATTCCGAACAGGAGTGGATTGACCTTGCTACCATGACCGAGTTCTGTTTTTCAAATCAAGCGACCTGTGATCATGAATCCGCAATCGTCCGCGCATTTTTTCAAAACCGGCTGTATTTCAAATTTGACCAGAACCGATTTTTCCCGATTCCGGAAGAACAGGTTGAACGCAACATTGCCCAGGAGCGGGAAATCGCCCGCAAAGCCCAGCGGATAGAGTCCGGCGCGCTATGGGTCAGAACACAGCTTCAGCAAGATCGACGTCCACCGCTGTCCACGCTGTCCGAAGACGAATCCGCGTGCCTGGATATCCTTAAATCCTGTTATCTTCTGGATAAAGAAAGCCCCCATTATGCCGAAGGCAAGGAGATCATGGTCAAAGCCGGAATCGATGACAGAGAGCGGCTCTTTTCGCTCTTCATTGATTTTGGTCTTTTTGATCCCAATGAAAATATTGAGCTTTATCGGCAGGAAATTCCCTTGGAATTTTCCCAGGAAGTGCTATCCCACGCCGGTAATATTGCCGGCTCCTGTGCATTGCCATTGGAATCTTCAGACCGAAAAGACCTGACCCATCTTCCCCTGATGACCATAGACGGTCAATCCACACTGGATTATGATGATGCGATCAGTTTCGAGGACTATGGTGATTCTTGCTGCCTGGGTGTTCACATTGTGGATGTGGGCCATTATGTCAAAAAAGATGACCCCATCGACCGGGAAGCCCGGCTAAGGGCAAGCTCCATCTATATGCCGGACCGTAAGATTTCCATGTTGCCGCCCAGTCTGGCGGAAGAGCACTGCAGTTTAAAAGCCGGTGAACTTCGTCCGGCCATCAGCATGTTGATACACCTGAACAAAACCGCGGAAATCCTGGACTATGAAGTTGTTCCAAGCCTGATCCGGGTTCAGCGCCAGTTGACGTATTACGATGTCAACATGGTTGCAGACAGCAGCCGGGAGATCACCAGCCTTTGCGACATCGCCATGAAGTTCCGCCAGAAAAGGCTTGCGGACGGTGCGGTTCAGATTACGCTTCCGGATATCAACGTCTGGATCAGCGACAGCGGAGAAATCAGCGTCAACCGGATCAATCGCGAAAGTCCCGGCCGAATGATGGTGGCCGAAATCATGATCTTGGCCAACTGGCTGATGGCGAAATTTCTATCCAGTCACGGCGTTTCCGCTGTCTTCAGATCGCAGCCAGGCCCCAGAGACCGCCTCTACAAGGGATGTGAAGGGTCGCTGTTTCAGAATTACATGCAGCGCAGGCTTTTGAGCCGTTTTATGCTGCTCAATCAGGCGGAACGCCATTCGGGACTGGGACTGGATGCATATGTCACTGCGACATCTCCCATTCGAAAATATTATGATCTGGTTACTCAGCGGCAGATCCGTTCAGTTTTCGGACAGGAAGCACCCTATTCGGTTCAGGAAATCGACCAGATCATTCAGCGGCTTCAAGAGCCGATGCTCAAGGTGTCACGGATGCAATACCAGCGAAACCGATACTGGATTTTAAAATATCTGGAATCCCGAATCGGCCA
>CAIVVZ010000055.1 GCA_903909505.1 uncultured Desulfobacteraceae bacterium
GGGTGGCTGATAATGCCAAAGGTTCTGCGCCGGTTTATTTCATCTGAATAAGTGCTCTGCATCGTGTGAACCTCAACAACCGTTCAATGGCAAAAAAACGGGAAAATATCAATTTATTGTTGTGCTGGATATTGACAGATCAGGGGATTTCTTTGTAGATGATTAGATGTCGGAAATTCCTGTTCGTTCTGCGTCCGGAGGAATCCTTCAGAAAGGCAAACCATCTATTGGATTTTCTGAACGTAATCATGATTATGTTATGATTTAACTGATTATTATAACCCATTCTTTACTGGATAGCAACAGATTATGGAAAAACTGGCACCTCAGACCTACGACAAGTACATCAAGGGGATCATGGATATCAGCCGGGCCATTACTTCGGATCTTTATCAGGAAGATATTCTGAAACTGATCGTCATGGTAACCGCCAAGGTCACCGGTGTGGAAATCTGTTCGTTGTGGTTGATTGATGAAGGCACCGAGCCGCTGAAAATCCGGCTGACAGCCACCCAGGCCATTGACCCGGATTATCTCAAGGACCGATCGCTGAGCATGGATGAAGGGATTGTGGGATATGTGGCCACGCATAAAAAGCCGGTGATCATTCCAAATGTCCTCAAGGAACCGCGTTTTAAAGAAAAAGACATGGCCAAACGCCTGGGTCTGGTATCCATGGTCAGTGTTCCGCTTCAGGTCAAGAATGAAAAAGTCATCGGTGTCCTCAACTGTTTTACCGCCACGCCCCATGCATTTTCCGAAACAGAGGTCAATCTGATCCAGACCGTTGCCAATCAGGCGGCGGTTGCCATCGTAAACACCGAATTGATGGTAAAAACCCGGGTGATTCAGGAGGAGCTGGAAACGCGAAAACTCGTTGAACGGGCAAAGGAGATTCTCATGCTGCGCAGGGGTAAAACCGGAGAACAGGCCTATCGCTGGATTCAGAAGCGGAGCATGACCACCCGCAAATCCATGCGTAGCGTGGCTGAGGCCATTTTGCTCTCTGAAGAACTGGATTAATTAACTCGAAGATTGTGGCGAGCTTTTTCGCCGTCTGGTCGTGACACTGGTTGGAAGTTGGCCTTTACCTCAATCATTTTTCGAAATCCGGACCCGAAAAGAAAGATAAGTAACGTATCCCCGGAATTCGGAATTTGCCACAAAGAACTCCTGATATTGCCGTCCTGAACAACCACTTCAATGCTTTTGGAACCGTAGAATATAACAGCCTTGACTTAAGCCCTATTGAGCTACAATTAAAGCGATGAGAGCCGCACAGCGTGGCGAGTTTGCATGGTCTGGCTCCGCCGATAAACTACTCGCGGGGTTAAATGCGGACGAATAGGTATACAAACCGTTTCAAGCGCGATCTGATTTTGATTTACCGAAAAACTGACCCTGATTATCTTGACCTTGTTCGTATCGGATCACACAGCGAGCTTGGTTTATAAAAGGCGCCTGCCTTGCTTGGGGTAGCCTTTACCATATTTCCCTTTCCCTTTTATTTTCCGGGGCTGAACCACCAGGCAGGTACCATGTGCCTTGACCGTTACCATCCGTGGATCATTGACAACCAGATGAGCTGCAGGATGGGGTTGAGCCTGTCACATTGTCCAGTTTTTGGGGACCACCCCCTTTTGCATTCTCCCAGTATTGTTAATATTTCTGGACTGCCCAAAATTCAAGAATAGGATAACTATTTTTTATGACGCGAACCGAGGTGCGCAGCAAGCATGGGGATTCCCACCTGGGTCACGTTTTCAGTGACGGTCCCGAGCCGACGGGCCTGCGGTATTGCATCAACTCCGCGGCCCTTCGCTTCATCCCCAATGCGAACCTCGAAAAAGAAGGGTATGGTCAATATCTCGGCCTTTTTTAAATGAAAGGCGATGAGGCAGGCCGCTCTATACGGTGAATCATGTATGCATAAAGAAGTTATCCGATCAAAAAGACACTGCTTACAGCAGCCTGGATCGTCCTGGCCGTCCTCGTCCTGTGGCGGCTTGGCGTGACCGGCCAGGACTTTCATAAGAAACTCCTTATCCCATCCAACCTAAGGTTGCTTGCGCTTGGTGCGGAATTTCTATAAGGAAACCACCTTGCCCATGAAGAGTATCAAGCCGGTTTGTCGGTCACGTATCAGGAAGATGAAGGGATGATTAATAGCCAGAGTAAGATCGGGAGAAGGAGGCATGCCTGTAAAGCCAATGATAATTGCGGTTGCTGCCGCGGCTTCCGTTCCATCCTCGTCAATAGCGATAAATGCCTTGTGAAAAACATCTCCGACTAAGAGGTCGCGGTTTCCGTCAATTCCGGACAGGTCGGAAGCGAAAGGGGAGAACAGATCGCTCATGCCGAGAGATATCAGAATGGTACGCATTGACGGTGCTTTCGTAATGTCAAACTTCGGTATGGATAAATCCACCTTTTTAAGGGTCAGATGATTCGTTATATCGCCTACCACGGTCGGCGTCAGCGAAGAGAGAAACGCATCGAACGTGCCGGAATCCGGCATAATCACAAGCATCGACAGGTCATCACCCGCATAAGGGATATCAACAGCCTGGCACCCGTCCGTCTGCGCATACGGCAACCGCGTTTCGACGAACATCTGCCGCATGAACGGGGTCGAAGAAATCGTGCCGCCGTGGTTGGTAAAAGACTGGTTCTTCGTAGAATTTTTCGAGAACCGCGAAGCCCAATTTGCCTTGAACCATATGGCATTTGTCAGAACAAGACGTGTAAGCGCCTTGACACCATTCGGGGGAATCAGATCCTGTATTCTATTGTTCGTTTTTCCTTCTACCCAGGTGTTGATGGTTTGCCGTGACTCCTCGGTGCTGTTTATAAAGTCAATGATATGCACGCCCGCTCCGAAATTGACAGCCAAAGCGTCAAGATAGTCCGGCAGGATGTAGAAACCCTGCTGTGCCCATACCGCATCGGCATTGTTGAGTATTGGCGCCTGAAGGCCGCCATTGAGTATGCCACCGGTCGTTTTGCCGGAAAGAAGAAGATCGAGATTGTTGAGGGCGGGGTTGTAACGGTCAAGCGGGATTGAAAAGGATAATGCCTGCTCGATTCCACTCAGACTCGTCCCACGAGCGCCCGGTGCTAATAATGCAAAGGCATGTGTGATGCTGTAGGGTGAGAAAAAAGTATTATTCTCGGGGGCAGGATCCAGA
>CAIVVZ010000056.1 GCA_903909505.1 uncultured Desulfobacteraceae bacterium
CGACCAGATCCACGGTTTGACGAATTTTCTCGCCGGTTACGGCGTTTTCAGCCACGACCGTAACGCTGTGTGAACCGGGGTCTTCGCTGACTTCGGCGACTTTTCCCTTGATAAAGAAGACATTTTTATCTGCCTTGATATTCTCGTAGAATTTTTCGTAACGGTAACCCGGGGTCCGAAGATCGATATAGAAAATATAGATCTTCGCATCCGGATACTGTTCGCGAATGTAGGTGGCGTGTTTGAGGGAGGCCATGCAACAGATATAGGAGCAGTACGGCAGATGGTTTTCATCTCGGGAACCGGCGCACTGGACAAAGGCAATGCTTTCCGGCGCCTTCTGGTCCGAGGGTCGGGTAATTTTTCCGCAAGTGGGGCCATTGGTGGAGGCCAGTCTTTCCAGCATCATGTTGGTGATGATATTGGGATAGCGGCCAAAGCCCAGATTGTCGATCTTGCCGGCGTCGTAAGGCGCCCAACCGGTTGCCCACACCACGGCGCCCACTTTCAGGCTGATGGTTTTAGCGGCCATGTCCAGATCAATCGCATCATACTTACAGGCTTCCTTGCACCGCTTGGCATCTTCCGTGCCGATGATCTGCGGGGCAAGAACAAAACGGGCCGGCATGGACAGATCATTGGGAAGATAGGCCCCCTTGATTTTATTCATGCCGAAATTGAAATCAGACGTTACTTCGGCCTGACAAACCGTGGCGCATTCGCCGCAGCAGGTGCAGTTTTCATTGACATACCGGGGATTGATGCGGATGCTGGCGTCGTAATTTCCGGGAGTACCACTGATTTTCTCAACTTCGGCCAGCGTCAGCACTTTGATTTTGGGATTGTCCTTGATTCTTCGAAAATTAATCTCAAGGCCGCAGGACGGAGGACATAGCTTGGGGAAATACTGATTTAACTGCGCTACTCTTCCGCCCAGGTAAGGATTTTTTTCGACCAGGAACACCTCGTATCCCACTTCGGCAGCTTCGATGGCAGTGGTCAGTCCGCTGATCCCGCCACCAACTACCAAAATGCTTCCACTAGCAGGGGCTGCTTTGTCTGCTGTCATGCTATCCCTCCGTGCATTATAAGGTTTGGGTTTGTTTTTCGGTTACAAGTTTTAAGTGTTAGGGTTTAAGTTTTATAGGGTGTTACCGGCGCCGGGCATAAAGCTTAAAACTTAATACTTAAAGCATTGTTTAAAAAAAACCTCCAGGCATCCGAGGATACCTGGAGGAGTAATTATCCTGCTAAACTACGTCAACGGTAATTACCATAATTAAGCAATGAGTTTGATGTAGTCTTTTTTGAAGACATCCCATTTGCCCGCTGCCGGATCATACTTGGAGTTGACAAAGCAGAACCAGTTGGCGTCATCCTGTCCGGGATAATCAGCCTGATAATAGAATCCGGGATAACGGGTTTCTTTCCGGAACTGGATGTGACGAAGGTGAGCTTCGACCGTCCAGATGCGGTGATTGATTTCCCATGCTCTCATCAGTTCATGAAGGTCGCCGGCACCCAGTTTCTCGCAGTCTTCGCGCATAGTGGCCAGAAGATCCATAACGATTTCCAGGCTTTTTGAGCTGGTCTGATAATAGGTAGCCGTTCCCGCACCATATTCATGGGTGGCCTTCATCAGGCGAAGGGCCATGCCGGAAGGTTTGACATAAGCGGGGTTAATATCAACCGCTGTGGTGTAAGCGCAGTTGTCAAGATAGGTTCTGACCGGTTTGTAAACCATGTCGACCAGTTCCGTGGCGGACTGTTTGATGGCGGGTTTGAAATCCGCATTGTCGCGGACAAATTTCACCATCTGTTTGGCGCACATACGGCCTTCGGCATGTGAACCGGAGGAGAATTTGTGGCCCGAGCAGCCAACGCCGTCACCTGAGGTAAAGAGACCGACGACAGTGGTCATGCGGTTATAAATTTTGCCTTTGTGACCCCATTTGTAAGAAGCCGGGACCCAGTCTTCATCCGGACCGGAAACCCACATGCCGCAGCAGCCGGAGTGTGAACCCAGCAGATACGGTTCGGTCGGCATAACTTCGGAGTTTTTCTTTTCAGGTTCAGTGTTGGTGGCGCACCACAGGTTGGCCTGTCCGCAGGTCATATCCAGGAAGTCTTCCCATGCTTCAGACTCAAGGTGTTTGAGTTCTTTCTTGTCCATGGTTTTTCCAAGAGCTGCCAGAGCCGTAACCGTATCCATGATGATCGGGCCGCGGCCAGCCTTCATTTCAAACAGCATCAGGTGGTTACGCAGGCAGGTCGGGGTAACGGCGGCCGTGCCGTACGGAGCGTATTTTTCCAGTTCTGCCTTGGCGGCGTCGCTGGCAGCAAAATTTTCACCCAGACCGTTGAGGGTCTTGGCTTTGAACAGCAGGAACCATGCGCCGACCGGGCCGTAACCGTCTTTAAAACGAGCCGGGGTGAAACGGTTTTCCATCATGGAAAGTTCAGCGCCGACTTTCATGGCCATGGTATAGGTGGAACCAGCGTTCCATACCGGGTACCATGCGCGGCCTTTGCCTTCACCGACGGAACGGGGCTGATAAATGTTGACAGCGCCGCCGCAAGCAACCATGATGGTTTTGGCTTTGATGATATAAACGATGTTTTCACGAACCGAGAAACCCACTGCGCCGGCAACCTGATTGGCGTTGTTGGCATCCAGCAGCAGCTCGACGATGAAGCAGCGTTCAATGATATTGTCCATGCCCAGAGCCGTCTTGGCAGCTTCAGCAACGATTTTCTTGTAAGATTCGCCGTTGATCATGATCTGCCATTTACCGGTGCGTACTGGGGTTGCCCCACCTTTCAGGGAGCCCATTTCAAGGCCTTTTTTACCGTCCAGGGTTTTTCCGCCGGCATCTTTTTTCCAGATCGGAAGGCCCCATTCTTCAAACAGATGAACGGAGTCATCCACGTGACGGCCAAGGTCGAAAATAAGGTCTTCACGAACCAGACCCATCAAGTCGTTACGAACCATCCGGACATAGTCTTCCGGGCTGTTGGTGCCGACATAGGTGTTGATGGCGGAAAGGCCCTGTGCCACAGCACCACTTCTGTCCATGGCGGCTTTGTCGCAAAGCAGAATCTTGGTATCGTCAGATGCCCATTTTTTTACTTCAAATGCCGTGCCGCAGGCTGCCATGCCGCCGCCGACGATCAGAATGTCAACTTCGCGTTCTACAACTTTTGGATCTCTTTCGGCCTTGGTTTCACCCAAAATTTTATTCGGTAATGCCATGTTATATCCTCCTCAAAATTATATTTGATTCAAAGAGATGATCGAATGAATTGTCCGATGCTGATGGGTTAGACCAATGTCGGTTTAATTAATTTCATGCCGTCTGCTTCTTCGGTTGAAAGCAGTTGGCTGTCCAGGTCTTTGCCTTTCAATGACAGATAACCATTGGCCTGGCCTTCAGCAGTGGTACGGATGGGGAACTTGAAGCGTTTGATGAGTCCGTTTCTGAACTTGCAGGTCCAGACAACATCTTCGGTGCTCATCAGCGGCATGATGCTGCTTCCCATCGGTACGAAATCGGAATAGCCACGGACTTCAATGGCCTGGGTGGGGCAAATCTTTACGCAGGAAAAACATTCCCAGCACTGATCGGGCTCCTGATTATACGCTTTCATGGCGTTGGGATCGAGGACCATCAGGTCATTTGGGCAAATGTACATACATGCGGTTTTGTCTCCGCCTTTGCAACCATCACATTTTTCTGCAATTACAAAACTTGGCATTTAAGATACCTCCATTGTTTGTTGGCTTTTCATAAGTTCAAGTTAATACGCGAATGCAAATTCCGGTAGCATAAGATTAGGTCTGTTCAGCACCTCCCTTCATTTATCCGCGGCCGCTGCTGTAGGCCGCTGTCAATTTGCAGCGAATGGGGTTAACAGTGCTCAGTTAAAGGAAAAAAATAAAAATGACTTGATATAACCATCTGTAATTTATCTCAAATGGCACGGTAATTACTTTAAATTACAACACAATAGAACATATAAGATTGCATAAATATCACCCGGTGTTTTTCTTGTCAAGCACTTTTGGAAATTGTCCGCCGATCAATTCCAGTCAAGTTCCGTGGTA
>CAIVVZ010000057.1 GCA_903909505.1 uncultured Desulfobacteraceae bacterium
CACTACCGTTGAGTGGCCGTATAAAACTGTTTGTTGCGGCGCTTCTTTTGCTCTTTCCAAACCGGACATTGTGGTGAATTTAAGTCACAACGTGATTCAGGAAGCCAAATTGGCAGGGGCGGATGCCATTTCTGTGGCATGCCCATTGTGCCATGCCAACCTGGATACGCGTCAGGATGATATGGCAAAGAAATATGGAACACATCCTCAGTTGCCGATTCTATATTTCACTCAACTGATGGGGCTCAGCCTCGGAATTTCACCTGCGGAACTATATCTCCATAAACATCTGACAGATGTAGAAAAGATTTTTGAAAAGGTTGGACAGCCCGCATAGATCCTTTGTCAAAATAATTCACTTGATTTACCCGGTCCATATCGGCAGCGTATCCGATCGCGAATACGGGACGTTGTTGACTAATTGGACTTTTTATTATTTCTCCTCATCAAAATCTTGGCCACGGCCGATGTGGAAACACCAATTATCCTGCGCATGCTGAAGGCGCGAACCCGGTTCCATCGGCCTGCCTTATCTCGTCGATAACCTCTATGAAGGGGGATGCTTTCCGTCCAGTAATGACAATGTCGCATCTCCCATCGCACGCCGTCACGCAGGCCAGGGAATCAAATCAATCAAACGCGAAATCAAGTCCACAAGTTCTTTTGATATCCCATTTCGAACCAAAGTCGATGTCTTCATACACAGCCTCGCCTTTTTTGAAGTATGAAAACATTATATACGGTAAATTAGTATTTTCCATGTCCCTAAGCCTTCTTTGATAAACGGGCAACAGAGTCCTTTACCTTCTCCAGTCCAAATTTGTCCACCATTGACGCCAATCCGATCTCAATGTCATCCATCCTCGCCACATCCTCGACTTCCTCTTCCCTTTCTTCGTAAATCAGGACGTCATTGAGGCACCACTCGACGCACTTGGGCGTTTCCGCGCCCTCACACATATCGCATTTGAGCGGGAGGCCGGAGTCGGGTTCCTTGAACAAGTCCCTGGACGGGCAGACAGCCCTGCAGAAATCGCACTCGGCATATTCCTTACCGTCAATCACATATTTGTCCCTACCCATGCATTCGGCCGGAGCATACTCACCCGCGAATACCGGAAGCCATTTGTTTTCCAGCCGGTTGGTGATTATCTGGATACGAGACCTTGCCGGATTGTTGCTGCTGTATCTCGGCGTTGCGTGATAGGCGGAGCAGATGATCTCACAACCCCTGCAGCCGTTGCATTTATCGGCATCAATCTTGATTGTCTTGATTTTCTTCTTAATCTTGGCCATTTTTTAATATCCCCCTCTTCTCCAAGTCATCGGCGACATAGCCCAGATCCAGTTCCTCCAGTTTTTCTCTCGTGGGAACACCGTCCATATTCCATCCCTTGAATTTATAATACGTAGACAAGAGCTGTTCTTCGAGTTCGGGAAATCTCCTTTTCCAATGGTCTTCCGGCGGCTTCTCATCCGCCCGCGTCATGCCCCTTCTGTTATTGTACGCGCGGTGCAGGTTTCGGTTCCTGTTGACTATTTTCTTTAACTTGCCTTCATCCAGGTCCAGCCCGGAGGCGGCCGAGATAATTTTCGGGTAGTTGTGTATATGATAGGGAGGCTTCAGGCAAAACGATGACATACCGCAGCAAATGCAGACGGCGTCGTCAATGTTGTGCAGCATCTCCATCCAGTCCACGATTTCAGCGGCCATCTGCGGCGTCGGATAATGCGGATTCGCGTTTTCTCCGCGAAACTCCCAGTCCAGCAGGTACTGCTTGAAATGATCATCCGGAAGCTGGGGCCAGTCCTTTACGAACTCCTCCCTTTGCTCTCGCGTGGGGAAAGGCGTCTGGGGCCACTGCCCTTCGATCTGGGTGATGCTTATCTTCTCGTTGGTGGAATACATGAGATAATAGAGGGGGTCCATCATGCCCAGCTTCAGGGGGAGCTGCTCATGTTTCTTGATCGTATTGTGATCATAGACTTCCGCGCCGTTGCCGATTCTGCGCGCCGCATAATAAACGCCGTCAGCCAGAACATCGCCGATTCCTTCCCGCCGGGCCACCCTGTCAAGCAGCCAGAAGAATCTTCCTTCCTTGTCGGTAGGACATGCTTCATAAGTGTCCGTCCCCGCAAAATCTTTGTCGGTCAGAATACCGGCTTCATAAAGCTCAACGGCAAAGGCCAGAATCTGCGGCGTGGAGAACGAGTCCACGCCGTATTCCGTGGCCTTTTGCAGTATCCTGAAATTAAAACCCAGATCATCCACATAAGCCGCCATGGAATAGGTCAGCTTCCCGAAGCATTTCATCATGTAGCGGGGGCCGCCCTGGTGGGAAACCAGGGCTCCGCAATGCTGCGGACAGTTCATGCAGCTGATGAACCTTTCTATCGCACCCGTTTGCGTCGTCGTCCAGTTCTCTTCGTTTTCCTTGGACCAGAAGTCTCTTCTGCGGGTGCGCGCATTCCCCCAGGCGAAATTTTCCGTGTGCCATTTTTCATCGGTGTGTACCATCTCCTGGGGGGAGCCGATCCCGGATAAAATGGTCATGACATCCTTGATGGGGTTTGCATTCCGGTAATTGATGTATTCCGTCACGCCTTTCATGTGTTCCATGAATTCTTCCCCACGGGCAAGATTGACGTCCCGGGTCCCGCGCACGGCGATGGCCTTTAGCATCTTGTCCCCCATCACGGCGCCGCCGCCGAGCCTGCTGGCGCTCGATCTGGACTGCTCGATGGAAGCCGTGAAGACCCGATTCTCGCCGGCCAGGCCGATTGCCGCCACCTGGGCTTTCGGCTCATTGAGCTCCTTTCGAATCAGGTCCTGCGTTTCAAGCGCGCCTTTGCCCTGCAAATGAGAGGCATCACGCAATTCTATTTTGTCATTGTATATCCATAAATAGACCCACTTGGGGGACTTGTTGCGAAAGATCACCTTGTCATAGCCGGCATACTTCAATTCCGCCGACCAAAATCCGCCCATCATGGGATATGCCAATAGATCCGACTGAGGAGAGACGAAGGTAACGACGGTTCGGTTGGCGCTGAAAGCAGGCGTGCCGTTTAAAAGACCGGTGCTGAATATCAGTAGATTCTCAGGATCAAATGGCTTGA
>CAIVVZ010000058.1 GCA_903909505.1 uncultured Desulfobacteraceae bacterium
CTGGGGGTTTTACTGGGTTTTCTGGGCCTTTTGTTCAACAAATCTCTGCTTGGCGGATCTATTTACGTACATCGCCTCACTTTTTATAAAAAAATGCTGCTGGCTGTCGGTCTTGGCATCAGTTTTGGATTGATAGGGATGGTGCTGCCTGAATCCCTGGGAACGGGAATGGATCTCGTTGATAATGTACTTAAAAACACGCTTTTACCTTATCAACTCCTGATGTATTTCATCCTGAGATTTATCCTTACCATGGCCAGCTACAGTACAGGCGCGCCCGGCGGCATATTTGCACCCCTTTTGCTGCTTGGCGCGTTGATCGGCTCACTTTTCGGATTTGTCGTGCTCGGTATTTATCCGAATGCCGGTTTTGATTTTACTGTCTGGGGGGTATTGGGAATGGCGGGATATTTTTCGGCCATTGTCCGTGCACCGGTTACCGGAACCATACTGATACTGGAAATGACAGGCGCCTACGATCTATTGTTGCCTCTGATGATCGTTTCGATAATTGCCTATAGTATCCCGGAGTATTTTAAAGACAAACCCATCTATGAAGCGCTGATGCAGAAGATTTCGCCCAAAAACCAATGAATATAAAAAGGGAGTTTTCTCCCCAAGTTCCCCGCCATGGCGCCGGATCAGCCTGGCCGAATCATGAGGCGGAATTGACCAAAATCTGTGAAGATGGTTTTTTTCGAGTAGACAAAACAGGGGGGTTATGATAGTCAATCAAAAATTGAATTTTCTTCGGGTCTGAGGACATAGTCTTCTCAGAGGGAGTAATGATGGTCGGGCCGCTATCACGATGGATTCGTGTTTAGCGGATTTTTTATTTGGGACAGTGTTCAAAGAAGTGCAACGAAAGACGTGTGGCTCTAAATCAGTTTTATGCAAATGGAAAATGAAAGAAGATAGATTATATGTTTGAGAAAGTCTTTGTGCGCTGACTGCGCCTTCTTATTCAACAGACAAAATTTAAATTTTCTTCGGGTCTGAGAACATAGTCTTCTCAGAGGGAGTAATGATGGTCGGGCCGCTATCACGATGGATTCGTGTTTAGCGGCTTTTTTATTTGGGACAGTGTTCAAAGAAGTGCAACGAAAGACGTGTGGCGCTAAATCAGTTTTATGCAAATGGAAAATGAAAGGACAAAACTCATGATAAAAAAGATAATGCATACTGTGGATAAATGTCTGACGTTATTTGAAGAATGGAGCATTTTCCTGATGGTTATGACGGGGCTATTGGCTTTATTTGCCAATGTAGTTCTGCGATATGGCTTCAATTACACCCTGGCCTGGTCTGAAGAATACATAAAACTGGTGCTTATCTATACGACTTTTATCGGTTTAAGCGTCTCGGTCAAAAACAAGTCCATGATCAAGGTGGACGTGTTGCTTCAATTCTTTCCCAAAACCCGATTCTCTTTGACTGTTTTCAGCAATCTGGCGACCATCGTATTTTCGCTGCTCATGCTGGTTTACGGGTGGAAGATGGCCATTCAGCAGGCAAGTACCGGCCAGACAACCATCATTATGCAGATTCCGATGGTCTGCCTTTACGCATTGATACCGCTGATGGGCGCATTGACGCTGATACGAACCCTTCAGGTGCTGTATCAGGATATTGCCGCAGAAAAGGCAAAAAAAATAATTGAATTAGAGAAAGGATAATTTTCCGATGACAAAAAGCAAATTGATTTTTGGGACGCTCCTGCTCTGGCTGATAGCCATGGGGATCGCCCCCATGGCCCCGGCGCAGGGCAGCAGCAACCCGTCCGATATCCTGGTGGTGTCCGGAACCATTACCAACGACCAGGGAAAACCGCTGAAAGAAGTGAGTCTCCAGTTTTTTTTAAATGGCAAAAAGATTGATATCGAAAAGGAAGTGACCACTTCAAAATCCGGCGGATATGAAGCCGAGCTGACTTTTTCCAAGGGCGCGCTGACCGGAGCAAGGGTGGAGATGGAGGCGGAAAAACCTTCCTTCAAAAGCTCGGAACATATTGTTCTGGAACACATCGTTCAGGAAAAAGACGATGTAAACGGTGTGGGTTACTACCTGGCCCATCACAATTTTACCATGATCCGTATCATCACCCCCGCTTTCTGGATCGCCAGCCTCGTTTTGGTTGCAGTTTATGCGCTCATCGCATTCGAGCTCATGCACCGGACCCTTGCGGCTTTTCTGGGCGCATCGGTTCTTCTCACCATTACCTACACTGCAGGATCGTTCAACCCGAATTTTGTTATCCTGACTTATGAAGAAGCCATACACGCCATTGACATGAACGTGATTTTTCTCCTGATGGCCATGATGATCATCGTCGGGGTCATGAAAAAAACCGGGGTTTTCCAATGGATGGCATATAAATCCTATCAGATGGCTAAAGGCAACGTTTTTGTTTTGGCAGCCATCCTCATGTTTGTCACCGCCGTGACATCGGCATTTCTCGACAATGTGACAACCATGCTCCTGATCATTCCGGTAACCATCGAAATCGCGCTGACCATAAAGATCAATCCGATTTCCCTGCTGATGCCCGAGGTTTTCGCCTCCAACGTCGGCGGCACCGCCACTCTGATCGGAGATCCGCCCAACATCATGATCGGATCCTATGCCAAACTGTCTTTCGTCGATTTTATTATGAATCTGTCCCTGGTCAATGTAATTGGCCTTGCTATTACGATCATCTATTTCCTGTACTGGTATAAAAAAGACTACCTGAAGGCCCAGGTGGGAGATGTGGGAAAGTTGATCGAAATGCTTCGGGATGAATACAAAATCACCAACAAGAGCCTTTTGATACAATGCGGGACCATTCTTGGGATAGTCATTTTTCTTTTCATCATTCACGGCGTATTGCACATGGAGCCCAGCATCGCAGCCATGATCGGAGCGGCCATATTGGTGGTGATCAGTAAAGTGGATATCGTCGAAATGCTTGAAAAAGAAATCGAGTGGCCCACACTGATTTTTTTCATCATGCTCTTCATGGTCGTTGCCGGGGCTGAAGAAACCGGCCTGATCCAGATCATCGCCGGATGGGTCAAGGATATCTCCAAAGGCAACCTCGTGGTGGCCATTCTCATGATCCTGTGGGTGTCCGCTCTGGCCTCCGCCATCATCGACAACATCCCGTTCACCGCCACCATGCTGCCGATCGTTGGGTATCTGACGACCGTCATCCTCGGAGCCCAGAGCGGCGTATTGTGGTGGGCGCTGGCGTTGGGCGCATGCCTTGGAGGCAATGGCACCATGATCGGGGCAAGCGCCAATGTAGTCACCGTGGGCATGGCAGAGCGGGCCGGCTATCCCATCTCCTTCATGGCTTACCTGAAGGCGGCCTTTATTCCGATGATCATCACCATCATCCTGTGTTCCGGATGGTTGCTGCTGGTGGAAATTTAAAAAAAATACGGTTCAGGCGCATTGAAGGCAGATCCCGCCTGAGCTGTCATAACCAAAAACATAGGAGTCAATATGGGTTACACAACGATCGTATGCGGAGTGACAGGATCCCTGCATTCCCAGAAAGCGGCGCTCGAAGCTGCAATTATGGCCAGTAAATCTCAGGCCGGATTGGTTTACGTCTATGTGGTGGATGTATCTTTTTTAAAACGGGGCAGCGGTTTCATCACCTCCGGAGCGGTTGCGGATTCGCTGGATCGCTTGGGAGAGCAGTTCCTGGATTTTGCCGAAGAACTCGCCAAAACCCAAGGCGTTACGGCCAGGAAAATCCTCAGAAAAGGGTTGGTTCTGGATGTGTTGATACAGGTGGTTCAGGAGGAAAAAGCCGATCTTCTGGTGCTGGGTCATGAACCCCGGACTTTTTTCGAAAAAGCCCTTTTCGATGGAAGCGTCGAAGATCATCTGGAACAACTGAAAAAACAAACCGGTGCCGAAGTGACGGTTATCCGCTGAAATAAGGAAGGGGAGCAGATGGAAATTCAACCCTATTACCGGACTTTGATGCGAAACATGATGCTGATCGTCATCCTGGTGTCGTTTGCTCCCCTTCTTTTGATCAGCGCCCTCAGAGGATGAGTCGGATGCTCGCTATGTGAATTGGGACTCCAACAACCATTGCTGAACAGTCAGGACGCGAATCCACCGTGGGATATCCAATCCCGGCTCAATGGAATCAACCAGTAGCAACCCTTCCGCTTCACCAATGAACTGTCTTCCGGCAACCAGCCCTTTCAGTTCCCGCCCGATGTTGTCCCCGCCCAGCCGATCCGTTACCTGTAGGAGCTGCGCTGAACGGCCAGGCGGAAAAACAACGAAGTCACATTCCCAGCCGTTCCTGGCAAAAAAGATATCTTCGGTACGTGCACGAAGGTGTCTGAAAACAACGTTCTCCAGGCGTTTGCCGCGGTCCTCTGAAAAGGAGTAGTGCATGGCCGCCGCAAAACCATTATCATAAAGATACACCTTCTTGTTACTCATTTCCCGCCTGATCACAGCCGGATCATATCTCTCGATGCTGGCAAGCATATAGATTGCAAATATCTCTTTCATCATTCGGTAGAGCGCATCCTTGCCGATGGAAAACCCCCTTGACTTGAGGTCCTTGTAAAGTTTATTCACGGAAAATTCTTTGGTGAACGATCCGATCAACCTTTTGAGAAGGTATTTCAAGATAGATACGTCCCTGATTTCATAGCGCTCCACCAGGTCACGATACAGCATGACATTGAAATACTCTTGCAGCACCTGGGCCTTGAAGCGTTCATCAATTCCAATGACCTCCGGAAATCCTTGGTAAGATTATGCTGCGGGGCGCCGAAACAAGGACGCAATTTTTCTGGTCAGAAGCCAGACAAGTTCAATGCGGATATTTGCACTCCGCATAAATCCGCAGCCCTTTCTCTTTAAAATATTCTTGACACAACACACTTATGGGTGCACCTTATGTGTGAAAGAAGGTGTGAAATGAAACCTCAAAAAGCATCCCAGATCAAAACCGTCCGTCGCAGTATCGCAATACCCCGTCAACTGATAGAGGAAATTCATCGTGTGGCGCCACCGGAACTGGAGGGTAATTTCAACCGTTTGGTTATCACAGCCTTACGCGATTACAGCGCCAGAAGAAAAAAAGAAACTTTTGAAAAAGAAATGGCCCAAATGGCAGCCGAGCCCGGTATCCGTTGCGTACTGTCCGATATATCAGCGGAATTTATCCGTGCAGAATATGACGGCCTAAGCGATGATTAAACGCGGCCATATCTACTTCGTCAATCTGAATCCGACTCATGGCCACGAACAGACAGGTTACCGTCCTGTTCTGGTTGTCTCAAGCGATGCGATCAACTGTCAACCTCTCGTAGTTACTGTCGTGGTGGGCACGGATGCACGCAATGTGCAGCGGGATTACCCCACCAATGTGCGTGTGACGGCCAATGAAACCGGTCTTCCTCTTGATACGGTTTTTCTGTGCTTTCAGTTACGATCTCTCGATCACTCCCGGTTCATGAACCCAGTTACCCAACAGCCCAATCTTGCAGGGAAATTGCCCGAATCTCGCATGGCGGACGTGGATAAGGCGCTACGAATGACGCTGATGATATAGGTCAACCTTTTCTATATTTCCGCGTTCATCCATCTGTCGATTCAAGGTAATAACGTGGCGCAGGTAGCGAAATTCCAGGATCCGTTCATTTCCCGCTATGTTTCGGACGGCACAATCAACTATCACATAGACCAACCTCGTTTGGTACACATCGTATCTTGCTAAACGCGGAATTTGCGCTCTCCATGGGCAGTTCACTTCGCAAAACCGGTTTGGCCGCCAACCAATCGGTTTCCCCCACCTCGCGGAATCGACGAATCGCTTCCTCAATGGTTGCCTGATTAATTTCGTCAACATCGATGACCATATTCAGCCCAATACCATAGCGGTAGGTGCGGTCTGTCGTAAATGATTCAAATATTTCTGGCGGTTCGTGCAGAATGATTTCTTCGGTCAGTTTGTCTTGATACGCGTTATAAGTGAGCCCGCCATATTTTTCGTAGATCAGTTTTGGCTTTTCTACCATTCGATACATACGTTGGCCATTTGACCAAATTGGTTCAAATTTCATTTCCGCTTCTGCTGATTGTTCTTCAGGAGTCAGCATCTCCCACGCTCGTGAATGGGCCATCTCTTCGACAACATCCCAGAATGCTCGAACGGCTGTGACGATGGTGGCATTCCAGATGGTCAGCCCGTCACTGCCGAGGAAGTATGCATCTGCCCATTGATTGTACAGAGCGGGACGTCCCGGTTCATTGAGAACATGGGGACTTGTAAACTGGCCGCCATAAACTGAGGCGTCATTGCGTATCTTTTGCCGCAGCCTGATAAAATTATCACGCTGCTTTCGACGGGAAAGTCGCCCGTATGGAATCATTTTTTTGTGCCGCATATTTTTACCCTTTCGGTTTTACAACGGTTTCAGTTGTCTCACGGCCACATTGTCACGATAACCGTTTTAAATGTCTTTGGGCCTTCTTGCTACTTGATTTTCTCTTGCCACGCCGCAAACTCCAGGGGGCGAACGCCAAAGCGTATTGCATTCCCCTCGTGCAAGTTTTCAAACTCTTCCAGTACAAGCTTAACGAACTTGTCGTGATCCTCCTCGGGCACTGACAAAGAAATAGCAGCCATCACCGTCTTTTTAATGGGAGCTTGCTGTTGAAGAATAATTGCCTTTATTGTCTCGCTGAGCGTCTGCCGGTATCGTAAACGGAAGGTATCCGGCGGCACTAGTTCTCTGCGTACCGCCAGATACTGCTGACAGGAGCGTTCATAGGCCCAGGCGAAGACATCGCGCAGCAGCTCTATCCGGTTCTGTTCATACACCCCCAGCATTGCATCAATATAAGCATGTTCCGGAACGTCGATAAAAGAGAGCGGACAGAGGTTGTGCCGAATCAAGGGAATGTTGGCGGCGAGCCGGGAGACGCGCTTGTTCACATCCTCGAAAGGTTGCAGGTAAGGGAGATGGACCATCACGAAAAAAGACTGCTCAAAGGGATCGCGTATCTCTTGTGCCATCGAGAGAATAATCCTGAACAGTTCATCAAGCCGTTGCGGCATAGCGATCGGCATATAGACGCTACCTCCGATTTCCACCGGCCGGTGGCGGATTCGGCCACCGGCACTCCGATCAGCCAGAAGCCCATCGGAGAGAATCGCATGTAAACTAAAAATGGTGTAGGGGGTAAAGTCAACAAGATCCACTTCATTCACCAGCAGCTCTATGGCGGCCTTGTGGTTGAGGATCATCTGGGTTTCCAGTGCGTCCTTCCCTTCGGCGGCCTGACCAAACTCAATCAGACGCTCGGTATCGATTCGGCTGTAGGTGTTTCCTTCGAGTCGTGAAGACGCCCACGATAGATCGATCAACAGCCGATTCATGATGTCGCGGGCAAAGGTGCCGGCAGTCCGATCGCCATCGGGAGGTGTGCCAAGGGTGTGGAGCTGACTACGCAGTTCAGCCGGCAGATAGGATGTTTCGTTGGGATAGTATGCTTCCAGAAAGCTCTGGTTATAGCCGATAGGTGTCCGCATCTGGCGCGGCTGGCAGACGTGGTCCCTGATCTCTTTTCCTTCGGGTGAAATGGGGATATAAACTTCTCCGGCAGCTTCAAACAAAGCAACAGGCATAACTATGCTGAACTCTCCGGTGATCGGCGCAGGTCGGTAACGCACCCCTCGTTGTTTTCCTTCCCTGACGATTCTCCTCTCAGCTACGAACTGGAATAGGCGGCGCTGTAAGCTTCGCCGACTGATGGCGTCCTCAACATATGCGTGGAGGGAGTCCATGCCAATCCCTTCTGCATGGCGGCCTATTTCCTCAAGAATGCGAACATCCGTCTCAGCGGTTATCTTCTTTGGCATGACTTCTATCCCTCAAGACATTTCATAAATTCTTCCTATTGATGATGAACGTAACGATACCTTTATTGGCGCAATATGTCAATAAATGCGTCAATAAAATGGCGCAAAAATGATTTTTAAGCCAATAGGAGTGGCGCAATTTATATTGAATTACCTTTCCCCGGGAAATTCGAAATATTCTGAAAATAAAGCTGATTCCCATCAGTTTTGTCGACGGCATAGTCATCCTGCGCCCTGTTTATAATGTGGGTGATTCTCTTCAAAAATATGCACGGAACGCCTCGTCCGATGCATCTTTCCCACAAATCAGAGAGGTGGCATGGAAGAAAGCCATCACGGTTTCTTTCAGATTCCACCTCGCGGTGGACACCCCGTCCGGCTAACGGTCTCCCCTGCCGGGCGCACAAACAAAGAGGCCGGGATGCTTGTAACATCCCGGCCTCTTTCAATTCATCCGTCAACGTTTCGGGTTGATTCCCGGAATCAGTTGCCGCCGCCGACTGACGTCACACCGATTTCAAAGCCAAAGAGCCTAGGCAGCAACATGATCAGTTCCAGGAACAAGATGATTCATAACCAGAAAAAGACGGCCGTCACTGCTTCAGTGATTTTTTCGGGTATCGATTCAAGGGGCTGATATATGCAAAAACAGGAGGCAGCGTCGCTGAGTTGTTATTTGAAGGCTCCTTTTGCTGCATTAAAAACAAATGGTTCGGTTTTGGATAATAAAGAAACAACAACTATAACGGTGATGCTTACAGGCAAGGCAACCACCATCGGGTCTATGTAAGTCCACGGGGCAGAAGATAGTGTCGTTTTATTAAAGAGTAATTTACAAAGCCCGAAAATTCCAGCTTCTTTCGCATGCACAAAAAGAACCATATAGATATAGGTTCCTGCACCAGCCAACATACTTGAAATGGCTGCCGGTGTGCTCACTCTTTTCCAATAAAGAGCGGCAATATACATTGGTAAAAAACCTGCAGCGCAGAGACCGAAGAAGATCGCAGTAGCGATGGGAATAATACTGCCAGGAAGTTGAAAGATTACGATCATTGTTAAAACAAAACCAAAAATGGTTCCTAAACGACCGAGCGTTACTGCTTTATGTTCATTTTTACCGGAACTGGGGTTAAGATCGTAACTAATTGACGTGGAAATCATGTGGAACTGACCGCTTAAGGCTGACATGGCGGCTGCCAAAAGGCCTAAAAGGAAAAGATAGGTTAACCAAGAAGGCATCGCTTGGGAGATAAATAGGGGGATAATATTGTCTGAGTTACCATTTGGAAAGGCTGCTGAAGCAGTCGCTGCGATGGAAATTTTACCCATTGTGTCTTTGAAGAAAACATTAGATAGAGCTCCTACCGTGAAAGCCACACCTGTCATAAATAGGATAAAGGTTGACCCGAACATAACAGCCCGGTTAATCTCCTTGGAGGATTTTACCATTAGAAAACGGACTATTAACTGGGGCTGGGCTAGAACTCCAATTCCCACGCCAAGCACTAATGTTGAGAATACAAACCACCAGGTTTGCGAGCCAAATAGAGGCATTGAAGCCCAACCCATATGGCCTTGAGCTGCCAAAGCTGCTGGAACCATACCTTTCATGGCATCAAGTTTAGCATGGGCGCCTGAGACGCCGCCTAATTTCACATAAGTGGAAACTAATATAATCGCCATAATTACAAAATCTAGTGTTCCACGGAATGCGTCTGTATAGACAATACCCCTTAAGGCACCAAAATACACGTTAAGCATAACGACAATGGAAAAGATCCAAACTGAAGTCGTGAAATCCAATTGCATGGATTCCTGCAAAAAGCGGGCACCGCCAATCAGTACTGCTGCTGCGTATAACGGCATAACAAAAGAGAATAAGGATGCAGAAAAACGTCGAATAAAGACTGAATTATAACGTTTGCCTAAGAGCTCGGGGAAAGTGAAAGCATTCAGTTGTTGACCTAGGGCTCGAGTCTTCTTGCCAAAAAAAACAAAGGCGATGAAAACACCAATCAAAATATTGCAGACGGTCAGCCATAAAAGGCTCATGCCATAAACCCCAGCGGCTCCTCCAAAGCCCACGATAGCAGATGTCGATATAAACGATGCACCGTAAGCTAAGCCCATGAGGTAGGGATGAACATTTCCTCCTGCAACCATATAGTCTTTGGAACTCTTTGTATGTTTATATCCGAGGTAACTTAAAAATGCGATAATACCCAAATAAACTGCTAAAATAATAAAAAATATCGAACGACCCATCAGTATGCCCCCTCTCTCTTTAATCTTTTCCCCAATTAATCCAACCATAAATAATACAAAGGCCAGCACTGCCGATCACCAGCAGATAGGCGGCTATAATCCCGCCATCAGTTAATCCTAACATAATCTCACCTCCTCTCTTTTTATTTTTGAAAATTATGCATTGAACAGAATAAGGCACTTTCATATCAAACAGCATTTCACGTTCTGGCGTTTGAAATGGAATCTTTGACATAATAAATACCATTCATTTATATTGTGACTATTTAATAGCTATATTACAGCCACAAAATTGTCAAGCAATAGTTTTCGACAATAAATGATCTTGGCTAACAACATTCAGGGGTTGATTCGGTAAGGCGAAGCGATCGAACAGCGCTGATGCGAGGGCACTGACACAAACTTTATGGTACTAAAAATTCAAAACTGATTTCTTTTTGCATATTGTCAATTCGGGAAAATATCTCTTTAAGCATGGTTTGCTCAATTCGGGTCAGTCTTTTAGGATTGATGAAATTATCCGGTTGTGTTTTTTCAACCATGACGGCATTTATCTGCCTGCCGAAACGAAGCTGCATTAAAAAACTGTAGGCATGCTCAAGCTCATTATATGTATTCCAAGGTAGCTTTTTTCTCAGATACAACTGATGCAGTCTCTCCTGGGTATTGGTCTCTGATATTCCATATTTTAAAGCATAAATTCTGGCAAAATCTATAATTGGCACCATGGCCTTTTTTATATCAAAGGAATCCCTATGCTCTCCTTTTGACTCAACGATAAAATTTCTAAAAAAACCAACGGGCGGCTTAAAGTATAGGGCGTTTTCTGCCATAAATCGGAAAAAATATGGCTGCCCGGAGAATGAGTACATAAGAAAGCTTCGCAGCTCACTTACAAGTTCTGCTTTCCCATAGGCGCATCTGAAATCAAAAAAAATGCTGGATCTAAGCAAATCCTCGGGTTCCGCCGCTCGAATCCAGGAAAAGAAATATTCTTTCCAGGCTGAAACAGGCTGACACCATTTCGGATTTCTTGCCATGATGTCTCCTTTGCAAAAGGCGTATCCTACCTGGTTAAGCTCTGCACAAATGGTTTCACCTAATTTCAGAAAATAAGATTGTATTGTTTCAACTGGTATAGCGGCGATATCTTCAAAAATTATGGCATTGTCCTGATCTGTCTTTAGGGTTTGCTCTTTACGGCCTTCGCTACCCATGACCATAAATGCAAAATTACACGGCGGCTGCCCTGCGCTTTCAATTGCAAATGCAATGATCTTATTCAATATGGCATCTGATATCGTAGTGATAAGTCGGGTGAGATTTCTGGATTTGGCTCCGTTTGAAACAAGATTCTGGATGACGCCAGGCAGAATCTGATATTGTTGTGTAAGCTCCTCGATCTTGACCGCTGTGGATATCTCACGGACCAGAAACAGGGGAGACTGGCCTTGGGCCGTCAAAATATCATTGTTGGTAATAATGCCGATGACCAGGTCATCTGAATTTGTCACACCAAGATGCTTAAGATTTCCCTGCATCATGCTCATCAGAGCTTCAAAAATCAATGCTTGTGAAGAAATAGTCTTGAGCGGAAAAGACATGATTTGTTCAACAGGATTTTTGATGTCCAGACCGCTTGCAATCACTTTTTGCCTGAAATCATTGTCTGTTACAATTCCAATATAAATATTTTGATTCGATCTCACAAGAATACTGCTGCATTTATGTATACTCATTAATTCTGCTGCTGACTGGATTGACGTTCCGCAAGCGCAGGAAATGAGGTTCTTCTGGTATATGCTGTTGACTGGTTGATTTAGAAATTGAAGCGCATCCTCTCCTGGCTGTATTGTTTTTGCAACTATGGAAGCATAAGACCTGTCGAGCATGCGCCTTCCGAATGTATCGGTAAAATATTCAATAAACTGCTCATTTTTTTTGCAGACATCAAGAAAGCAATGTTTGGGCCAAACATAAAAATAAGTATCTTCGGTTGTTTTGAGAGACCGGATGGAAATGGAATTGTTAATCAACATGGAAATGCCGCCAAACATATCTCCCTCACTCATAAGCGTAGCAAGAATGCTTTGGTTGCTTTCCTCATAGAATCTCTCCGCTGCGCCGTTTCGGATGATATAAAGAAATTCGATTCTTGAAACGCCCTGAGTGAAAAGTATTGATTCTTTTGGGTGAAAAACCAGAGATAATTCCAGGGCAATTTTTTCGATTTCAGTTTCCGGAAGAAATGAAAATGGGATAATGCCGGATAAAAATTGAAAAGCCTGGTTTGAAGCAAAAATGGTAGCGTAGGACTCATCGATCATTCGCTGGCTGAAAGTATCCACAAAATATTTATTAAAAAAAGCATGACTTCGGCAAAGGTCCAGAAAGATGTCAACTGGAATGGTACAGCATGTTGCATCGTTAATGACTTTAGCTGTTCTGACAGAGATTCCTGAATTCATTAAAACAGAAATCCCGCCAAAGATTTCTCCTTCACCCAGAGAGTTTATCTGAGTTTTATTATCTTCTCGTTCGTAATAGAGTTCGATCTTACCGCTTTGAATAATATAGATAGAATCTAATTTCGATCGCCCCTGAAGGAACATGATGGTTTCCTTGGGATAGAATCGGACGTCAGTGATTTGCGCAATATGTTGAAGTTCATTTTCAGGAAGGGATGAAAATAGCTGGATATGGGATAGAAAATTCAAGGTCTGATCATTCATATCATTCATCTAATAGACTCATGCCTTTGTTATAAAAGATATGGACTTGCGACAATCCATTAATAGGTAGTCCTGGCGTATCTTGTTTTTCTGGACGCCTGAAGCGCATCATTTAAAGTCAGTAAGCCAACTCTGGCAAGAAGCGGGATACATTTTATCAAAATCTCGGCTGTAGCCAACGCATCTCCAAGAGCGGTATGCCTTCCGGTAATTGTTATGCCAAGCCGATCGGATATAGCCTCAAGACTATGATGTCCGTGCGAAGGGTTAATAACAGCCGAAAGAAGCATAGTGTCCAGAACCGGTTGAGTAAATTTAACGGATGAAATGAATTCTTTTACCTGAAACATTCGCATATCGAATGCCACGTTATGTCCTACTAAGACTGTATTTTCTGTAAATTGATAAAAAAGAGGAAGCACTTTGTCAATAGTTGGCTGGCCCTGAAGCATTTCCGGGCGTATGCCATGGATTTTTATAGATTCCTGCGGCAATTCTCTTTGCGGATCAACCAGTACGTTAAAAATCTCTTTTTTAAGCAACCGTCCATTCACGATGCGGACAGCTCCTATGGAAATAATTTCGTCTGTCAAAGGGTCAAGACCCGTTGTTTCCGTATCAAGGACTGTATAGGTAATATTGGAAAGAAGTTGTTCCTGAAGAGCAGGACTGCTATCTTGCCTGTTCAATAGATCAAAATCATAATATTCAGGGCGACTTGTAGTAAGGGTTATGGGTAAAATGCTTCTGAATCTGAAAGGCTCTGCCGAAGGAAAAAAAACGCGAAGACATGATTTTCCAGGCGATTTATGCAGCAAGGATGACCAACATTCAGCTTCATGTTTCAAAAAGATGTCATTAAGTTTCAGATATCCTATCCCTTTTTCTCGCAATACAATGTGTTCATTCCATTCATCAAGGGCATTGTTTGAAACTGGCATGCCCGTCCAAATAATATCAACATGAACATAATCTGTTTCAATCTCCGCCAGGCAGTCAAATGTCGATATTCCGGTGGCCTTACCAATCTGATCAACAAGAAAGATCATTGCGAAAGTCAGACAGTGACTGTCTGCGTATATCCAGGCGGGATTATCCTGCATTGCCAGCCTGATAGTAATACCCTGTTGTTCTTCTAAACCATTTTTAACAATTTCGAGCACATTTTGAATATTTGTTGGAATGAGCGGGAGATCGAAATCCGATGGGCTGGAAGTCTGCTCCCCGGCCATTGTATTATCGATAGCCGATAGCATTCCGTGTGGCATGATTAAGCTGCTCTGAATGAAATTTGTTTGTGTGATATTGTTAATTTTCAGAATAAACCCAGCCAGTTCACGAACATAACTGAGAATTGGAACTACTTCGACTCTAAGGAAATGGCCGTAAGGACCCACTACAGCAAAACAAGCACCTGGGTTTTCAACTGATTGCGTAAGTCTTTCTGTTATTTCTGCTATAGCGCGATTTACCTGCATACTATTAATAACACAGGAAATATTTCTTCCAAGTCCTATAAACTGTCCGGTTAATATTTCTAATTGAGAATCAATTTTTGTTTTTTCATTACAAGCTAAATATTCTTGTGCTTTCTTGTTGAATAAAAGAATTGTCCCTGCCGGATTACAGACAATAATCCCTTCTGATAGGCATGAAATAATGGAAGATAGAATATTTTTTTCTTGTTCAAGCTCTTCTCCTGCAAGACGAATTTTATCGTCAATGCTTCTTTTCAAAAATTGGTAACGATCTGCCCCTTCGTTAATCAGGCACACAAGGCGTTTAATGTCGCTCCCTGCGTCGATGTCGATGCGGTGGGATGGGTTTGCCGAATGGATGACAAGCAATTCATCTGCAATTTTAATTGTGGGAAGAATATGTAGTTTACGAATTCCATGGAGACATAAACCCCATCCTCCCAGCCCCAACGTAACAGAGACAAGAAAATAAATAATATTATCCTCAATCATTTGTTGCAAAATAGTTCTGGTTTCCAGCGCAAGCTGTACCCAGAAAAAATATCCAAGGATAAGAAAATTCAATAATAATATCGCGGTAGAAAGAACGGCAATAAAGTAAAATTTATTGTACTGTTTCAATAGAATTTTCCGATAAATTCAATTAGGAGCAGGTGGGAGGGAACTGGAAAATAAGGTTTATTTTCTCATCGTGGCTTGGCTCAAAAAGAGGAAGAAGTGCCAATCAAGAAAACACAGCGATATGGACCTACCGATAACGGTCTTAAAACCTTTATCCTCCCAGATAAGCGGATTTCACCTTTGGGTTGTCCAGAAGATCCCTGGCCAAACCTTCCAGAACCATTTTGCCGGTTTCCAATACAAAGGCGTAATGGGAGATATTGAGGGCAGCCCTGGCATTCTGTTCTACGAGCAGAATTGTCGTTCCGGACTGATTGAAGCGCTTGATGACGGAAAGTATTTCACGTACCACCAGCGGGGCCAGTCCCATGGAAGGTTCGTCCAGCAGCAGTAATTTCGGCTTGCTCATGAAGGCCCGGGCGATAGCCAGCATTTGCTGCTCCCCGCCGGAAAGCGTTCCGGCTATCTGTTTGGAGCGCAGCTTCAGTATTGGAAAAATCTGATAGATTGTTTCGATAGTTTGTCGAATTTCATCCCGGTTGCGTTTTGTATGGTACAGGTAGGCGCCTAAGTGGATATTATCGTCAACGGTCATGTGGTCAAAAAGCTGCCTTCCTTCGGGAACCTGGGATATGCCCAAAGATACAATCTTGTTGGCAGGTAGCCCATTGATAGGTTGGCCATTAAAAAAGATGTGTCCTTCGTGAGCAGGAATAAGTCCTGAGACAGTCTTTAACAGCGTAGACTTGCCAGCGCCGTTCGCACCGATGATGGAAACGATTCTCCCTTCAGGAACCTCCAAAGAAACCTTTTGTAGGGCGGGGATCCTGTTATAATACGTGCTGAGGTTTTCAATCCTGAGCATAATCACCCTCACCGCTACCCAGATATGCCTCGATTACCTTTTGATTATTTCTGATTTCCTCGGGAGATCCTTCTGCGATCATTTCGCCGTAATTCAGCACCAGTATCTCATCGGATATGTTCATAACCATTCTCATGTCATGTTCTACCAATAAAACGGTAATACCTTTGCCCCTGATAGCCTGGATCAGCGAAGATGCGGTCTCCTTTTCGGTCTCATTCAACCCGCCAGCGGGTTCATCCAGGCAAAGCAGCTGAGGATCTGTGGCCAATGCACGTCCGATTTCAAGTATCTTCTGCTCTCCCAGCGGCAAACTGTCCGCTGATTCGTTAAATTTTTTCCCAAGGCCGATAAAATCGAGAATCTCGACTGCCCTTAATCGTATCTGCTCTTCTTTTCGCCTGGCACTGGGCCAGTACAACCCGGAAGCCAAGAAAGACGACCGGATTCGCGTGTGGCAGCCCAGCATGACATTTTCAAGGACTGTCATATTTCCAAAAAGCTCAACCGTTTGAAAAGTCCGGGATACGCCGAGACATGCAATCTGGTGAGCACGTAAATTTTGGATCAACTGGCCATTGAAATAGACGCTTCCTTCAGTCGGCGAAAACGCGCCAGTGATGATATTAAACAAAGTGGTCTTCCCGGCACCGTTGGGACCTATAACAGTCTTGATTATTCCCTTTTTCACTTTCAAATCCAAATTGGCGAGCGCCATCAACCCGCCAAATTTCATGACCAAATCTTTTACTTCAAGAATATATTCCGATTGACTGTTCACCTGCAATTCATCTCCTGACCCAACCTCTGATAATATTGGGAACCCCTACAAGTCCGTCGGGTAAAAAAATGGTGACCAGCAGCAGGATTAGACCATAGATGACAATTTCAAAATCCTTAAAATAGTGCAGCCACTCGAAACTCAGAAATGTAATCAGAAACGCACCAATAATGGCGCCCCAGATTTCATGCATGCCACCCAGGGCGATCATGATGAGAAGTTTAATGGAGAAGGAAAGGTCGAAAGTAGATGGATTGATAAAATTCATATAATGGGCATAAAGACTTCCGGCCAGCGATGCCAGGACTGCCGAATAAATAAATACAACGATTTTATACCTGGAAACATCAACACCCATGGCACCGGATGCCGCCTCACTGGCATGAATGGCCCGCAAAGCGCGTCCGGTTCCGGATTGGATGAGATTAATTGTAAAAAGAAAAACACCGAAAACAATCGTCCAGACCAGATAGTAGTATTTTTCCGCCGAATTAAATTTAAATCCGAACAGCCTCAAGCCTGGAATGCCGGCCAAGCCGTCCGGCCCACCGGTCACCCTGGTCTCTTCATTAAACACAATAAAAACAATGACTCCGAAGGCCAGGGTTGCCATGGCAAGATAATGGCCCCTGAGTTTGAGGGAAGGTGCACCCAATAACAATGCGACCCCTGCCGCGGCCGCCATTCCAACCAGCATGCAAATCCATGGATTGACACCGAAACGTGTTGTCAATAGTGCAGTGGTGTAAGCTCCTATACCGTAAAACGCCGCCTGGCCGAGAGATATCTGGCCGGCATATCCCATCAGTAAAGAAAGCCCGATGGTGATCAAACAGTATATTCCGACAAAAACCATGATGCCGGTGTAGTTTTTGATTGCAGGGATAAGATATGCAATCCAGGGGAAAATGACGATAATGAGAGCAAAAACGGCAACAGGCAGTTTACGAATCTGTAACATATCCTAGAACCTTTTTATCTTACTGACCTCAATGTTGCCGAGTAGCCCGCTGGGCTTAAAAAACAGTACTGCCAACAAAACGATGAGGGCAAAGGCATCCTTGTAACCTGAAGAAATCAGACCGGAACCAAAGGATTCAATTGAGCCCAAAATGATACCGCCCAAAATGGCGCCAGGGAAGCTGCCCAAACCTCCAAGCACCACGGCTCCGAACCCTTTAACCGCCAGCATGGCCCCGCGATCATATGTCATGAGAGAAATGGGAGTGACAATGATGCCCGCCACTGCACCGATTGCGGCTGAAAGCGAAAAAGACAAAAGGATCATTCGTTTAACATTGATCCCCACCAGGCTGGCCGCATTGGGATTGTCCGCACATGCCCGCATCGCTTTGCCGGTAATGGATTTTTCGAAGAAAAGCGTCATCACGACGACGACCAGTACCAAAAAGCCGATCACCCACAGATATTGGGGCTGGATGATGGCCCCCAATATCTGGATGGGTTCGCGACCGGAAAAGGCAGGTAAATCATAAGGATTTTTGCCCCAACCCAGCATTGCGGAGCCTTTTATGATAATTGAGGCGGCGATCGTCGCGATGATCAGGGTGAGAACGGAAGGCCTGCGAATAGGTTGAATCGCCAGACGGTCCAGCAGAGCCCCCATCAATGTGACCAGCACAACTGTCAATATGAAAGCCGGTAAAAGCGGCAGCCCCAGGGAAGCATGCAGAGAGGACATGATCAGTCCCCCCAGCATGACAAACTCGCCCTGAGCTAAATTGATGATCTCGGTAACATTGTAGATGATATTAAACCCCAGGGCGACCATGGCATATATGCTGCCCACGGTCAGACCGGTAATCAGGTATTGCAAAAGCTGGCTGGCAAGTGAGATTTTTTCCATAATGTGTCGAATCCGCCACAACAAACAGGGATGGTGATGTAAACACCACCATCAAGTGAAGTCAGTAATTCAATCTCCGGATCGCATCAGTTTGCCAAAGCCCAGGCGCCATTTTTGACCATAATCATCTGAAAAGCATCTTTGGTCAGCCCATTATGGTCGTTTGGCGAAAAGTTAAAAACGCCATGCTGCCCAATAAACCCTTTGCGGTTCTCAATATAATCTCGGATTTTAGCCTTGTCGCAACCGACCTTTTGCATGGCCTCAACTACCAGAGTCAAAGCATCCCAGGCATGCCCGCCGAAAGAATTCAACGGTTCTTTATACATGGCCAAGTAATCCTTCTGATAGGCCGTAATTACCTTTTTCTGAGGATGATTTTCCGGCAAAATCTCGGCCACATTCACCGCTCCCAGGGGACAGTAAACCCCTTCGGCCGCACCGGCTGCCAGTTCAATGTTCTTGGTACTACCAAATCCGTGGCTCTGATAGAAGGGGATACTGGTCATCCCGAGGTCACGCCAGTTCCGCAGCACAACAACTTGAGTAGGGCCGATTGACCAGTTGACGATGGCTCCAGCGCCAGAACCTTTGATCTTGGTCAATTGGGTGGTCATGTCCTGATCCTCGGGTCCATATTTTCCCTCCGCGACAATTTCCAGGCCATACTGCGGGGCAATTCTCTGTAACTCGGCCAGGCCACTGGCCCCAAAACCGTCGGTTGCGGATAACAGGGCTATCTTAGTGATACCGCGTTTCTTAATGTGTGAATAAATGGCCTCTACCGCCAGGCTGTCCGACTGCGGTGTTTTGAACACCCATTTATAAGGCTTATTGGCTTTTTCATCCAAGACAATTTTATAGCTGGCCGCGCAGGAAACAAGGGGTATCTCATATTCTTCTGCTAAAGGAACCACCGCAAGAGAAAGCCCGCTTATAGAAGGTCCGATGATGGCACAGACATTGTCCTGGGTAATCAATTTTTTGACAGCCAGATTGCACTTGGTGGCATCGCCTTCATCATCGTAAACGATAAGCTCCAGCGGTTTTCCATTGATGCCACCGGCTTTGTTGATTTGAGAGGCAATCATCTCAGCCGTCTTTTTCTCCGGATCTCCCAAAAATGACGCCCGGCCCGTCACTGAAAAAACGGCGCCCACTTTAAATGTGTCAGCCGCCAATACCGGAGCAAGAAATACAACTAAAATAAACAGGCTGAGCATAGCTGCAATCGATAGTTTTTTTTGCGTCATGGGGCCTCCTTTTCATCTGATAGTTAATTAATAACAAACAGTGCTTCTCGTATTAACGCACCAAATTCGGCCAAAGGGTTATGATAATTTAGTAACTATATTTTATTTAACGGTTTTTATTAATTCAAGTGTCGGCAATACCTAAAAAAGCAATGTTTTTGACAACATTTGGGGAAGCATAAAATGAATAATATTTAATATCCAAACACAATTTACTTTTCTATCGTGTTTATATTTTATATCCAAGCATCATGCTGTTTGTCAAGAATAAAGACGATCCAAGACCAAGGTGCATCTTTGTCTTAAGTGGTTTTCTCAGACAGAAAGCTTAGAATGATGTGATATAGCCTCCCTGTCAGTCCCAGCAGTCCGTATCAAAGCACAGAACCCCAAGAAGCAGACGGTGACATAATTTATTTCTGCCGCAAAGACCGTTCAAATTCCTCTAAGAATGCGTTGCGTTGCTTCCAGTCTGCACCGAAACGTTTATTGAACAGGCCGCCTATTCTCTCGAAAAGTTTTTGCCAGACCGGCTGGCCATCCTTGAGAACAACGTCGGCAATGAACTTGTCCAAATCCACCATTTTCTCCTTCGGCAGGAAAGATACCGCGCCCAGCTTGATCGACTTTTCCAACGCCTCGGGGGTCAGGGCATAGGCCGTGAGCATCACAGCCGGGAACCCGCGCTTTACCGAAAGTTTCAGTAGCTCGAACCCGTTAACACCCATGATGTCCAAAATGACGACATCAAATGTGTAACTCAAAAGCAGCTGACGGGCGGTGCCGTAATCATTGGCTTTACGGACGATGCACATGTCAAGCAAATCGCTCACGGTGTCGGTAACATCAACTTCGTCGTCGACGACGAGAACCATTTTGCCTTTGAGGATTTCGGCGGTATTCATATAAAAGCATCTCCTTTCAAAATGCGTGTTATCAAACCATTTCACTGCCCGTGCCGGGAAGTCAACCCATTCTACCTCTATCCAGGTGACCCGGCTGAAGCGGCGGGGAATGTTTCCTTGATAAAGCAGCAGGCAAGCATCGCGATGCAAGCACTGATCAGCAGAGAATTGAACATCTGCTGATATCCGGCCAGTGTAAAAGCCCCGTTCACACTTCCCGATCTCTCAAGCAAATAGCCGGTAAACGGCTGAAATATGGCCCCGCCTGCAAACGGGAACAGGTTGACCAGGCCGGTGGCGGTTCCGGCGATCTGCACCGGAAACAACTCCTTGGTCGTCGTGAATCCGATGACCACAATGGCGCTGGCAAACATTCCCAATCCCAGGCATATCAGATACAACCCATAAACGGGGATACGATCGACGTTAAAGGACAGTATTGCGGTAATCGCCAGTACAATGCATGATGAAATGAGAAGCACGGGCTTACGGGCGTGGAATACCCGGTTGGACAGATAGCTGAGAAGCGGGCTGCCGATAACAAGGCCGATTGCCAGCATCGAAAGGATGTAGCCGGCCTGGGATTTGGACAGATGATAAATGTGCATGAAATACGGCCCGCCCCAGAGCCCACCGAAAGTAAAGAAAACAGCGCAGTCGAAAAAAAACCAGATGGCCAGGGGCCAGAATTGCGGACAGGAAACGACTGATCGAAAACCTGCCATCAAACCAATGGCAGGAGCTGACGCCTTGGCTGAGGCATTCAAAGACACCCAGTCCATGTCCTCAGGACAGTCCCGGACAAAACGCCATACCAGCAAGGACAGGATCAGGGTGAGCCCCCCCACGACCACAAAGGACATCCGCCACCCGATCGCTCCGGAGAGCAAAACCAGCGGCGTTGCAGCCGACAGGGACCCGATTCCGCCCATGGCCATCAGAATCCCGGTCATGGGCGCAAACTCAACGGGCGTGAACCATTCAGACAGGATCTTCATGGTCGGCACAAAGAGCATGGCCACCCCGACTCCGACCAGCAGCCGTCCGGCTATGGCCATGGCAGCAGAGGAGGCAAAACCCAACAGGACGGAGCCGACAAATGCCACCAGAAAAAATACCGTGATCGTGTTACGGGGGCCCCAGGAATCGGACAGGAGCCCTGCCGGAAGCTGCATGGCCGCATATGCGTAGAAATATGCGGCGGATAACAGGCCGGTAAGGCTTCCCCCGGTCTTAAGGTCTTTCATCATATCCACGGCAACCACGGCCGGACAGAGCCTGTGAAAATACACCAGGATGTAGCCGAAGGCCAGGACCCAGAAGATGATCCAGCGATACCTTTTGATTTCAGGGTCAGGGATCATTTGCATGGTTTATTTACCCGTCCAGTATCGATCCGGGTCAAACCGGCGCAGGGCGGAAAGCTCCTGCAGGGAAGGAGGGGGCGTCTGGGACAGCTCCGCTGAAATGCGAACCGGCCACCCGGTTTGTTCTTTTATCATTTCAACCGTGACGCCGGGATGCACCGAGGTCAACACCATTTCGCAGGTTAGCGGATCGAAGGAAAATATCCCCAGCGTGGTGATGACTGCCGACGGTCCGCCGCGAACCAGGCCGACCGACTCGCGCCAGCCCTTGCCATCCCCGTATCCGGGGGAGGTGATATAATCCACCCCGGGGACAAACCGGCGCTTCTCGTGAGCCATGATGATGATATGACGGTGCGCCAGACAGGCCAGATCGCAAGCGCCCCCGCTTCCAGGAAGCCGTGTTGTGATGGCTGTTGAACTGCCGGTGAGCGTCGTGTTCAAGTTACCGAACCGGTCCACCTGGGCACCGCCGATGAAACTGACATCCACAAGTCCCTGCTGGAGCAGCGACATCGTATCCCGGGTATCCGCCATCCACTGGGACCGATAGAGATTCGGCAGGTCACCCATCGTCAGGATGGGCTCCGGAGCGACTGTGTCGCGAATGATGCCCAGTTCGTAAACGCCAACGGCATTCGGGGCCAGAAGACTTTTGGCCACCAGAAAGCCCAGAAGCGGCAGCCTCATGCCGACGAAAACAATTTCCCCATCGGCAATTTCACGGGACGCTGCGGCGACCATCAGCTCGGATTGTGTATAAACCGGATCAGTATCCATAATCGACTGGCTCCGAATAATCGTGGTGAGTTATCGATAAACTTGTCAGATGCCCATCCCCCAGCGTTTCGACATAGCGATGAATCGATGAAATGGCGCCAATCCACTGATTCATCCACAGGGAAAACAGTTCTGGAGTCCGGCTTTGAGTCTGGTATTCTATAAAGACCTTGTGATCCCGGTTATAATATCCGGGCATGGGTGAGGGATGGGCTCCCCAGGGCGCATGGACTACGGCGCTGACCTTGAATCCGGGCGTCAAAATACGATTGGGATCACGGGTGATCAACTCGGTGGATACGATTTCTTCGGCGGTTACAATCACATGCTTGCTTGCCAGACATGCCTCGCGGGTGATTCCCATGTTGCCCCAGGCATGAGCATTGCCGAAAGCATCCGATCTTTGAACGTGGACAAAGGCGACATCCGGAACAATGGCCGCGACCGCGGCGTGTATTTGACCAGTAAACGGGCATGTAATGGACTTCAACGCGGTATTGGTCGCAAACAGATCGCTGCCAAGGGCTGTCCGGGTCGGCAGGAAGGACACGCCCATGGCACCGGCCTGAAGGGCCAGCGAAATGGTCAGATTTGAATGATCTTCAACTTCTATTTGCCGTCGTTCCACGGCACGGCGGAAATTATACCCCACGCCGGTGATCACATTGCCCACCCACGCAGCCCGGACCCGCTGCACGCAACCGGCGCCAATCAATTGATCGAACAGGATGTCGGATATCGGCCCGATCAGGGTCAGGTTCTTCTTTCCCTGACGCATGATCTCATGTCCGGCTGCAAAAGGAATGGCGGTTTCCAGAGTTGTACCGATCGCAACGGAAGATCCATCCACCACCCATCGGGATATGGCATCCGTCATGTTCATCAGTTTTGAAGTCGTCACATTGAGTAATCCTTTTCAAGGGTAAGATAAAAGCCAGTCATTAAGTTATGAGCGAAAGGGGAAAGCCTGCCGTGATGTAGCTCTCAAACCATTCATGATCTTCCGGCTATTCAGACATTGATTGATTCACTGTATAATAAATGATCGTTTATTGTCAAAAGCAATTACGATTCAACAGAGAATATCCAAATGAAATTGATTCTCCATTTTAGGGAAGTAGCGTCAAGGGGGGAAGGCATCATTTTCATGCTTTGGGAGGCCAAAGCACTCTGGCCATGATCGTTTATTCAATTGCGCAATAAAAAAGGGTTCTGAGCTAAAGATGCTCGGAACCCTTTTAATATGGACTTAAGAAATAATTTATAAAGAACGTTTTACAGTAAATTCACCGCGGAACACGGCAGGTCATCATGTATTTTCAGTTTGCGTCTCCGGAACCACCGGTGCCTGCTTTTCTGTAGATACTTCTTTTGTTTCTTCTTTTAATTTTTCGGCTTTTGATTTTTCAACTTTCTTTTTGGTCTCGGCCGTTTTGGCAGCCTTACGGGATCTCGGTTGAAGGGGCTTGCTTTTTTCTCTGGCAACCAGCTCGACAATGGAAATAGGCGCCGCATCGCCCGGACGGTTTCCGATTTTTGCAATGATGGTATAACCGCCATGAATATCGCCATAGCGATCGGCAGCCTCATTAAACAATTTATAGGCAACTTCTTTTTCAGTGATGATTGCAAGCGCCTGGCGTTGAGCATGAAGATCGCCACGTTTTGCCAGAGTGATCAGATCATCGGCCCATCGTTTAAGTTCTTTTGCTTTAACATCCGTTGTCGTAATGCGGTCATACTTAAACAAGGATGTGACCATATTTCTGAACATCGCTTTACGATGGCTGCTTGAACGTCCTATTTTTAATCCGGCTTTTCCATGTCTCATAGCCCTGTTTACTCTCCTTGCTGTATATCATCCTCAGGAGGATTAAAACCATCCAGCTTCATCCCCAGAGATAGTTTCATTTCGCCCAGAACCGCTTTGATTTCATTTAAAGATTTACGGCCAAAGTTTTTTGTCTTCAGCATTTCACCTTCAGTTTTACTGACAAGCTGATAAATTTTAAAAATATCGGCGTTTTTCAAACAATTGGCGCTGCGAACGGAAAGCTCGAGTTCTTCAACACTCCGAAATAGATTATCGTTAAACAGCGGTTTTATATTATCCGCAACCTCATCTTCAGGTTTTGGAATCAGATGTTCATCAAAATTGACAAATTTAGACAACTGCTCCTTCATGATCTTGGCGGCGTATGATACGGCATCTTCGGGAAGAACGCCACCATCCGTCCAGACTTCCAACGTCAATTTATCGTAGTCTGTTCGTTGACCGACCCGGGCATTTCCAACGACGTAAACAACTTTGTTAATGGGTGAAAACACCGAATCGATCGCAATGGTTCCAACTGGCTCATTCACATCCTTATTGGCTTCGGACAATGCATAACCCTTACCCAGCTTTACGGTCATGGTCATATTTAGCGACGCTTTTTCGGATAAGGTCGCAATGTGCAAATCCGGATTCAGAATTTCGCAGCGACCATCATCACTGATGATATCACCGGCTTTAACCGTGCATTCTCCAGAGCGTTGAATACGAATCGTATGAGGACCGGCTTCCTGAACCTTGATCCGCACGGATTTAAGATTCAGGATAATCTCGGAAACGTCTTCCAGAACACCGGGAATGACGCTGAATTCGTGCATCACTTCTTCAAATTTAACCGATACGATGGCGGCTCCGTGCAAAGAAGAGAGTAATATACGTCGAAGGGTATTCCCGATTGTGATTCCAAATCCTCTTTCGAGAGGCTCGCAAACAAACTTACCGTAATTCGGCGAGCTTGTAACATGAACCTTTTCCGGCATAACCAAATTCTGCCAGTTGATTGTCATAAGTTCATTGGTTGGCATTATGATTTCTCCAGACTGTTTTCAGAGGATTTTCGAATATCGCTTATTGATGGGCACTGCACGACTGTTGATAGACTCCGGCAAGTACGCTTATTTTGAATAAAGCTCGACAATAAGCTGCTCTTGTATTGGCATGGTCAAGTCCTCGCGGACCGGTAGACCTTTGACATTGCCTGTAAATACGTCTTTTTTCAATTCAAGCCACTGCGGTACGCCTCTTCTGACTACAGCCTCAAGAGAGTCATTGATCGCCCTGATCTCTCTGCTGGACTCCCGAAGTTCAATTACATCCCCGGGCTTAATCAAAAAGGATGGAATGTCGACCCGCTTTCCATTGACGAGAAAATGGGCATGTCTGACAAAATGCCTTCCCTGAGTTCTGGAATTCGTAAAACCAAGTCGATATATGACATTATCCAAACGCCTCTCCAGCATGATCAGCAGATTCGATCCCGTAATCCCTTTCTGATGTTCGGCTCTTTCAAAAAACAGATGGAATTGTTTTTCTGAAAGTCCATACATGCGTTTGACTTTTTGTTTTTCACGAAGCTGGATACCGTAGTCAGAGACTTTTCTGCCTCTTCGCTGCCCATGCTGCCCAGGGGGAAAACTGCGGCGATCGAAAGCACATTTGTCTGAATAGCATCGATCCCCTTTTAAAAAGAGTTTTAAATTTTCGCGTCGGCATAGCCGGCATACCGAACCAATATATCTTGCCAAGTCATCCTCCTTTATATCCAGTTGACTCTATAACGTCAAATCGCACAAAACTATACACGTCGCCTTTTAGGTGGTCGGCAGCCATTATGCGGAATGGGCGTAACATCCTTGATTGAAGTAATATTAAATCCAGCAGCCTGCAAAGATCGAAGAGCGGACTCACGTCCAGCGCCAGGCCCTTTAACAAAAACTTCAACAGTCTTCATACCATATTCCAGTGCCTTTTTAACGGCATCCTCCGCAGCCAGTTGCGCGGCAAAAGGGGTACTCTTTCGAGAGCCTTTAAAACCCTGGACCCCGGAGCTGGACCATGACAGAACATTGCCAACCGGATCGGTAATCGTTACGATCGTATTGTTAAAAGTGGACTGAATATGAACTACCCCACTGGATATATTCTTTTTTTCTTTTTTCTTGATGCGGGTTCTTTTTGCCATTGATTAAAGCCCCTGTCTCCTATGGTTCCCTATTTTTTAGCTGCAACTTTCTTTTTGACGGCAGCCCGTTTAGGTCCTTTACGGGTACGTGCATTGGTCTTTGTCCGTTGACCCCGTACCGGAAGCGATTTTCGATGACGAAGCCCGCGATAGCATCCTAAATCCATCAATCTTTTAATACTCATGGATATCTGAGTCCGGAGTTCACCCTCAACTTTTAAATCGCTGTCAATTATTTTTCGGATATTGTTGACATCTATATCTGAAAGCTGATCTACTTTTGTGTCCGGGTTAATGCTCAGTCTGTTCAGGATGCTTTTTGATGTGGTCGGCCCGATTCCATAAATATAGGTGAGCCCAACTTCAATCCGTTTACGCTTCGGTAAATCTACACCAGCAATTCTAGCCAAAGCTAAATCCTCCTCTATCCCTGCCTTTGTTTGTGTCGCTTATTTTCACAAATGAC
>CAIVVZ010000059.1 GCA_903909505.1 uncultured Desulfobacteraceae bacterium
GGGGAATCCAGCATCATGCCTTCCTTGGCAAGCTTGGCGCGGATCATTTTTGAGGTGAACGCCCAGCGGATTTCCACACCTGAGAACGCTTTTCGGGTTTGTTCATCGATCCGGTCAAACACTTTTCGGGCTTCCGGATCACTCGTGCCAAAGGAAACGAGCAGAATCGCCTTTTTCTCCGGTTTTTTCTCTCCGTGCGCGGCAAAACCGTTCAAAGAACAGCAAAGCAGCGCAATCATGATCAATAAAAACAGCATGTGTTTGGTAAGTTTCATTTTGCTTCCTCCCATTTTAAATTAGGTGTTTAAATCATCATAAATTTTTGGACAAAAAAAATCCCGGAACGATTCAAGATCGATCCGGGATGCCCAGTTTATCACACGGAATTTATAAGCCTTCCCCTGTCCACGGGAAACGGGCTGATGACGGTATAGGCAGGTCTTCTGACTCCCGGTTCACCCTACTGGCGGCGCCTTCCCGATCCATGGATTGCAATCAGTGGCTTTAATGCTGCGGTCGTCCCCGGTTACAGCGGCGGGCCCGTCCCCGATTCTCACGGGGTTCCCTCTTTGGCTCTTTTTTTGAGCGCCTGTACGGTATTTAAAAAAACACAGGCAACGGACAATGTCAAGATATTAATCACTCCGGCGAAACCATTTCGGCAGACTGATCAGAAGGGCCAGAATCCAAAGGAAAGAGGGGGGCATTTTTAAGTCGCTTCATTTTTGTTCTGATCGAAGTTCATTTAACACGGTTTCCCCCATTTGCCTGATCGTATAGGGTTTGCGCAGATATGCCCCCACACCCAGACTTTGAGCGTGCCTGACTTTTTCCGATTCGGAATAGCCGCTGGCGATAATCGCTTTTTGATCCGGGCGTATTTTCCGGCACTGCCGGTAGGTTTCCAATCCGTCAATGCCCGGGGCCATAATCATATCCAGAATCAGCAGATCAACGGATTGGGATTTTACAAACGCGATAGCCTGTTCACCACTTGAAACCGCCGACACGTTATACCCGAGCCGGTTGAGAATGCCCGATGCGATTTCGCGCTGCTCGGCAACATCATCGACCAAAAGGATTGTCTCCCCCATGCCATTAAAATCCGCCATGCTTGTTTCAGCCGCAACCTCCCGTGATGATGCCCGCGTCGAGGGAAAACGGATTTTGATCTGGGTCCCTGTTCCTATCGTGCTGTCGATATCGATTTGGCCGTTATGGTCTTTGACGACTCCCCAAACCACCGACATGCCCAGACCCGTTCCGCTCCGGCCCATGACTTTTTTCGTATAGAACGGCTCAAAAACGTGCTCGATATCCTCCGCCGACATCCCGAGGCCCGTGTCCTTGATGGATAGCATTGTATACTCTCCTTCATCGATTTGATTGAAACCGGGGACTGCCCTGGATACATATTCATTCTTCAGGGTAATTGTAATCGTTCCGCCATTCGGCATGGCTTCCGCAGCGTTTGAGATCATATTCATCATTGCTTTGAACAGGTGGACCGGTGATCCCTCAATGTTCAGCAGATCGTCTTCGATCTCCGTCTGAAGATCGACATGGGGATGATACGACATCATCTTGCCGTATTCAGGGCTGGACAAATAGTCCCTGAGAATTTGCCCCAAATCAACGATTTCAGAGATCGCCGCCCCCCTGCGGGCCATTGCCAACAGGTCTTGAACGATTTCTGTGGCTTTAATGCCCGATTTTCGTATCGTTTCAAGCGGTTTACGCAAGCGGCTGTCATCCGGTAAATCCAGAAGCAACAACTCCGGATAGCTGACAATACCGGAAAGCATGTTGTTCAAATCATGGGCAACCCATCCGGCCAGCATACCGAGGGATTCCAGTTTTTGCGATTGGGAAAGCTTTTCCTCCATCTTCTTGAATTCCGTCATATCGCTCGCGATTTGAATCCTGACCAGACGCCCGTCAATCCATCGGATCGCCCGGTCATGGTTGACATACCATTTTCCGTTAAGCGGATTCCGACCCTGCCAGGTACACACTCCTGTCGGTATTTTCCGGCTGTCGATCAGTTGGTCGTTTGTACAGTTCCGGCACGGACCCGAACCGTTCCGAAAAGCACGCCAGCAAAGTTCGCCGGTCATATCCTTGCCGAAAGTCTCCTTCAAGAATTTGTTCACAAATAATATTTCATAAGATTCCATATCGGCCACATAGATCGTGGCATCGATGCTGTCCAATACCGTCACAAGGCTTTCTTGAGATAAATGCATGGCTTCAAGCGCGTCTTTTCTTTCTTCAATCTCCCGGACCAAATGCTCATTGGTCCGGATCAATTCAGAAGTGCGATCACGGATGGTTATTTCAAGCCGCTGATTGAGGGAATTCAGTTCTTCACGGTTTTTTTCTCTTGTTTTTTCAAAAAGATAAGAAAAAATACCTACAAGAAGGTATGCGGCAATAAATCGTGTTTCGAAAGTGATGCTGTAATTGACAGCCATGGGAAGCTTGAGTTTTGATAACAGCATTGCCAAAATTGGAATCGACATCAGAATCGTGGCAATGCCGCCTCGGATTGAGCCAAGAAGATAGGAAGCGATCAGCGGAAAGGTAAAATACCAGACATAAGCGGTATTTTCGATTCCATCGGTGATATAAAGAAACACATATAACAGCGATACAACAGAGATGCCGAAATATTTATTAAATTGATATTGCTTCCGCTTTCTGGCATCGACAAGGTTAAAAAACAGCAAGCCGGCCGATAATATGTCGCAGGCGAACACGGGGATATTGTTTTCCAGGATTGCGGCGGTACCGAATATCAACAGAAAGACAATTCCGATCCCCGTGAGACAGATCAGCAATGTAATCCGGCGTTTCGTTTCTTCATTGCAGCTCTGGCTGCAAAAACCGTCGATAAATGACATTACGGATTCCATAAAAAAGATTTTCATGAGCTTTTTTTTCGATGACTCCTTTGCATTGGCGGCGTGTTGCCGACTGATTTAATTGATTTCCGCGGTGGCGATGATCACCGGTTGCAGTCCTTCTACCTGTTCGAGCGATACATTCGCAACAAAAATTTAATTGATTTGCCCGGACAAATGCCAGTTGACGGTTTTTTTCAGTACCAAGAAAAATATCCGAATGCGAAACCAGCCGGAGCCTTTGGGAAAAATCGCTTGACCTTTCTGTCGGATCTGAGTAAAAATATTCACAATAAAGCGGCAGAAGCCGTTTGACTGCGGAAATTCCACAGTCTGAAGTAGTGCATACATTCTTTCGGTGAACTTGGCTCCGGCTGTTTTTTCGGAATACCATTCACCGGAGCTATCAATAGAGCCACGAAGGCGTTCTCTTCCCAAACGGGAAAGGAGTCTTTCGTGGCTTTTTTTTGGGAAATGGAATCTGGGCGGTTAATAAACCCACCAAAGGGGGAAAGGAAATCAAAGAATGCTTTTCATGAGATTTGCCGGAAAGTTATTACTTGTTGGCATGTTGGTATCACCCGCAGCAGCCTGGGCGGCTCATCCGCTGATTACGGACGATGCGGGCACGCAGGGGAAGGGAAATTTTCAGCTTGAAGTGAATGGTCAGTACGACAAGGATGAGGATACCGTCTCCGGTGTGTCTGTGAAGTCAACGGGAGGACAGGTTGCAACCACGCTGACTTACGGGATCATCGATAGTGTAGATGTTGTTCTAAGCCTGCCTTATCGGTGGAGCAATATCAAGGAAGATGGAAATACTGTCAGCGACGGAAATGGCATCTCAGATACAGTCCTTGAGGTCAAGTGGCGGTTCTTCGAGAAAGACGGGCTCGGCCTGGCGCTCAAGCCCGGCGTGAGCCTTCCGACAGGTGATGACGAAAAAGGACTTGGCACCGGAAAAACCGGATATCACCTGTTTTTCATCGCTTCACAGGAAATCGCCCCCTGGGCATTTCATCTGAACTTAGGATACATCGGAAATGAAAACAATGTGGACGAAGAAAAAAACATCTGGCATGCATCTCTGGCGACAACTTATGATGTTGTCGAAAACTTGAAAATTGTCGGAAACATCGGCATGGAGAAGAACACGGATAAAGCTGCGGACAATGATCCCGCATTTATCATCGGAGGGATCATCTACTCAATCTCAAAGAGTTTCGACATCGACTTCGGCGTAAAGTATGGATTGGCTGCGTCCGAGACCGATTTGTCCGTGATGGCGGGAACAACTTTCCGATTTTAATTTCAGAGGAGGTTTTAAAGGAGGCATTTATATGACAGCTCAGGAGATTTTAGACAGCGAGGACTTTAAACAGTGCGAGACATTTCACGGCCATGTCTGCCCCGGCCTTTCCATTGGCTACCGGGCAGCCAAGGCCGCCATGTCATGGCTTGCCGAAAAACGGTCCGAAGACGAAGAAGTCGTAGCCATCGTTGAGACGGATGCCTGCTCGGCCGACGCCGTTCAGGTCCTGACAGGATGCACGTTTGGAAAAGGGAATTTTATTTTCAGGGATTACGGAAAAATGGCGCTGACGCTCCTCAGCCGGAATTCCGGCCGGGGCGTTCGCGTTTGTCTGAAGCCCGGCGCGCTCAAACCTAACGACGAGCATTCGGCACTGCTTCAGAAAATCATGAAAGGCGAGGCCACCCAGGTTGAAAGCGAGCGGTTTCAGACCCTTCACCATCAAAAAACCTGCGAGGTATTGGAAGCCCCGATCGATGCGCTTTTTGTCCTCACCGAAGCAGCATGCGAGATCCCGCCCCGCGCACGCATGGAACCGTCCGCGATTTGCGCCCGGTGCGGAGAGCCGACCATGCCCGCCAAAATGGTAACCGCCGGGGCGGACAGGATTTGCCGGGGATGCGCAGCATGATCTCCCCCGATCAATCCAATCCCTTGATTAACTCGGGAGTGACGCCATCAAAGCGAATCAGCTTTTTTCCGGCATGGTCCACCAGGAACTCCTTGGCTTCCGGTTCTTTTTCAAACGGGATGAGTTCTCTTCCCATGGGTCCGAAGACGTTGCTTTCAAAGACATAATAGGCTTTGCGGCCGTCGGTCGGTTTCATGCTGTAATAATCCGTGACATAGATAACGGCAATGTCGGACAGCTCTTTTGACGGATTGTATTTTTTAAGATTGAAGTAATATTTGAACATGTCCTTTGCACCGTCAAAGAGCGCATAAGAGTCATCCCTGAAGATGACCTGGGCCAGAAAATCGGGATATTTTGCCACAAACATGCCGCAGACCGGGGAGATAGTCCGCCCGGTCTGATCCTGCACTGAAAACAGCGACACACGCCGACAAAGAGATGGGATACCCAAACCAAGCAATTCCCCGCAGTGCACGGCAGTTATTACTTCTTCATCCTTTTCTCTTTTCCAGTATTATCTTGGTATCGGCATACATGTCTTCATATGTCGCCTTCATGGCCTTATCAAAGGTCGATAGAGATCCGCCGTTTTTCGCGATAAACTTCTTGGCATCCGCTTTATTCTTAAAAGCCCATTTAGCCTTTTTCGTCATGACCCCGGGCTTTTTTCCCCCGATAACCCAAAACGCTTTCTCCGCATCGATGAGCTTTTTGCTGCTGTAGTCTCCTACCTGCAGAGAACGGGGCATTTTATCAATATCCAAGATAAGTTCAATCGCCACGCAATGAATGCTACAGGTTCCCACCGACGTTCCGTCATCATACACCACGACCATTCGGCTGTGAGCAAGCTGGTCCCGGTCCATACCGCAATATTTGCAGAAAGGGAATTCTTTTATGTCTGAGTCACCGAAGGCAACGCTGCCGATTGTCAATACACACACAATAATCAGAACAGACAAAATTGTTTTTCTCATATTTACTCTCCCTTAGAAAAATTTGTTAAATACCGAATAGTTATCTGGCGAACACCCGGATATCAGCACTGGCCGAAACGGGTGTTGAAATTGATGACAATGTTGGCAAAGATGCTTTCCCCGAGCTGAGTTTGCGTGTACGTCTTACCGGCTGCGTTCTGAAAATCCTGAGAATTTAGATCTTCATAAACCGGTAGACCCACAGAGCCCCTGAGATTGAAAGTGTCGCCAAAAGCATTGAGAAAACGCCAGTCGAACACAAAGGCCAGATTGGACCGGGTACCGCCCGTGTTGCCGATCTTAATGCCTCTGTCCTCATTTTCCATGGCTTTGGACAAATCCATTTCAAGGCCGAGCATCCAATCGTAGTCCGGCGTGTAATGGACGGCCAGGCCGCCCTGGTATTCGTCGAAGAACTTATAATTATTGCTGTTCTTGGGTGAAAACCGGTACAGCGCCTGAACGTGAAACCAGAAAGATTCCCATTTGTGGGAATACAAAAGTCCACCGAGGTAAATGAACGTTCCTGCTCCCTGCTTTTGAGTTTTTATGAGTTCATCATTGATTAATTTCAACACCCGGCGCTGAAGCGATTTATTCATGCGGATTGTTCATCATGGACAACGGCAAACATGGGAACCCCGCTTTTCCATAACGCCAGGTCCTATTCGATTGCGTAGGATTCGAGCTTTCTTCGCAGCGTATTGATACTGATGCCCAGAATCCGGGCTGTCCGGGATTTGTTTTCATCCGTTTGACGATAAATATATAATATATGAGCCTTTTCGTTTTCAGACAAAAAAACAGGGGTTCCACCTTTTAACTCCGGCGCGGAAACGGGTGCCGGTTTTCGGGCCCGGACCGGGTCCGGCAAATGAGCGGGAGCGATGGACCCGCCTTGAGCCAGATTGGCGGCCGCATGGAGAATGGATCTAAGTTCCCGGATGTTTCCGGGATAGTCATAGGCAGCAAGAAGTGAAACGGCCCTATCCTCGATGCGGCATTCCTTGAAGGCTCCGAGCAAATCGTCCATAAATCTGTTTATCAGAAGCTGAATATCACCCGGCCGTTCTCTTAACGGGGGAAGGTGGAGTTGTGCGCCTTTGAGGCGATAATACAAATCTTTTCGAAACTTCCCGCGTTTCAATAACGCATCCAGATTTTCATTGGTCGCTGCAATAAAGCGCACATCCACTTTCCGCATGCTGCTGCTCCCCAGCTTTGCAAATTCACCTTCCTGTAGCACCCGCAGCAGCTTTCCCTGAAGATCGATGGGCAAAATGCCGATTTCATCCAGAAACAGGGTTCCGTGATTGGCACGTTCCAGATACCCCGCATGGTCCTTTTCCGCTCCCGTAAATGCCCCCCTGACATGGCCAAAAAAATCGTCATCAAACAGACTATTGCTTAAGGAAGCCATGTTGATGGGAATGAAGGGGCCTTGCGCCCTGTGACTGGCCGTATGGATGGCCCTTGCCAGAAGCTCCTTTCCGGTACCGCTTTCCCCTGTTATCAGTACCGGTACGTTGCTGATCGCGTGAAGCTCGGCTTCCTTAAGGAGAACCAGAATTTTGGGTGATTGGGTCATGATCCGCTCAAACGCTTTAACGTTCGTCAGCTTCGGGGGCTCTCCTGCGCTCTTCAGGTCCAGTATATCCTTCAGCCGTTTTATTTCCTCCGTGTTACCGATTTTCAGAAGCAATTCCTCTTTGTTGACCGGCTTGGTCAAATAATCGTAAGCCCCCTTCCTCAAACACCCCACTGCCACCGTGGCATCGTTTACTGCCGTAATCATGATGCACTCGGTATTGGGGCTGTGGCTTTTGATGATTTCCAGCAATTCCATGCCGTCCATGTCCGGCATGATTAAGTCGATCAGTGCAATATCACATGTCTGACCCTGTTCAAAAAACGCCGCCGCCTTTGCCGGGTCGCTCTCCGTACGCACATCCATATACCCGGCGTCGATCAAATCCCTGCGGATGCTGTCCAAAAAATCCGGATCATCATCAATAATGATAATTTGATTGCCCATTTGTCCGTCCTCAAGTCCGCGTGTTTTTACACAGTATCAGTTTTTCCCTTTCTGAATGTGCATCATCTTCCGTTTTTCCCGGAGCATCCGGGTGTCCTGGTACATGTCCTCGTATGCGGCTTTCATGGCATCTTCAAACCCGCAGAGGACACCGCCGTTTGCCTGGATATAGGCTTCGGCGTCTTCTTTTTTCTCGAAGGCCCACTTCGCCCGTTTGGTCATAACGCCCATCTTATTTCCTCCGACTGTCCAGAAAGCAGTTCCCGCATCGATGAGCGCCTTGGTGTTGTAGTCTCCCACCTGGATCTTCTGCGGGGTCCTGTCGATCTTGAGCCCAAGATCGAGCGCTGCGCAGTGAAGGGAGCAGGCCCCGAAGCTAGACCCGTCGTCGTATAGGAGATAAATCCGGGAGTGGGCATATTCCGTTCGGTCCATTCCGCAGTACGGGCAGCTCGGATGCTGGGTGATATCATCGGATTGTGCAAGGGTCGAAGTGCCGATGAAAACCAGTCCGAGTGCAAGCGCAAGATAAAATATATTTTTCAAAACCGCCTCCTTAAATTTTATTCAATTCGTCCGCATGTCAATGCCGGCCAGACCCGGCATCCGGTAATCGATAATGAGAAAATCGATCGTCTTGCTCCGGTGATGCTCCGGTGACATCGCACGCGAAGACAGCAGATTCAGCCATCTCGATTTTCCTCCGGCCGAACCTCTATGGTGAAAAAGAAAATCGATCCTTCACCCAGGCGTGATTCGCACCAGATCCTCCCACCGAGGCGCCGGATCAGGGACCTTGTGTAGGTCAATCCCATCCCTTCCCCGGGAGCATTAGCGGCGCCAATGCGCTGGAATATGTCAAAGATTCTTGCCATATCCGATTGCTGTATTCCACGGCCGTTGTCCCGGACGTGGAAGATGGTTTCATCCGGATGCGGTTCGGCTCCGATCGAAATTTCACCCCTCCGATCGGGGTCGAGGTACAGAATGGCGTTGCTGATCAGGTTGGAAAAGATCTGCTCCATGGCAAACCGGTCCGCAAGTATCTGCGGCAGGGGCGCGACCGTAATCCGGATCCGTTGCTGCTTTATCGGATAGGCAAAGGATTCCAGCAGATCGTTCAAAAGCGCATTCATGTTGATCGATACCGGGTTCATTTTCCGTTTTTCAATGCGGGAGAGCTCGAGAACGGCCTGTATCATGGTCTCCATCCGGGCGGCCGACGCGGTGATGAAATCGAGCGCTTCAGGCAGATCTTCCTCGATCGCGGGAGCGAGCTCTTTTCTGCGGATCTCCGGTATGCCGGAAAGAAACGCCTGCATCTCCGGCTTTATTTTTTCCTGCACACGGGCGATCTCTCGCACAAACCCCTTCAGGTTCACCAGAGGAGCGCGCAGATCGTGGGAGACGATGGCGGCAAAATTCCGGATTTCGGTCAACAGTTCTTCGAGCCGTCTTTCATACCGCTTCCGTTCGGAAATCTCCTTTTCCAGGCGCTCCATGACGTTTCTCAAAGCGATAAAATCGGATGCGCTGCGGCGTTCGAACCGACGGAAGGCGATGCCGATGATCAGGGTCAGAGAAATGCAGATGACGGCGATCATCAATTGGGTGGCCCGGAACTTGCTGAAATTTTCGGACTTGATCTCCTCCAGGCGAGAGCGGATCCGGTCGAACTGGTTCATGAAACCGTTGAGATGATCGAAGTAGCTGGAATCAACTTCTTTTTCAGTACCGCGAACCTCCCTGGAGGCGACACGCTGCCAGATGACGGCTTTAAGCGCAACGAGCTTCTCCTTTGCGATCCGGATTTCCGTTTGAAGTCCCGGATCTTTGTTGGGAAAGATGCGTTGATCGGCGACTTCTCCCCCGGAGATTATTTCCTGCAGGTGGTTAAACACATGATCCAGGCGGGCAAGGGATGAATCGATATTATCAAAGATCTCGCCGCTGGCAATCCGCTCGATCCGATGATGTGCGCGGGTGGCCTCCAGTTTGGCATCTGAAACGGCGTCCATTGAAGGGGTGTCCGTCTTGTTCATCCGGTCCGCGGTGAAAAACCCGTACCCCACGATCCCTGTCAGGATTAGCCCCACACAACCGATGATCAGATACATTCGCCAGGGAACCTCCCCGAGGTTGTCCCAAGGAAGACCGAAGCTCACTGAAGCATGCGTGCTCATTTTATTACACCGTTCCCGATATGTGCAGGCCGAGAGATTCAATGGCATTATCTACGTTCATTGAAAATGCCATAATCCCTTTGCCCTGTTTCTCAACAAATTTGGCGACCTCGCCGGCATCAGACGCTTCGTTCCAGGTTAATCCTTAAACAAGTTTGATCCAGATGATTTCCCTGATCAATCCAATTCCTTGATTAACTCGGGAGTAACACCATCAAATCGAATCAGTTTTTTTCCGGCATGGTCCACCAGGAATTCCTTGGCTTCCGGTTCTTTTTCAAAAGGCATGAGTTCTCTTCCCATGGGGCCAAAGACATTGCTTTCAACAACATAATAGGCTTTGCGGCCATCGGTCGGTTTCATGCTGTAATAATCCGTGACATAAATAACGGCAATGTCGGACAACTCTTTTGACGGATTGTATTTTTTTAGATTGAAGTAATATTTGAACATGTCCTTTGCACCGTCAAAGAGCGCATAAGCGCCATCCTTGAAGATGACCTGGGCCAGAAAATCGGGATATTTTGCGACAAACATGCCGCAGACCGGGCATTTATCCGTTTTTACAGCCTTGACGGGCTTTGGATCTTCAGCCAATGCCAGCGAGCATGTCAGAATAACGGCGATAAGGGACATTCGAAAAACGTTCATCCTACCTCCACTTCTTATTTGAATCAGGCAAATGTTTCAAGGGTCGACGCATTCGGAAAAACAGCCGCAAAATAACAGGCCGGGCAGATTGCCCGGCCTGACACTGGACTGGAGACAGCACGGCACGCATCTGCAGAGAGGTGGCTACCCCGCAACAAACATTTCCCTGCAGTGCACGGGGCAGTCTTTTATTTCTTCATCATTTTTCTCTTTTCCCGTATCATTTTGGTGTCGGCATACATGTCCTCAAAAGTCGCCTTCATGGCTTCATCAAATGTGGACAGAGATCCGCCGTTTTCTGCGATAAACTTCTCTGCATCCGCTTTATTCTCAAAGGCCCATTTGGCCTTTTTCGTCATAACTCCGGGCTTGTTTCCGCCAATGACCCAAAACGCTTTCTCCGCATCGATGAGTTTTTTGCTGTTGTAGTCTCCCACCTGCATGGAACGAGGCGTTTTATCCATATTCACAACAAGTTCAATCGCCAGGCAATGCATGCTGCAGGTTCCCAGCGATGTACCATCCTCATACTCCACGACCATCCGGCTGTGCGCAAACTTGGCCCGGTCCATACCGCAGTATTTGCAGGAAGGGTCTTTTTCAATGTCCGCGTCACCGAAGGCGACGCCGCCGATTGACAATACGCATGCAATAAACAGAACGGACAGGATTCCTTTTTTCATGGTTACTCTCCTTAAGATTAAATTGTGGAATAATGAACCTTCAACAGTCATATGCCCTGTTATCAGTACTGACCGAAACGGGTGTTGAAGTTGATGACGAGGCTGGCAAAGAAGCCTTCCCCGAGCTGTGTCTGAGTGAACTTCTGGCCTCCGGCATTCAGAAAGTCCTGGGAGTTGAGGTCTTCGTAAACCGGAAGACCGACAGACCCCCTCAGATTCAGATTGCCGCCAAACGCATTGAGGAAACGCCAGTCGAAAACAAAGGCCAGATTGGCCCGGGTACCGCCCGTATTGCCGATCTTGATGCTCCGGTCCTCATTTTCCATGGTTTTGGACGCATCCATTTCAACGCCGAGCATCCAATCGTAGTTGGGGGTGTAATGAACGGCCAGCCCTCCCTGAATTTCGTCGCCGAACTTATAATCACTGCTGTTTGTGGGTAAAAACCGATACAGCGCCTGGCCATGAAACCAAAAAGATTCCCATTTCTGGGAATACAACAGCCCGCCGAGGTAGGTGGGTGCGCCGGTTCCCTGCTGCATCCCCGGAGCGGTTGAAATAAGATCCGCCTTGAGCGCGGAATTGAATGCGCGCGTGGAATCGAAATCCCCGGTGGGCATCGTGATGCCGGCAAGCAACGTGAAAAACTTGTCGTAGAAAATGCTTCTCCACAGGTTATATCGCACTTCACCGGCAAGATCCCCGATGCCAGCGTCTTTCTCGGTTACATTGTTTACCCGGTTCCCCTGCCGAACCAGGGTGTCCATACTTCTTTCATAATAAGGCAAATTCATCTGCACCGCCAGTCGGTCGGTGATTCCGTAATTCATGACGAGCGATTGGGTTTGAACCTCGATTTTTTTAGGCGCACGGGGCTGCGCCGGGTTGTTGTTGATGAACGATTCGGGATTCTGACCGTCGGTACCGATCTTAACCCTGTCCTTCAGCATATAGGCGTATGCGATTCCCAAACCGAAGGACCCCTCTCCGGGCGTTACCGCCTGCCGGATACGGAAAGGCTGGGTCTGTCCCCTGGGAGAAATGGTATCCATGGCACTGACGAAACTGAGCACCGTACCCCCCTTCTCGGCCGCGAACGCTTCGGCGTCTTTCCGGTCGGCAAAGGCAATGTAGTTGGGCAGCATATCGGGAATCAACAAGCTGCCGATAGAGTACCACGCATCCCGGGCATCCACTTCGGTGCCTTTATTCCAGTCCTTCACCCGGATCGAACGGAAGGAAGTCACTCCTTTTTCCTGGACGATACGCAGCATGCAGGCCGCACCGCAGGTATGCTCCTCTTTACCGTCATTGTAGACCAGCTCGCAGGCAGTGCGCTGATACTGGTCGATCCACATCCCGCATACCTGACAGCTATCCCGTTCCTCTCCAGCCCGGACCAGTGCCGGAATCAGCAAAAAAAGACAGAAACCAATGACGCAGAACTTTCTAAAAAAAACCATTGAATTCTCCTTATGACAATAACAGAGTTAAATATCAGCAATGTTTTTATGGGACGGATTCAGAACCGCTCTTCCGATCACGGCAAACCGGGAATATCAAATCACAAACCGATTGCTTTCAAAAACTACCGGTTTTTCAGGAAAATGATTTTTTCCCGGCCAAAAACCGTGACAATGACGATATGATCCTGAATTTTTGAAACGGTTCCTTTTCTCAGTGGCATGTTGCAGATGCATCGGCCATCGGGGTTCCGGGAGAGGGAATTGCAGCACATCATCGGGCAGCCGCAGACGTATACCGTTTCCCCTATCTGGTATTCCTCGGAAGAAGACGGCAGTTTTTCGTCTTGTCTGGACGAGCTGCAACCGAAAAGAAGCGTTGCCGCCACGATGGCAATCATAAGCTTTATCATGGATTACCCGGATCGCTGCTTTGATTCAAATACACGGAACTGATTCGGTCCCTTTGATGGTTTCAACGGACTTAACCCGCCATTAACCTTGATACCGTGATGCGATGATCTGAGGGAAAGTTTCATGAGGAGGGGCACGCGCTTTTAATGGGGTGAGAAAACCGGTGGAATATGCAAAAACGTCTTCGAATAAAGAGAGGTATGACGTGACATGGGGTCGATCTATATCGGTGATAGGGCTGGTCTGGAAAATCCAGAGACTGTTTTGTGGGTTGGCATGGGCATGAATCGGACAGTTATGAGCATAGCATTCGCAGAAGGAATGGTAGCTTCCGGTAAATATGAAGAGGATGAGAAATCCTGTCAATATGAAGCTGATTGTTCTACGGATCGCCATCTTTGCCAATATTCCGTTCAATAATCCACTGCAACAGCGTTTACGTAAGTGGTAAAAAACCGGTTATTTTTTATCTGGAACAACAGTGATATTACTCATATTGATCACGATTTCATTTTTGCCGATCAGCCCCAGTTCCTGTCTCGCAATGGCCTCAATATATACAGGATCCGATTTTAAACGTTCAATCTCATGATAGAGCCGCAGATTTTTCCGTTGGAGTTCAGCATGAGAACTCTTCAGGGCCTGGCGTTCAATTTTGATCAACTGGAGGCTGGAAATACCTTTGTCGCCCACTATGATCGAAAAAAACATCACCACAATCCCCATGACCGCAAAGACCATGGCAATGTGATGTCCGGCACTAGGATGGTTGTCTGAAGATTTCATGCTATTTTCTATGACACAGTTCAGGGGGTTCCGTCAAGATTTCAAGCAGAGGTTTCCTTTGGCAGAAGATAGATCAGCGCCATCGTCAGGACTGGAAGAATGGCAATGACATTCAGGACCGGTGCGATCGAGAACATGTCGGCCAGTTTTCCGGTTATCGGCGTCATGACGCCGCCGGTTCCGATGGCGAATCCCATCATCAGGCTGGATGCCATGGATTTTCCCTTGGGCGCCAGCTTCTGGGCCAGGGCAACGCCCAGAGGGAGCGTGGCCAATGCAAAGGCTCCGGTAACGAAGGCGTTCAGGTACAGCCAGTTTCCAGGCACATTCAGCATCACGTATATGGCCGGCGTAGTCAGCAGATGCGCCCCGTAAAACACCGGCTTGAAACCGATTCGATCCGACAGGTGACCTGCGATCAGACCGCTGAACGCTCCGGCAATGGTAAAAAGGGATACCACCCCGCCGATGGAAACCAGGGAATAGCCCTGTCTGGCATAATGAACCGGCAGATATGTGAGGAGCGACTGGCTGACAAATGCCCGGGATGCCATGATGAGCCAGATCAGGATGATCGGCTTCCAGACCGATCCGAACACCTCGCGGATGGATCCGATCAGCCCGAAATCCTTCAATCCTTCACATTCCGGCGCCGGAACCGTAACATACAGATAACCCATCACGACCAGTCCCAGAACCATGGTGATGGGCATGGATTTCAAACCATAAGTTGCCACAAACCAAGTGATAAACAGCGGGCCGACACCAAAAGCCAGGGTCCCTCCCATATTGAATACCGACAGGGAAAAACCGATGTTGCGCCCGGAATAGGTTGAAATCATGCCGGCAACCGTCGGATGAAACATGGATGAACCGATGGAACCCAAAGCAACCACAATAACCAGCATCCAGAACGTGGGCGCGATCCCCATCAGGGAAGTCAGAACAATGACCAGAAAAGGACCTCCCAGAATGAAAATCCGGGTTTTATAATGGTCCGCGATGTATCCGATGGGCGGCTGAACAACAAAAGCCAGAAACCGGCTGATTCCGGTGATGATTCCCACCTGGGTCAGGGTCAGCGAGAAATGGTCCACAAACACCGGCATCAGGGGGTTAATAAAGGAACTGTAAAAATCACCGGTGAAATGAACCAGCGTCAGGGCAAAAATCATTTTCAGGTTATGGTTATCAGGTCGTATGTTTTTGGGTCCGCAACTGTGATCGATATTTTTCCGCATCCGTGTCATCCTGTAAATGGAACATATATTCCCAGCAAATGCCGATGAATTGCAGGAAGTTTTTGACTTTTAATTTTTTCAGATTATCATAACCCATGATTATATCAAGCTGGAAAGGAAGATAAGGACGCCATGAACTGCATTGACGCTATCGAAGGGAGTTTCAAGTTTCTGATCAACCGGTTTCATCAGGCGTATCTGGATGAAAGCCTGGATGACACCATCTATGTCCGTAACATTCGATCCCTGATAGAAGGGCTTGATGACTTCATCCAGCACAACCAGGAGCTTCAACTGATCGATCCGAAAATTCTGCGAAGCGTCATTTATGGTTATGCCAGAGAGATTTGGCTGAAAAGCGTTCGGGACCTGATCAGCAAAGAACACCCGACGGCCGGGAAAACCTTCGGCACGGAGTCGGATGAATATTATCTGTATTATTTCGATTATATTTACCATCACGGCATGTATCCCCAGTAACCGACGGCATCATTAAGCGAGACGACCATGATTCCCGAAACCTTTAGAACCATGATTGTTCACTCGGCTTCCGAAACCGATCATGAACGGCGGATAGCCGAAAAATTCATCCGGGATCTTCCGGCAGGCGATGTGCTGATTCAGGTCGTGTACTCTTCCCTGAATTACAAGGACGCCCTTTCCGCAACCGGCAACAGGGGAGTTACCCGGACCTATCCCCACACCCCCGGCATTGATGCCGCGGGCATCGTGGCGGAAAGCTCCCACCCCGCGTTCCTGCCAGGTGAACCGGTTCTGGTAACCGGATATGATCTGGGCATGAATACTTCCGGCGGATTCGGACAATATGTTCGGGTTCCCGCGGACTGGGTCGTAAAGCTGCCGGAGAATCTTTCCCTCAAGGAAAGCATGATCTATGGCACCGCCGGTTTTACGGCATCCCTGTCGGTTCAAAAAATCGTTGAACACGGCCTGACCCCCGATTCCGGAGATATCCTGGTTACCGGCGCAACCGGCGGCGTCGGAAGCCTGGCCGTTTCCATTCTATCAAAAATCGGCTATTCGGTAACCGCGGCCACGGGAAAAACGGATCAGAATGACTTTTTGCGAAACATAGGCGCCAAAGCAGTGATTTCAAGAGCTGACATCGTAGATGATTCTAAAAGGCCGCTGCTGAAGGCCAGGTGGGCCGGGGTCGTGGATACCGTTGGGGGGAATATTCTGGCATCGGCGCTCAAGTCGACGTTTCAGCGGGCAGCGGTCACCTGCTGCGGGAACGTGGCTTCTCCTACTTTTGCCGCCACTGTTTATCCCTTTATTTTAAGGGGAATTACCCTGTATGGCATCGATTCGGCCAGCACCCCCATGCCCATCAGACAGAAAATCTGGCGAAAAATTGCCGGGGAATGGAAAATCAGCCATCTCGATAGTCTCCATACGGAAATCCCCCTTGAAGGCCTGGAACACGCCATTGAACGGATGTTATCCGGAGGGCAGCACGGCAGGGTGATCGTCCGCCTGGGGGACTGACCGTCTTTATTCGTCCATTGAAAACGATCCTGCCGGCGTTTCACTTGGCGCCGGGGGCAGCGTTTCCCATCCGCCGCCCAAAGCCTTATAGAGGGCGACCAGGTTGGTGGATACGGTGCGTGTGCTTTGGACCAAGGCATCTTCCGAGGCATACAGGGATCGCTGGGCCAGGAGCACGTTCAAAAAATCCGTCTGCCCATGCGTATAGAGCTCGGTTGCCAGATATACCGCCTTCCGGTTGGCAGCCACGGCAGTTGAAAGCGCCTGGTAGTGATCGCGCTCCTTGGCGGATGCGATCAGTGCGTTATCAACATCCTGCAACGCCGTCAGGACGGTTTGCCGATAGGAGAGCAATGATTGTTCCTGTAATGCCTGAGTCAGCTCGATATTGGACAGGGTTTTTCCGGTGTTGAATATTTGCCAGTTGACCGAAGGACCAAAGGACCAGAAACGATTTGTCCAATTCATCCAGGAATTGATATCATTATTCTGAAACCCCGCCGAACCGGACAGGATGAATTTTGGGAAAAGATCCGCCGTGGCCACGCCGATGCGGGCCGTTGCCGCGTGAATCCCGGCTTCGGCGCTACGAATGTCCGGACGCCGCCGGAGAAGCTCTGAAGGAACGCCTGCGGGAACAGACGGCGGAGCCGCCGGAATGGGGGACGAGGCTGTCAATTCGGACACCAAGGCTCCAGGCTCCCGGGCAACGAGAATACTGAGGCTGTAAATGGCTTGCTGGGCCGATGACTCCAGCACCGGAATCTGTGCGGCGGTATTGGCTGCCTGGGCATCGGCGTTGACAGTATCCAGCGCACCGGTCAGGCCCGCCAGATATTTTTTGCGTGTCAACTCGGCGTTGTGCTGCTGGGCCAAAAGATTATTTTGAGCAATGAGGATCTGCTGCTGAAAACCGCGAAGGTTGATATAATTGATCGCGGTTTCGGCCGCCAGCGTCACCCGAACGCCATTTCGCCCTTCCACTGCCACCAGAAGGTCGGCGTCCGCAGCTTCCACGCCGCGCCGGACACCACCGAAAATATCCAGTTCCCAGGCCGCGTCAAAGCCGACCTGATACAGGTTGGAGGTCACCCCTTCGGATGCTCCCCCCTGCGATGAGTAACTGCGCTGGAAAAAACTCCCGGCATTGACCGCCGGCCCCAATCCGGCAACCGAGACCCCTCTGGCGGCCCTGGCCTGCCGAATGCGGGATTCCGCCAGCTTCAGGTCCAGATTCGACGCAAAGGCTCTTTCCACCAGAGAGACGAGTACCGGATCATCAAACGCGGCCCACCAGCGTGCCATGTCCAAACCCGGTTGGGGGACAGCCTCCGGAACCGGACTGGCCCAGGTATCCGGAACAGGGGTTTGCAGGGGCTGATAGTCGGGACCGACTGCGCAGCCGGCCACTGTCATGAGACAAAACATCAAAAAAAGACATACATGAACCGGTATGGACAATCCGGCATGAACCTTACCCGCCATACGGACACTCCTTATCCTGACAGCGCATTTTTCAAATTCATCACTCATAGCGCAAAGCCTCGATCGGATCCAGGCGCGAAGCCCGCCACGCCGGATAATATCCAAAGATGATACCCACGCCGGCAGAAACCATAACCGCCGCGGCAATCGCCCCGGGTGAATTTTGGATAGGCCAGTGAAGAAATAACTGGACCAGCAGTGATCCGCCATGGCCCATCAGAATGCCTATCCCTCCGCCGACCAGACACAGAACAACGGATTCCACCAGAAAC
>CAIVVZ010000060.1 GCA_903909505.1 uncultured Desulfobacteraceae bacterium
ATCGCCGCAAAGCTCCTGATTCAGCAGGGGCATCCGGTGGTCGGGATTCATTTCATTACCGGTTTTGAAAGCCCTGATACTTCTTCCCCCCGGAAACTGGCGGAACAGCTCTCTTCCCGGCTTGGCATTGACGTTTGCCTGATGGACGCGGTTCAACCGTTCCGGGAAACCGTTGTCAGCTATTTTGTTCAGACATACTTGTCGGGGCTCACGCCCAATCCCTGCATGGTCTGTAACCCCCTGATCAAGTTCGGAACCGTTCTGGATTTTGCGCTGAGCCTGGGCGCATCCCATCTGGCAACCGGTCATTATGCCCGGATTGCTTCGGATGCGAATGGAACCTGGCGCCTGTTCAAGGGCATCGATCCGATGAAGGACCAGTCCTATTTTCTGACCCGAATGACGCAGACGCAACTGGCCCATGCCTGTTTTCCCCTGGGCGGCATGACCAAATCCCAGGTTGTTCAACTGGCCAAAGACCTGGAGCTTGAGCCGGTTCACCACGGTGAAAGCCAGGATATCTGCTTTATCAAGGGCCGAACATACGGCGAATTCCTGGCGAATCAGGAAGGATTCGTTTCATCTTCCGGGCCTATTGCGACGGTCGCTGGAAAAATCATCGGCGAGCATCCGGGCCTGCATCTGTTCACCATTGGCCAGCGCCGCGGTATCAACTGTCCGGCTGCACAGCCCTATTATGTGGTCCGGCTGGACCCAAAGGCCAATATGCTGGTGGTGGGATTTAAATCCGATCTGCTGGTTTCATCCTGTGGGGTGAGCGATATTAACTGGATTACCGGACCGCCGGCGTTTCCCGCAAGGGTATATACTCGGGTCAGGTATCGTTCTGAAGCGGTTTGTTCAACATTAATTCAAACGACGGATGGGGTGACCGTTGTATTTGACGTTCTCCAGCCGTCGGTCACGCCGGGGCAGGGGGCTGTTTTTTACCGGGAAGACAATGAGGTTCTTGGCGGCGGGTGGATCTGCGAGGATTTGAAACAGAGAGCTCGCAGTAGTTCATAAAGGGTAAACCCCCGGCGGTGCCGGGGGCTGAGCTTGACATTTATTTGGTGCATTCCATCAAACGAAACTCCACTCTTCTATCGATTGCATCCCGTGCATCGTCTGTTCCGCTTCCGACGATATTTTCCGCATACCCCATGCCGATAATTTCCGTTTTTTTCTTGATTTGAGGATATTTCACTGCAAGCACCTGCTGAACCAACTGCGCGCGTTTCTTGGATAACGTTTTATTGTATTCCTCTTTTCCGGTTCGGCTGCTGTGTCCGACAATATTTACGCATTCGCTCCTGTTCTGAAATTGTGTGGCAATTTGGCGGAGCCACATACTGTAATGTTTGGGCATGTCCCCGATGTCGATAAAATAAGCGGAGTTGACTTTGAACAGAATTTTGATTTCGATACGTTTTTTTTCATCGATGCTGGTGCTTATCAATTGGCCGAAATATTGTTCCGCTTCATTCGACTGATTCAACAGTCGGGCTGTATTGTAGAGTCCCGAATAAACGGTCATGTTTTTACCATCCGGGCGTTTTTCAGCTTCGGTGTAATATTTTAAGGCTTTCTGGTTATCTCCTTTCTCATAAGCTTGTTCGGCGGCAACCAAAAGTTTTTTAGTTCCAAGATAAGACAGATAGCTTTGGCTCATCCGTTCACCCGGGTTACGTTTTACCGAGGCTGTCAATTCATCCAGCTTTCCGTCTCTCAAAAATATCGGACTGTCCTCGTAGGTGGATGTAGGCTTATATTCCGGAATTTCGATCAAGGCATCGGATGTGGCCCGTATTACCCCGGAATTCATCTCATAGACTGCCACAAAAAAATGGTATGCCTTTTGAGTGGAAGTTCTGGGACTATCGTCATACTGGAGAATACCGCTCAGGGCATAATCAATATGGTCGTTTTCCAATGTGGTGTCCATCTGAATAACGTCAAAGCGCTCGGTCAAGTTAACAGTCAATAATTTTTCAACTGCTTTGTTGATGGTCAAGGCCTGGCCCGAATTGGCATCCAGGAAGGTATCCAGTAAAAGTTTATGATGACTGCCGATGAACTGGCTGTTGATATCCCGGGCAAGATAGATAATCCCCTCTTCAAACCCCAGTACCCGATCTATTTTTTGTATCCGCTGGGGCGTTTCTTGTACCGGCGGTGGGGCTGTGGCACAGGAAAACGACAGGAGCAGTGCGGCGGCCAATGCGAAAAAACGGATGTGCTTCTTTACCATACCTACCTCCTTGTTGAAGTAAATCACCTACAATTGTTAATAATCCGTTGTTCTTCCGCCGAGAGTTTCTCTCCCAGTGAAATTTTCAAATAAATGTCCCTACAGGAATGTTGTTTCGGTTTTGCAGCAGTGGTTGCTGAAGTGTCTTTCCGGGCAGTGCCACTTTTTTCCTTGAATTCCCCTTGAGTATCGAGGACGTCTGTTTGCTGGGGAGATGATGATGGTTCTGTCCCCCCCATCATGCTCTCCTTTTCAGGCGCCTTTTTTTCATTTAGCTTTTTCGATGCAGGTTCTGAAAAAGGAGCGCTTATGTGTGCGCTGCTTTTCATTTCCTCGATTTTTATGGCAACTGGTGGTGGCACGGTAAAGGTTTTTGTGGCCATACCGGTTTCATCCTTAAATTCTTCAGTTTTAACTTCGGATGATTCTGGAGTTGCTGGCGGTTTTGGAGCTGTAGTTTGGCTGTCGTGGATGTCCGGAATCGCGTTGTTCTTATGCCCCGTGAAACGATCGATACTAAACATCAGTACAGTCAACAGCACGGCTATTATTCCGCATATGATAGCCCATTTTAACCGCGACGTGAACCCTGAAAATTTATCAACGGCATCTGATTTTGTCGGCAAAGGCTTGGAGGAAAGGATCCCACCGGTTTGAGAAACGGATGTTTCCAAATCCGATTCCGGCGGGGTGACGAAAAACGTTTTATAAGGGTTATATGGTTCCTGCAGGCCAGATAAGGAACTTTCATTTTTTTCAGTACTCGGCTCGGGTAATATGATGGTTTTGGAAGAGCCGTCCATTGATTCGGGTGATGGGATATTTTGGCCGGTTGGCTTTGCCGCATAAGCCTCGATAATGGCCTGGCAGAATGCTTCGGCGGTTTGAAACCGATCTTCAGGCCTTTTGGCGAGCGCCTGCTTGATAACCAGGTTGAGTTCCGTTGACACTTGAAAGTTCAGTTTGTATGGATCCAGCGGTTCCAGGCTTAATACCTTGTGCATTACCGTAGCCATTGTGCGACCATCAAACGGGTTTTCACCGGTTACGAATTGATAGAAGATTATTCCTGCAGAAAACAGGTCGGACCGGCCATCGACAATCTGCCCCATGAATTGTTCAGGAGACATGTAATTGGGCGTCCCGATCATCGTTCCCGTTTGCGTCAGATCCGATGATTTCACGTGCGCGATACCGAAATCCGCAATCTTGATCTGCCCGTCAGGCATCATAATGACATTTGCCGGCTTGATATCCCGATGAACAATGCCGTGATTGTGGGAATAGACAAGCGCTCTCAATATCTGCGACATGATCTTGATAATGGCATTCATATCGAACCGTTCGTTCCGGTCGAAAATTTCTTTCAGGGAATGACCTTGAACAAATTCCATGGCGATAAATGCCGTGTCCTGGTCTTCACCATATTCGTATACCGATACGATATTGGGGTGACTTAGCTGGCCGGCGGCCTGCGCTTCCCGTTTGAAGCGTGTGATGATTGTATCAGTCTGGCTTGAGCCTGGTTCTTGATCGCCCAGCAGATCCTTGGAAATGGTCTTCAGCGCAACCGTGCGATTGATGAACGGATCCAGAGCCTTGTAAACAACGCCCATGGCGCCTTTGCCCAACTCGGCTTCAATGATGAACTTGCCCAATTTTTCCGGAATGCTGCTCATATCTTGTGTATCCAATTACTCCAAAGATCCAGCGTCCTCATCCACATTATATCGTACAGTTTCTTCTCCATCATCCCGTTTCATTTTTATACGGGATATCCTGCCACTCCATTCGTAAGTGCCATCAAGAGTGCCGTCGGATTGCAGACGGTAGGTAACCGTTGCAGGTCTTCCTATGAAGGACATCTTCAGTACCCTTGGTTCAATTTGCGCCTGAAGCCTAACGAAGTTTGGATTGGTGATATTCCAGGACGGTGCATCGCCGTAAGCGTAAATTGCTGTCGCATAGGGAGGATTTATCTGTTCGACAATCAAAATATGTTTTAAAACCCCTTCCCACACGCCAAACCATTTCCCTGAAAATGCCTTAATCTCTGGTGGCAATGTTGGCTCTGGTGCGACGATCATCATATCCTGCGGTAGAGGAATAGCCGCTGTTGGTCGAGTAGGAGTAGCACATCCGACGAATAGCAAAGAAACCAATACCAGCGCAGACACGAACGAAACTCTAAAATGTGGCATTTTCTATTTCTCCTCGTAACCGGAACAGTTGCTTGTTCTGATGAAGCGTTTATGTCCGACAGCAAATCGTTGTCAACTCAAGGCGATCTTTAAATCAGTGAAACGGACCTCTACCTCAGTATGGTTAACTTTCCTTTCAGATGAAAAATTGAATACGGAAAGCCCTATCACTACTGGCAGATCATAAGAATCCGGGTATCCCGACAGTGACTTCCATATCCTCGATTCATCATAAAATGTTTCAAATTACCCATTGGTTCGCTTCAGGCGGAGTTCACCTTTTGAATGGTTTAATCTTTTCAGTAGATGGTCGGATTGCCAGCCTCTAATAGTCCAAACGACGGCATATCCCTCAAAAGTACGGCTGACACTATTAAATCGTGATACCTCTGCGGTTGCTTTCTTTCAGTATGAGAACTCTGGTGTTTCTACTGCATCACTCTTAGCACCATCATCAGCAACCAACCTGAAAACTAGCTTGACACTACTTGCATTATCACTACTTCTTGATCCGTGAACATAAAAACTTGCTAAACCACTCTCTCGATCAAATTTAACCGGAGTCGAAAAACTATTTCCCAAACCTCTGTATCTGATGAAGTGGCACTCCGCTCTTAGTGGTGTGACACCTTGCGGGCATATCACCTTGGCTTCGATATGAATTTTCCCGCTTTGCTGAGCAGTAGGCTTGGCGGTCAAAACGACAATTTTTTCATTAGCTATGTTAACAGGATTGTTCGGTTTTGTTTGGCTGCTTTGAATCAATCTGGCATGAATCTGCGACGGATTTTGAGGTTCCGCTGTGATCATCTGGCCAAAAACCACATATCCGTCCTTCTTGACGAGAATCCTGTGGCTTCCTGCTGATACATTCTTTATTTCAACTGGTGTGGTTCCCGATTTGGTATCATCAACATACACTTCTGCGCCTGATGGATCGCTGGTTATATGAACCGCACAGGAAATAGATTGGGCTGGCTGGGGCGAGGCCGATTTTGTGTTTCGAATCAATACGGCATGAACCTGGGAGGGTTTTTGAGGTTCCGCTGTAATCATCTGGGTGAAATCCAGATATCCATCCTTCTTGACGACAATCCTGCGGCTTCCTGCTGATATATTTTTCAGCTCAACCGGTGTGGTTCCCAATTTGGTATCATCCACAGACACTTCTGCGCCTGACGGATCGCTGGTAATCTTGATTATACAGGTCATAGCTTCCAGCCGAACATCTAGTTGAGTCTGCTGACCGCTTTTAACCGACGCCGTCTGCGTGACATGCTTATAGCCATTTTTTTCCGCTGTGATTTTCTTCTGGCCAGGGCCGATGTCAGCCAAATCAAGTGGCGTAATGCCGATCTTTTTGCCATCCATCAGTACCGAAGCGCCGGAAGGATCGCTTGTTATCCGAATGCTGCCCCACGCCATTTCATTCAGGGTAACCGGTAATATGACATCAGCATCTTTGATTTCGGCAACGGCGCTGAATGGTTCATAGCCATCTCTGGATATCTCCACCGGATAGGCCCCCGGCTTTAACATCACGCCCTTTTTGTATTTGGTGGGGGCGTTCAACAGCTTGATTTTTGCATCCGCGGGATTTGAATCAACCGTCAGTCGATACTCCGGTTGGGGTGTCGCCGGCAGAACGGCTGCATCAGCAGTCGTTTTTTGATTAACTGCCATGGGTTTCAGTTTCCCGCTTTTGATCGCAATGGTTTTTCCGGATTTGACAATCATCCCGTCCTGCCAATTCTGGAAGCCTTCCTTCCGGATGGTTATCTGATGCTTCCCCTCCGAAATATCCGTTATTTCGGCCGGGGTGATTCCGACAGGTTTGGTATCAATCAATATATCCGCGCCAGCCGGATCACTGGTTGTGCTTATGCCACCGCATGTGGGTTCCAGCTTCAAATTCATATTGACCTGCTGACCGGCCTTAATCAGTACTTCAGCTGTTTTTAATTTGAAGCAATCTTTCTGTACCTCGATTTTTCGCTTTCCCGGTTCAATGTTGGATGCATCCATATCCGTATTTCCCAACGGGGTGCCATCCAACAGAACTGATGCCCCTGGCGGATCACTGGTCAGTTTCAGGTGCCCAAATGCTTCTTTTTTCAAATCAGGCTGAACGGGTTGATCTGAAGATCGCAATACCTCATTTTTCTGGCCTTTTTTCAGATTGCTGATCTTGATTTTGGCCAAATCTGAAAACTCACCATCCGGATATTTTTTAAGATAGGATTCAAAAACAGCCGGGTCCGTATCGTTCATGATGGACTGCCAGTAAAGCGCCTCAAGTTTCGATCTGGAATCGGATTTTGGTTGTTCCTGAGAAATCTCAACTTTGACCGGACCCGTAAAATAAAAATCGCCCGTTAATGAGCCATATTCCCAGGGGGTTTGTCTGTTATCTGTTAATTTTTTGACATCTTCGCGAACTTTTCGAAGCATCTGGGAAATTTCCATCGGTGCCTCGATATGATTCAATATTGCCTGTGAATAGGGGCTGTGTTTGCCTTTTCCGTCAGAAGCCACTTCGCCATCTTTTGTGGCATAAGATATCAAGGTTCCGTCACTGGCCTTCATAGGCGCAAGCCCTCTGCCAATCTGAGTGGATCGCCCGGAACCCATTCCCTCGGCCAGTTTTTTGGACATCGGGTTATCCCGGCACGCATCCAGAAAGACCAGATTTACCCTCTGGGCGCCTTCCATCTGTTGCAAAACCAGACTGAGTTCTGACACTTCAAAATACAGATCCTTCTCTTTTCGGAGCGAGGCATCGATAGGGATCAGATAATTGGTTCCGGCTACCTGTATGCCATGCCCCGCATAATAGAACACAGCCACCTGCGCCCCTTCCAGCCGGTCTCCAAACTGTCTTAATGCCTTGTCCATTTGCTGCTTTGTCAAGTCCACCTGAACATCCACATCAAAACCCAGCCGTTTTAACACTTTCCCGATTTCCATGGCATCGCTCCGGGGATTGGGCAGGGCCGGCGTGTTCTGATAGGCGCTGTTGCCAATCACCAGGGCTACCCGCTTCTCTGAGGAAGTCGCATGGGATGGAAGGCATTGAACCCAAAAAAACAGATTCACGATAACCAACAGTCTCAATAAAAACGAGCGATTTCTGCGCATACGGAACCTTTATCGATGACCTGTTCTTATGTCCACCCGATGGCCACAACCGTTACGGTTACGCCGTTGTTTTGGTTTTCTCCGGACAGTTTGGTAAGAACTGTTTCATCCTCCACCGGAACGAATAAAGCCAGCGTGACCGCTGTGAGATCCATGCTGCGAGCGTAGGCAGCCGCCTGTTCTGTGCCTTTTCTGGTTTCTGACATATCCACAAAGCTTTTGACTTCGATGATGCCTTTCTTTCCATTGCATCGGATATGAATATCCACCTTGCCGTTGCCGGTAGGAAACTCAGGGCTGGTCACGCATCGTCTGCCAATGGCGGCCTGAAGCCAGGCATAAAGATGAAAATGCCCAACTGCTTCGGTGTAATGCAGATCGGTTCTTCTTGGTTGATCCTTGAAGGGATTCAGTCCCTTGGCCTTCATTCGAACCAGATACGCCTTGTACCGGTTGAGAAGAGACGGCAGATTCAGGGTTTCTGCCTCAAACACATCCGCCAGATCATCCAATGGCTCAATTGCCAGCATCGGTAGGCGGTCTCCGATCAGGTCATCGGTCAGCGCATTATAAAGGCGCTTCTGGATAAACGGGCAGGAAAAGCGGCAGACTTCAACCGGGTTGCTATCTTTATCAACGGATGTTTCCGGCATGATGACGCCATTAAGATACAGATACCCACACCAGTCAGCATCCAGAGAAAAAGGCACATCCGAGCTGGAAAACAGTTTCAGTACATGGGGTACATATCCCGATCGGGCCTTTTTAACCAGATTCAATACGGTATTGTTCCATTCCACAAACAATGCCTTGCGTAAAACTGTGCTCCATGCTGAGACATCAATGGAAACATTAGGACCCGGATTGTACTTTTCGGTCAACAGCTCTCCGAACCACCCCACTAGGCCCGGCTGACCATTTGTGGATTCATACACACTCTCGATAACCTCCGGTTCAACGAGCTGAGCGCTTTCCTGCTGATACTGATCAAACAAGTCCGTGACTTCATCCAAGGTGAAATTGGGAACATGGAGGCTTCTCTGAATGTTGAATGGCGATCCCCTTTCGCTGTCCAGACCTAAAACGGCACGGACGCCGATCAGGGCAAGGCTGTGAACACAATATTGGCTTCGGTTTAAATACATATCCCGAAACAGCGATACGAGCCGATCACTAACCACAGCGGGCAGGCTGTCGAATTCATCGATAAACAGGATCAGCGGTTTTTGAAATACCCCTTTTGTTCGATGAAAAAGATATGTCCATTCCTCAAATGTTTCTGGAGGCTCAATATCCATCGAAAAAGTATCTAAAAACAGCTTTGGGATTTTTTTAAGAAATTCGATAACCGGCTCATCTGTAATAAAGGACAGTCCCTGCATCGACATCATACCGACAACAAACTGTTCCGGATACATCAACTGAATCCGCCCCCGAACCTCTTGCATCAGCCAGGTCTTGCCGGTCTGCCGAGGCGCCCAGATGGTAAAATAACGGCCGCCTTCGTTGTCACCTCCAATCAGCGAATTCAGACACTGGTCTACCAGATCCGTGCGGGGCACGGAAAAGTGGCTGTGAACATTTACAGGGCCATAGGAATGGAATCTGCGCATGGGAACTTCCTTTAGTTCTTTGAAAAATTATACTGCCAGCTTAAATTCTGGCATGTTGGGTTTTCGCATTTCTATGGTCGATTTTGCTGCCGCAAGAACAGCCTCAACCGGGTTTGGGTTTTGAAGTTCGGCAGTCCGAAAAAGGGTCATCAGAACGGCTTGGGTGACAGCTCCGGACTCGGACCGATTCTGTTGACTGACCTTTCTGCATAGCACGACTTTTCTCATTTGCTGTTCTGCGTGGTTGTTGTAAGGGTTTGTTCCAGAAAAGTGAACAGCTCATTTCTGTGCCGGTTAAGGCGTTTGATCAGTCTTTTTGCGTCCTAATCCTCATACTGCCCAGCGATCATCTCACCAAGACGGATGGGTAGGCAGATGCTTTTGGTGGTAATACACCACAACCAGTGTGTAACGCCATTGGATAGCATTGAGAGCAATGAGACCAGATTATCAACGCTCACGCCGACCAGGTAATGCAAACAGGCGGTAAACACTACCAGTCTCAGTCCAATGCTGGCATTGGGCAACGCTTCGGTTACTTTGGCCGTTACGATCTTCTTGCACTTTGAGCACCAGTAGCCGTTGACGATATGTTCGGTTACCCTGGGCTCAATTGGTAGAATGTCTTCGATCACACGCCGGTGAACCCGCACGGGCCTTTTTACTGATTAGAAACAACCCAGTAGTAATTCCCGTTGATGGAACGATCCGAAATATATGACAAATCCACCCAAATATGAGTTTTTCCATCCGGGAATAGGACGGCAGGGATGTGGATCGTTAAAGTATTGGCCAGTGTTTATGCCGCGCATGAGATTGAAGGTTTACTTAATCAATCCATAGTTTACAGTTTTAAACAGAATATTGCCATTTTGATCGGGTAGGTATTCAAAATCAGCCCAAATTGGAACCCAGCCGGATTGTGTCAGAATATTCAGGACTGGTATATGCATTTTCATATCAGAAGAAAGTGTCGGCCCTGAACATGGTGTATTTCCCGTAGGTAAACAACTTCCGCCAGCACATTTAATTGTGAGATTATATTTTCCAATATATCTTGTGTCATGAGCACTTACAATTACAGTATATGTACCTGTCTGTGATAAATTTGTTTCAATTACGTAAGGATAATATGTGGAAGTGACACGGCTTCCATCAGGTGCAATTAATTCAATATCAGGCACAAAATTGTCGCCGCTAACCCAATCTGCTTCAATAATAACCCGATCTTTGGCTCTTCCTGTAAAACGATAAATATCAACGTCCGAGGGTACCCCTATGTCGCATAAAACACGTGTACCATAATTAAGGAACATATCCGTTGGTTCTGAACTGCATGAAATATTACACCCGAGATCTACTGGTGGTGGAGAAGACGGCAAACAAGTTCCACCGGTACATGAAACCATAAAATTATATTTTCCAATATATCTTGTGTCATGAGCACTTACAATTACAGTATATGTACCTGTCTGTGATAAATTTGTTTCAATTACGTAAGGATAATATGTTGAAGTGACACGGCTTCCATCAGGTGCAATCAATTCAATATCAGGCACAAAATTGTCGCCGCTAACCCAATCTGCTTCAATAATAACCCGATCTTTGGCTTTTCCTGAAAAACGGTATGTGTCAGTATCCGAACCGGAATTTATGTCACAAGTTATGGATTGACCGTAAGACACTGACATATCAGTGGGCTCAGCATTACAAGTTCCTGCTTCTGATCTCTTAGAATGTGAAAAGAAAATTAATAATGTGACAAAAAAACAAATTGCTACATGAATCGTAATTCTTTTGGCTTTTTTCATCTGATGTTTATTCCTTGTATAATAAGTTGATTTAATGAAGTTCCTTGGTGTATCTGGTTGGTATATCAAAAGGTTATGACGGAAGGTTCGAATATTGAACAACCAATCCCCATTTTTCGTTGTGCCTGTTTTTGTCATGTTCGTTCTGACGATAAAATTTGTTCATCTGCTCTATCTATTATAGCCCGGCTCATTTGGGTTATAAATTATCTGATCAACTTGTAGATGACTCACTCCACCAAATTTATTTTGTCTTGAAAAACCCCGTCCTCTGGGCGGAGTCAGAGGTAATTGGCTTTGCCTGTAAGATGCCCATCTGCGCTAAACCCCTTCCTTGAGTTGTCCCCACAATTCAAGGAGAAAGGAGCAGCAGATGAGCAGATTTATGAAATTATCCCATGTATTATGGCACTGTCAATATCGCATCGTGTGGGTTCCGAAGTTTCGGTACCGTGTTCTCAAAGGGATTGTAGCAGAGGAAGTATTCAACTGCATACAGGTATTCAGTGGCAGGTTGGGTTGCCACATTGTGCAAGTGAACGTTCAACCTGATCACATCCATTTGCTAGTGAAAATACCTCCAAAGGTTTCCATATCGGAGTTCATGGGAATAGTAAAAGGACGAACAGCGATACGGGTATTCAAAAAGTTTCCATACTTAAAAGAGCGCCCCTATTGGGGCAATCACTTCTGGGCAGATGGCTATTGTGTAGATACCGTTGGGCTCGACGAAGAGATGATACGTAAGTACGTTATTTATCAAGAGCGTAAAGAACGCGAAAAAAAGTAATTGATAAGTGTATCTGGGGGCAACTTGGCGTGCCTTCTTAGAGGGCACGCTTGCAGCACCCCTATGGGGTGCCCTTCAAAGCCACGTCCTATGGGCGTGGATTAGCCGCCCGTTTACTTTCAGTTTTAACAAAAATGATTTGTCCTTCTCCTTTATAAAGAAAACTGGTTCGTATGAAATCTCTCCCACCTTAGAATGGGATATATTGTTTACCTGTACTATAGTGTGATTTGTCAGTTGGGAGACGATTAAATCCATTTTCGGTCAGGAGTCGGAAGGATACTTGTCGGGGAGTTATGAATCCCCCCGACAAGCACCGTCTTCACTGACCATTAGAAACCTGATATAGTATCATCGATGCCGGGATTCCTTAATTCCCAATCCACGCGCCGGGTTATTTCTTTTTACATACCGACGCCGTTAAAATCCAACTTTTGTCTTAAATGACCCATCATTAGGAGTTACAATGTTATCCGTTCCATCAAAAAACACCTGAATAAGTTTAGGGCTTGGTGTTATAGTCATCCATGAGTTCGTCACCATGATATTACCATAGGTTACAGTTAGGGCAGGATCATTGTTGCAACCAATTGTTTGAGTAACCTGACTCTTTGTCATGCCAGCAGTGATGGCGTTGAATATAGCATTAGTGAAATTTGAGTCTGAACATGTGGCACTCACAGTCACTGGCGCATAAGATCCCATACTGATGAGATTGGCACTTAAAAGCTGTAACACAACATTGTTGTATTTTATACCGTTGATAATAACTGCATCTATACTAAGATAGCTATTTGCTGTGTTATAGGTGTCTGTTGCATATGCATTCACGCTGAAAAATAACAGTAGGGCAGTAAAACATATAAAAAAATATTTGCGCATGATTTGCCTCCTCGTTAATGTTTGTAAGGGCAGAAATACCACCACCATTCCGGCGCGATTTAAAAAACTCTTTCGTGCCAGATTTACTTGTTATAACCCGTCTCATTTGGATCATAGATAATCTGGTCAACCAGACGACTCCCTGTTCCAACGTATATAGTGCCTGAACGGAAACCCCATATTTGGTGATATGGTAGCCAACAGCTTTTGTATTAAATGTATTATATCAGGCAATTGGAATATAAGTCTGGTCAATTTAATTCGCGTTTTGAACGTTTTATATATGACAATTTAGGCGAAGATAACGCTTTAGTTTTTCAGATAAATGATTTCCAATTCATGTTTCCATCAGTTCGGATCGCTCCATGTTTTCGATGGAATTATGGATAAAATTATTCAATCACCTGCCTGATCAACTCATCGATCTTTCCGCAAACGGGCTTGGTTTTGAACAGATTTTCTTTTGTGCAGTACAAATAGCCTTGCGCTAACGGTGTATAACTTCGCGTGATCTCCTGGCGCTCGATGTAAAGATTGGCCAGATTGAAAAATTGGGTTTCCTGATTTTCAAACAATTTGTTGACGATCGAAGCGATTTGTTTGACCAGATCGTTACGGAGATTTTCTTTGGCTTCCGTTTCGGAAGGCAGTTTCATGGGAATGGAGTCGATGCCGGCGTCTTTTACTTCATCCTGAAAATCGCTGTTGTATTCGACATTGGCGTTAAACTCCCGGATAAATTCGATGGTACCTTTCTGAGTGTCGAAAACCCTGACTGCGGCCTTCGAGAAACCCTGTATTTTCCCGGTGCCTTTGGTGTAGGTCACAATTTGATATCTGGGGGTTTTGATGACTTTGGGAGGAACGTTCGGCCAGTTTTTTGTATGAGGGCCGTAAGTTTTGACCATTTGCGCATATTCCGGATTTTCGGCGACATCTTCTCCTACGGTGACCTTGGCGGTTGAATTGCGTTTATCGATAGTCGATTCCACCTTGAAAAGAGAAACCGTTCCCGTGATAATCAAGTCTGCCCCCAAAATGTTATTGGGGGCAGGGGCTCCCTTCTGCTGTTCCTTGATGGCGATATCGATTTTTTCGCGCTCAAGAATGCTGATGCCATATGGCAGCGTTTTATAAAGTTGACTGATGAGAGAATCTGAGAATTGCCTGCCGACATCGATGTCCGTTGATGGGGATTCAAAAGTCGATATGGCGATGTTTCGATGAATATTTTTTTCGATATAATCCTGCGAATCTCTTAAGATTAAAGAGTTGTTGAAATTGGTTTCATCCAGAATCGAAGACAGTACCGCGTACAGATACGACAGACTGAAATTGCTGCCATTATATGCGGTCTGGGCTTTTTTCTGGTAATAATTCGACCCATTGACTTTGATTGTGGCAATTTGTTCTTGCATTTCCGGCAAATTGACGAGTGATGCTTTCTGCCAGGCTTTCATCCACTTGTTGTCCGAAATCAGTCGATTGATTTCGCTATCGAGTAAGGCTACCAGAGCCTCTTTGTTCGGAACCTGGTTAAAATCAACGGGAAGAGGCGAAAGATCTTTGTAAGTGTGCAAACTCGAAACGACTTTATCGATATAGGATGTAGATAAATAATTGTTGTATTCGTTCAAGGCGCGGGTCAGTTTGTTGAACAGTTCGACATAATTGTTGTTTTGAGATGACGGCGGGGCGATTTCCAGCGATTCGTTGTAAATTTTTTTGGCAAGATCCAGCTTAAATGCGGCGATATTCTTGTTTACAGTTTGAATCAGTCGATTGTATTCTTCAGCTTTGGATTTTCTTTCCGTTTCGACTTTATCTTTGAGATCGTTGAGCTTGTCGATTTCCGATTTCATCCGGTGCTGGCTGTCATCCCATTTTTGCGTCTCCTTGATTTTATCGATACGGGTGTCAATTTGCTGAATGTCTTCTTTATCGGTCAAAGATGCATACCCATGTTGTGTAAGTATATCGTTAGAGATAAAGATTTTCGTATTTTCCAGGCGTTCTTTGATATCGTTCTGGGATGAAGAGCCAGGGTTTTCAAGAATTGCGCTCTGATAAAATTCTGCGGCTTTGATATAGTTTTTTGACTGATAAAATTCATTGCCTTTTTCGACGTTGATGGATGCGGTGCATCCGGCTGATACAAGAAACAGGAAAATGAGAACACATTGTTTAGAATTCATTTTTCACCTTGATATGCATATAAAAGGTCAATCTTTAAGAATATCGCTCATCGAATCCTGAAAAGAAAATCACCGTCTTCATTGCTTAAATTATCAAATTGGGGTCGCTGTCTCCGGGAGGTTGCCTTTTCCACTTTTTCTTTGACATATATGGCAAGTTGATTAAATGTGGCATATCCATTACGATCATGCAGATCCAGCCCTTTTTTTCCTATTCCGTCGATAATGGCTTGGGTAAATGGAGAGTGTTCTGTTCCATCACTGACCGGTTGATTGTCTCCGGCAGTCAAAATGTTGATAGCTTTTCTGGACAGCAAATCTTCATAGTATATATGGTCCGATTTGGTGGCAGTTGAAACAGACCGTTTCATGGCCAGTCCGGAAAAACAACTGTCCAACAGCAATGCTACATGTTTGGCTTTCATGTTTTTTGCATAATAATCAAGCTGATTCAAATTGATGGCGCTGTTGTCATATTGAATCAAATTCATATCGTTAAGAGATATATCAGCATCATAGGGTATCAGATATCCAAGTTTTTCCTGGTTGTTAATGGTTATTCCTTGCCCATGACCAGCAAAATAAAACAGAAAACTGTCAGATTCTTTCGATTTGCCGTGAATCACAGAATATTCGTTCAGAATGTTCTGTCGGGTTGCATTACTGTTATAAAGCTCGGTTACAATAAAACCTTGCGCCTTCATCATTTCAGCGACGGATTTGGCATCATTGGTCGCATTTTTCAACTGGTCGATATCGCTGCGTTTGTATTTATCGATTCCAATGATAAGTGCATACTGAGTTTTGTACCAGTTGGTAAGCTCTTTAATGCCAGGTGTAATGTTTTCTTCATGTGAAGGCTGGCTTGCCTGTCGATGAATAACTATCGATTTGACACTTTTATTTCCGGCGTTATCCAGAGCAGATATCTCAATCACATTTTTTCCATCATTCAGTTGAACTGTCGCCTGAAATCTGCCTGTTGAATCAATCGACGACCTTTGGCCATTGATTTCAAGTACAGATATGCCGGAATCACCGACAGTTTTCCCTTTAAGTACAAAAAGTTTTTGATTAACCGTCGATTCATTGATGCTATCAGCAAGAATGATTTTTGGCGGAATTTTAGGCTTGTTGGTTCGTAATACGGGTTCTTTCGCTGTTGTGACTGTTTTCTGCTCTGCTTCCGGTTTAATCTTATTTTTTGCTTCAGGTTGCAATTCTAAATGCAGCCTTTGATTTCTGCTAAGGTTAATTTTTTGCTCACTCATCTGATAGCCATTTTTTTCTAATCGAATTGATACCATGCCCGGTTTTAGAATGAATTTAAACGGACTGGTTGCTGTCTTCACACCGTCAATGAAAATACTTGCCCCATCCGGGATTGAACTAATACTAAGTTCCACTTCTGGCAGTCCGGAATCTGATTTTAAACTTGAGTTGGTTGTGGCGTTTTGTTTTTTTTCGATATCCAAAGGAAAAGCGTGATGTGGTAAGATCAGCAGGAGGGTAAAAATGACAAACGGTTTTTCCCAGTTGTTTTTAAAATATTCACTTTTGCTGGAATCGGTCTTCATGGTTATGCTCCCTTGATCAGGTGGCTGGAAAAAACAAGTCATTTCCTAAGTCTTACATGGATTGAGGCGACTCTTAATTTGATAAAACGAGTTTAATCTACATTACACCCAAATTCACCAACTCCACCCGTCGATTCGCTGCACGGCCAGCATCGGAGTCATTGGAATCAATCGGCCGGGTTTTGCCATAACCAACGGTTTTCAGCCGGTTGACATCGATTCCATAATTTTTGATAAGAAACTGTTTGATGCTATCTGACCGTTTATCAGACAGGGTCTGATTGTATGCATCACTGCCCTTGGCATCAGCGTGGCCCTCGATGGAGATGATGCAACTTTTGAGTGAATCGGAACTTAGGGCTTTGCCGATTTCATCCATTTGTGCCAAAGAGGTTTTGGATATTTCCACACTGTTATATTCGAAATGAATCGATACCGGTATTTTTGGCCGTGTCTGGGGTTTGTACTGAATTCCCCGAGTGAGTTCCGTGGATTTCTCTTTCAGCTGAGATTCGATCACATCTGAGTTGATAACCGTTAGGCTCCTGCTGGTTATCGGAATGTTAGCCTGGCAAATCGCGAGTCGTTCTTTGATCCGAGGAATATCAAGTTTCAAACCCGAATATTTGGCTTGGACAGCTGGGGATTGATACAGATTCAGGACTTCATTGTACATGGCTGCTGACAGACTGAACTGCTTCTGCTGAAAATAAATGTCTCCCAATCCGATATAGGGATAGGGAAACCGCTGATCCGTATGAATGGCTCTTCGATAAAGCTCGGTGGCATCTTCTAATTTGCCCTGCTCCTCCAATAGCACCCCCAGGTTGTTCAATCCCTTTGGATAATCCGGGCAGCGTTGAAGCAACTGTATCATTTTATCGATTTGCTCCGATGGGACTGAAGAAGACATTGCGATTTCGAGTTCTGAATCAGCATTGTCACAGCTAAGACCAAATGCCCAAAAAGGCAGAACCAGCAATAACAGCGCTCCGAAAGTTATCATGTATTTCATAAGCTTCTCCTGTCAAATAAAATGTCATTGCACACAATGTATCAGACTCAATTCGGATCTAATTGTCAATAACTTGATATTGGATCCGTTTCTGGGAAATATTCAATTGTTGCGCTGTATGAATGCGGCTACTTACATTTTTCAATCCATCACTATTGTTTGAAAGCTCGATAAATGGCTGATGGCTGAAATCGGTTGGAAACAGCTCAAATGGCTGATCCGACATAAAGGCGATCACCTCTTCCTGGCCAGTGGGTCCCGAGACTTCCAATGCCGTTTCAGCGTTATCATCCACAATCACATAGGTTCGGCCGCCATGAATCAGGGGTTCGGTCTGATAGCGATTGGGAAATAATTGAACCACTTTTTTGTCTGTGGTCAAACCGATAATGACAACATGGCAGTCTTTGTCAGCCCTGAAATAATAATGGATACGCTCGCCAATGCGAAACTGGTTTTGGTTCGTCCACAGGGACAGATCGGCTGGTTCTGTATTCAGTCCCAATGCAGTCAGCATGGATACGATTTTCTCATACCTCATGAAAGTTCCTGAAGTTTCCACTGGATCTGTGATTGATGGCGATTCTGAAGCTGAGGTGTGGTTATCATGACTGCCGGAAATCGCATTGGTTTTATGCCCCATGAAACGATTGATACTGAAAATCAGTCCAGTCGCCAGTACAGCTAATATTCCGCAAATGATAGCCCATTTTAACCGCGACGGTAGCCATGTAAAATTATGAAAGGCATTTGACGTTGCCGGCAAAGACCTGGAGGAAGGGGATTCATCGCTTCGAGATGCGGGTGTTTCCATTTTCGATTCCGGCTGGGCGATGAAAAACGTTTTAAAAGGGTTAAAAGGTGATTCCGGTAAGCCAGACGCGGATCTTTCACCTTTTGTAAGCGGCTCGGATAAAATGACGGTTTTGAAAGTGTCCACTACTGATTCGATTGATTGATTCTTTGGGCCGGTTGGCTTTGCCGCATAAGCCTCGGTAATGGCCTGGCTGAACGCTTCGGCGGTTTGAAACCGGTCTTCAGGTATTTTTGCGATCGCCTGCTTGATAACCCGGTTGAGCTCGGTTGACACTTGAAAATTCAGGCTGACTGGATCCAGCGGTTCCAATCTTAACACTTTGTGCATTATCGTGGCCATTGTTCGGCCATCAAACGGATTTTCACTGGTTACGAATTGATAGAAAATTATCCCTGCACAAAACAGGTCGGTCCGGCCATCCACGATCTGCCCCGTAAATTGTTCTGGAGACATGTAATTGGGTGTCCCGAGCATCGTTCCCATTTGTGTTAGATCCGATGATTCAACATGTGCGATACCGAAATCAGTTATCTTGACCTGTCCATCAGGTAACATGATGATATTTGCCGGCTTGATATCCCGATGAACAATACCGTGTTTGTGGGAATAGGCGAGTGCTCCCAATATCTGCGACATGATCTTGATGATGGTATTCATTTCGAACCGTTCGTTTCGATCGAAAATATCTTTCAAAGAACGACCTTGAACAAATTCCATGGCGATAAATGCAGTGCCCTGATCTTCGCCATATTCGTATACCGATACGATATTGGGATGATTTAGCAGTCCGGCTGCTTGCGCTTCCCGTTTGAAGCGCGTGGTGATTGTATCTGTCGGGTTTGTACCTGGGCCCTGATCGCCCAGCAGGTCCTTAGAAATGGTTTTCAGCGCGACCGTGCGATTGATGAACGGATCCAGAGCCTTATAGACAATGCCCATGGCGCCTTTGCCTAACTCGGCTCCAATAATGAACTTGCCCAACTTTTCCGGATTGTCACTCATATCGCCTTTCCAAAGCGGTCAGGGGCATAATTGTTTGATGGTGAAATGCGAATTCTGTCCAAAGGCTACTTTATCATTATTCTTTAACGGTTTCAGGCAATAGGGAGTGATTTTCACTCCGTTAATATAGCTAAAATTGGTTGAATTACAATCAATTAAATAGAGCCTGGCATCCGTATTGATGAAGAGGACATGGACGCGCGAGATTTGACTGTCGGAAAGTAAAAATCCATAACTCGTGTTCAGACGACCGACTGAGAGAACGGTTTCAGGCAGGACGGTAAAGCTGTTGAGTTTGTCTGAAATGGAATAATGGGTTGCGGCCGAATGGCGTTGTTCGCTTGAGGCACGCTTTTCGATGAATTGATCGATGTGCCGATTGGGCGATGACCTTAATGGAACCATTTTTTCGATATTCGCCAGCTTCAGGTAGGTGATGAACTTCTGGCTGGGCTTGTAAAAAAACAACGACCGTTTTGCATCCCCGGCTTGCTGGATCAACGCCATCATGCTTTGGATGGCGTAGCTGTCCATGAATTGCGTTGCGCTGACATCGACGAAGATTTTTCCTGCTTCCGGGAGGCGCATCATGATCTCAGTGATATCTGTATAGTTCTTCCCGGCATTTTTTCTTGAAAGCTTGAAGATCAATAATTTGTCATCAATCCCGGCGATCTGGATCTTTCCAACAAAAACGTTATTGCCAGTTAAATTTGTTGTTCCAGCAACGAGAATGAATTCATTATCGAAGTTGACAAGGTCCCCAGGCATGATCTCGGCAAAGAAGCATTTATGGTTGTTGATGAAAAACTGCCGGTTGCAGTTGATAAAAAACTTAGGCTCTTCATTACGAATGTTAAACTGGTAATCATCGAACGACATATCGGCCGGCAAGTCTTCATAGGTCATTACATCCACTTTCGTGGCAAAGAGGGAGAAATGTTTGAGTGTAATCATGACCGGCATGGCGGGAAGTGATTAAAAACCATATTTGATCCTGAAATGGGATCTCCCCAATTCTATGGTGGCCTGCTCTTCCAGAGTGCAAGACGCCACTGGAATTCCGTCAACGATTGTCTTGTTGGACGACCCATTGTCATTGATGACGAATTTGCCATTCTGAACTTCAATCGAGCAGTGGATTCCGGATACCGCATCATCCGAGAGCACAATATCGTTGGTCTTGGCCCGACCAATGGTCATCTTGCGGTTAAACAGTTCATAGCTGTTGGTCGGTATGCCATTGATGTCGAGCAAAACGAGCCATCCCGCCAGATTGATTTTTGGTGCGGAGGAACTTGCTCCCAGAATGACCGTTTCGGCCATATCCGAATCGCGTTTAGGAGAGAGAAAAGTTTTGGTGGGGGGAGCAGGCGAGTGCACTGGAAAAACTGCGGCGGCGGAACCGGCAAACACGGTTTTCAGTTCATTATCTCTGGCACAGACCGGACATTCCAATAAGACGTCAGGAAAGCGATGACCATTTGGACATTGATTCATGAATCCCCCCTTTATGGTTGAAAGGGACGCAGATTCAACTGCGTCCCTTATGGAATATCATTCCTTGACATCGATATATTCGAAATCGGCGAAACATTTAAATGTACTTACCCCAAAATACCCAACCGTAAACGGCGAATTGGTATCGTTCATGTTAATGACCGGCGAATCATTGATAAAACACTGAATGTTGCTACCGCTCACTTTGACTTTCAAAATGTACCAGGTATTGGGTTTGATCCTTCCTCCCGCCAGAAAATCGAGCCTTCGGGGATTGGCCAGATCAATCCATTCGTTGTTGACCATTTTGCCCAGCACAGCCCCTTCCTCTCCAGCCAGTCGAAACATATAGTAATTGTTCGGGTCCACCATGCGGAAAACAATTCCGGAGCCGATAAATTTCCGCTGATTAGCTAATTCTTCCTGTGTCGGCGAAGCGGATCTGTCGTAACTGATCCGGGTTTTAACTTCGATGGTGGCATTCGAAATCTGTGGTGCTGAAACATACATGATTGCATTCAGGGCACGAATATCTTCGCTGTTTTGTTTTAAACAGCCATTTTCACATCCAAAAAGCCCAGGTGTAGGACCTTCCCAAACCCAGTACGCCTTGCCGTTTGAGCGCCAGATGTTGCGCATGGTGCCGTTACCGGGATCAAACTCATCGAAAAAAATAGAATCCGTGGCGGTTTTGGGTACTTCCCTTATGATGGTTTGCTCTCTCACGATAGTCTCTTGTGCACAACCGGAAGCCATCAACAAAACAACCGCCAATAAAGCCAAACAACCTTTTTTACCTTTAACACCAAATCCGTTCATTTTACCTCCTTTTTTCGTTGTTGATTAAAAATCCTCTTGCCATTCATCCCGAGATATTTCCCATTCATACGAAAATCTGTGTTGATAGTCATTTTGTCATACCCTTTTCTTTTGAGTTCGACTTCTGGATTGTCTACCACGCCATCCATTTGATCAACTCCCTGTTTTCATGGGATACGGCAGAATCGTTCATTACCGATAAATAGCCCAACCAACCGATGGATGCCAATTCTTCTCCCATGGTAAAATGTCCCTTGATCTGTTTAGTACTATAGAGCAGTCCCCCTTTATCGCTTAACCTTTGAAGGTTTAACATTTCCTGGTAAATCGCCTGCATGCGTTTTTTTGCGTTTGGGTCGCCTGTCTCACGGGCAAGTTCCTCCCATGCTTTGGCGACTCCTAGTGTACCTTCCGACCAGACGATATCGTTCAATGAACTCCAGTCGATCATCTTACCTGTCAGGGGACCCTCCTCGTATCGCACATCCGCTACCTCGCCGTCATAAGGGCGGTACCCTTTTATCTTACCTTCTTTTCCTTCAGGGGTCCGATAATACCAGTTGGTTTGAAAGTGATTATCCGCATATTCCAAACATCTTCGTGCCCGGGCCAGATATAAATCCGCAGTCGACTGCTGCTTACTTTCTGCAGACAGTCGAGCCTGCTTGATCAGGTATAAGGCTCCCCAAGAGCAGCAGTCCAGGGCTTTGGCCCGATCAAGTCCTTCCGGGCGCCATCCTTGGTTGAAAGTTCCAGCACCTTCGTCCCATAGAAACTGATCGATTCCTTTCCCGATATTCCACGCGAGATTCTCACAAGTGATGTCCAGGCCGCGGCCGCGATAGACACGTGCCGCGAGAATCAATGCCTGGAAAAGATCCAGATTATGCTCAGTGGAACACCAGGAGATTTTTTCATATCCTGATGGCCGGGTATAACCTTCGCTGCCGACGCCATTATATCCACCTTTTACCAGACCGGTTTCTGAATCGATCAAGGGAATGATGTAGCCAGTGAGGATACGGCGAATGGGTTCTTCCCATTCCGTGTTCTGGCCCATCATCCCGGCCAGAGCCAGCACGCCAAAGAAATGCGCGACTTCTCCGGTTCTCACATCCGGTGAGATATAGTTATCTCCCAAAACGTTTGCACTTCGCGGAATCTTGCCATCGGCCGAAACTTGAGCAGCCCACGGACGTAGGATCTGTTCGGCCTTCATAACTTCCCCCTTGAGTAAAAGTGCTTTGGCCAGACACGAACTGCCGTAAAGGGTTATCCGGCCATAACGGCTCAAATATTTTTCATCCGGGTTGTACCCGAGGTACCGATAATTGACAATCAACCGGCCGTTGGGCACCCTGAATGCAACATTGTCCGATTTTAGCGCGTCCAACTCCTGCGCAGCCATCCAGCTCTCAAGACCAGGCCATCCAACCGGCGATTTCGAATCAACTGGCATTTCCGGCTGGCTGAAAACAATCGATTCATTGGCTGAGTGTGGCTTCCGGATGATTTGACGGGTGATTTCGGCAAATCTTTCGCTGCTGGCATTATAAAGGGCGAGTTTCAATATAAAAGACTGTCCATAGTCTCTCCCCTGTCGTCCGATGATCGCCCTTACCCGAAAGCTGAAAGGATCCGGCTTTTCAATCCCGGTTTGTTCATACTCCAGGTCTCCAGGGACATGGACGTAGAATACAGAGCGGAAATCGGCATCCATCCGGCCTTCCACAATGGCAGTGTTGTCATCCAGCCAGGTCAATTGGGTAATGGAACCTGGCATCGGAGGCGGATATGTCACACGGGCAGGGGCAACAGCAGACGACGTTGCATCCATGCGGTTAACGGCGGCCCTGATGAAAGCTGGCTTCGTCACGCGGGCCATTGCGACAGGTGTTACAGGTTTTACTATGGGCAGGTTTTTCCCTTTTACTATAGCATGCGGCATCGTAACGTCAAGGCAGATGACGTCACCGGCCCTGATGAGGTCCGGATGGGTGATGCCTTGATTCTGATTCAGTACTGTCCGTAGTAAGTGCGGATCATATTTCCCTAAGTGAACACGGCATATCTGTGCCAGCGTATCGCCGCTCCGGACTATAACTTTTTTTTGGCAAGCATCGCCCACGGTGGTCATAGCCGTAATATAGAACCAGATAGTCATGGCAAGCGTCTGCCAAAACTTTTTGCGTTGAATCAATCCCAAATCAGTCCGCCTTTCCGCTTTTATTGATTGCACAAAGATTTGTCGTGCGATTCATGTCTTTTTCCTCTTGGTATCCCATCTGGACGAAGTCTGAATGGTTGAAAAATACTCGACAGTGCCTTTGATTTTGCAATAGAGCTGGATAAAATGATAGAAGAATAAACTAGCAATGGACGAAATGAGCAGTCGACCATACTCTTTCGTGGACATCCCCCTTAATAAAAATTTATCGATACTTAAGGAAAGCCAGTCATTCAATACGGCGAATACGAGGCTCCCACACCAAACCCAAAAAGGTGTTGCCCATGCCAAAGCGCCTATTGCAAAAGTCTGAGTATGGAAAATCATCGTGGATAAGAAAAAAAACAACCCAAGCAACTCGATAAATGGCGCCATGACCTCGAAAAAGATGTAATAAGGGATCGCCAAGAGCCCGACGCCTTTATATCGTGGGTTGAAAAAAAGTCTGGTATTCAATCTCAACGAGGATAAAAGCCCTTTCTGCCAACGCTTGCGTTGTTTGATCATTTCGTTTAGATTGGGAACAGCCGAGGTAAAGCAGGTCGGCAAACTGAACTGCAAGACCCTGTACGTAGTATGTTTTTCAATCAAATAGCGATGGATTCGGACAATCAGCTCCATATCCTCGCCTATGGCAAGATTATGGTATCCGTTTACATCCAAAAGGAGCCGCCGGTGAAACAAACCCAGCGCGCCCGAGACGATTAAATTGGCATTTATGTAATTCCAACCGGTCCTGAACAATGAAATGCTGTTTACGAACTCCACTTTTTGTAAATCCGCAAAGATCGAATAGCCTTTTTCGGGGAGTATTCGGACGCTGCCGCTGGTAACCACCACATTTGGATCGTGAATTGTCGGCTTGACAAGGTATCGAATGGTATTTTTTGTGAGGTGTGTATCCGCATCCACAGATAGCACGTATTCGGCGGTGCTGGCATTAATTCCACAGTTCAAGGCATCGGCTTTTCCGCCATTCTCCTTATCGATGATGATCAGATTCGGGATTTGATGGCTGGTGAAAACGCATTTGACCTGTTGCGTGGGGATTGATTCAATGACTTTTCGACCAGGGTTTTCAGATAACTCGAACGCATGGAGCAATAAAGAAAGTGTGTTGTCCGTTGAACCGTCGTTGATGACAATTATTTCCAATTCGGGATAATCCGCATTGATCACATGCGTTACGCTTTTCACGATGATATCTTGTTCGTTATATGCCGGGATTAAAAGTGAAACCTTGGGGTAGATATGAACCGGGGTATCGATCAGTTTTTTTTCGTGTTTTATCCAAGCAATGGAAAGAAGTAGCATGATAAATCTGATAGCGATTCCCATGCAGATAAAGGCAAAAAAAAACATGGAAATAAAATAGCTGACTTCGAACACCCTCATATCTCATTGATCCCTAATCTTCAGGCATGTTCATAGGTCAGTGGTTATATCTCTTGACACAATCTCCGCCTTCTACACTTTTTCGGATTAAAACTTTTGATATCATCATTTAAGCATCACCCATATGATTGCCGTATAATTGTAAAACCTGGTTCTGACGGCAGGCTGATTTTGTCAGGTTGGCTTCGTAGCCAACTGGATTCTACAAACTTTGCATATCTCACTATGAAATTGCTTTTTGGGGTAACACCTATTGTGGATGCTGTCAAGGACATTTACGTGCTGATTTCTTGGCAGTGACGACAAAAAACATCAGGAGGGAGGTATTATGCTCATTCATGATCATCGGGTACCTGCAACGCCATCGGGTTGGATGGTTGCCTCTACTACGTTTGGTGGCGATATTTTTGATTTTTCCGGCTGAATATCGATATCCATCCCGCCTAAGATTATGAAGGTAAGAAGACCCATAAATATCAGAATTCCTGTCAGAAGGCTGATTGCGAGTGGTTTTGATCTTCGCTTCTGTTTGATTGTTGCTGGAAACTCTATATTTATGGCCGGTTCATTCAGACTGCAGGATAGGATGACTGCGGTCATGTTGTCCTGCTTCGACCGGTTCTTGGAAAGGACGGCTTCAATCAGGGTCTCGGCAGCTTTCTGGGGATGGCCGAAAAGCATCTGCGCTATTTCGGTTTCCGGAAGCGTTTTGTAAATTCCGTCGCTACAAAGTAGGATGTGGTCACCTTCTTCCAGGGGTAGGGGGGCTTCGCTCTGCTCCACTTCTTCCAATTTCTCACATCCCAGACCGCTGGTCAAAGCATCCCGAAATGGATGGTTCACGGCTGCTTCAGTGCTGATCTCTCCTCGAGCGGCAAGGGAATCCAGTAAATGACCATATATGTGATCCATTGTCAGTTGCATCAGAACATGTTTCCGGTATAGATAAATCCGGCTGTCACCAGCCGCGATAAAATGCAATTGGTCTTGGTGTACGACGGCTGCGGCCAAGGTGCTGCCCACCTGGTTTGTCATGTGGGATTCCCGGCCCAGTGAGACCACCGCGGCATCTGCAGCCAAAAGAGAGCGGTACAATGCCCCGGAGATGCTCTCATCCTCAGATTTGCTCTGATACGCCTGAAGCATGGTCATTTTACCAACATAGCCGGCCTCCTTTCCCCTGGCCATTCCCCCCATGCCATCCGTCAGTACCGCTAAAACACCTCCGTGACGAACAAAAATCAGATTCTCGATATCGGAAAAACCAAAATCATCCTGCTGCTCTTTGCGTGATCCAATATGCTGGCAGGCGCCGAGAACGATTTGCATGTCTTTTTCTCTTCCCTCATTCCGAATTGTAGTTTTTCCATTCGGATTAATCAGATTTTTCCCCGTTCCTTGGCGATATTGATATAGGTTTCAACGGTATTGGCCGGAGGCGTCCAGCGATCTTCCGGTGCTTTTTCAATCAGGCGCATGGCGTCGAAACTGCATGATGTCACGCAAAGGCCACAGCCGATGCAGCGTTCTTTTTTTACCTTGGCGATGTCTTCGATCACAATGGCTTTCATCTGGCAGCGTTCCTGGCAGATCCCGCACCCCGTGCAGTCATCAGCGGACACTTCCGCAAAATAATTACTGTGAACCGCTTTGGCCGGCTCATCCAGGGTGTTCAGGTTTTTCAGGATCTGACAGCAGCATCCGCAACACAGGCAGATGTTGGTAGGTTTCTGGGAATTGCCGGGTTGCAGCACGAGGCCTGCCTCCATGCCTTTTGCCAGGATTTCGAGAGCCTCGGACTGACTGATGCTTCGTCCCAGACCGTTTTCTTCATAATAATACGCGCCGCTGCCAAATGCCAGGCAGACTTCAACCGGCCGGTCGCAGCCCTTGCCAGCCATTTTGTGTTCGGTTCTGCAGATACAGGGACTGACCACGATTTTGGACTGTTTTTTGATAATCTGCTCGGCTTCGTCATAAGGCATGGTGAGCATTTCCGCTGAAATGCTTTTTGAAATGGGAATGACGCGAAGCTGCTTGGTTTTTGTTTCTGTCCAGGCCTTGTTCATCAGGTAGGGGGAATACTCATTAAAATCCTTGATCAGATCCAGATCCAGGCTCTTCACATGGTATTCCCAGATTCCCACCACAAACTGAGCCGCCATGTAAAATATCTGGCCGTGTTTGCCGGACCGGTAAATCAATCCCTTTCGGGACATGTCGTCCAGTATCGGTGCCAGTTCCGCTTCGCCCATTTTCAGCCGGCCGGCAATGGCTGAGGCTGGTTCCGGCATCATTACCAGGCCGGCGGCGATCTCGGCTTCCCGGGGGGTAAACAGCCGTTTGAGAATTCGGATTTCAACGCCGGTTTCAGTTGCCGGAAAGCCGGCCGGAAGGTTATCCAGATGCCGGGCAAGGCTTTGATAAACGTCAGTCATAAAAATCTCCTGTTATTCCAATCTTATTCATTCATCTGATAGGCTTCTTTCAGCGCATAGACCTCGTCTCTCCAAATCTTTTCAAAACGATCGGAATTGACCACCGGTTTTTGAATCATTTGCAGGCAAAGATCCATCTGCGATTGCGTGGCGCTGGGCTTGGAATAAAGCTGAAGCGCGAATTTCGAAAAATCCCGGACCATGAAATCAAAAATCTGATCCACCATATCGTTTTCAACAGCCTGAATGGCCGCGTTCTCCAGAATGAGCTGGCCATAGGCCACCAGGGTGAAGAGTTCGCCGACGATCAGGAGAAAATCGATGTCCTTTGCCTGCTCCGTGCTGGGAGTCGCGGTTGCCAGAAAGGTTTTGAGGACTTCGATCTGGGCCTTGAAGATGTCGATGTTGGGCAGATTCAGGCGATTGTAGGCCATCTGAAAATCATGGAACCGGATCTTCCCCAGACCTTTGGTGGGGCCTTGATTGAAGAGAAAATCGTCATTGATCGGGTCCGTCCTTCCAGGAATTTCCGGGAAAACATCCGGATTAAAGAAGAAATTGGCCATGAATTTGATGATCAGGGCCATATTCACATGAACCGTGCCTTCCAGCTTGGGAAGGGCGCGAATGTCCCTGGCCGCCATCTCAAAATACATGTCTTTTTCAAAGCCTTTTGCGGCAATCACATCCCAGAGAAGGTTGATCACTTCTTCTCCCTGAGTGGTCACCTTCATTTTAACCATGGGGTTGTAAAGCAGATAACGCCGATCCGTAGGCGAGGCGCTTCGCATGTAATCCGCGGCCCTGGAGGCAAAAAGTTTCATGGCCAGAAGGCGTGCGTAGGCGTCAGTAAAAAGCTGTTTGACGTGCGGAAAATCCGTTACATAATGGTTAAAAAGTCTTCGGTTAGAGGCATGGCGGATGGCTTCATAGAAAGCATGCGTGCAGATGCCGATGGAGGCCCATCCGAGATTGAATTTTCCCACATTGATGGTGTTCAGGGAAGAATCCCAGGCCTGCTGGCCACGGGTGAGGATATCGTCATCGGTGATGGGATAGCTGTGAAGGGCATACTGGGCCACATAATTCTGGGAATTCACCACATTTTTAACGCACTCATAATTGGGATGTTGGGAGTTTACGGCAAAAAACACATATTCATCGCTGTCCGCCATTTTCCCGAAAGTTGAGACCAGGGCCGCCTCATTGGCGTTTCCGATATAGTATTTGCCGCCGTCTGCCCGGTATTCGCCGGTTTTGATTTCCGTCAGGGTCATTTCACTGGCGTAAAGATCCGCGCCGTGTTCTTTTTCGGAAAGCCCGAAGGCAAAGATTTCGCCATTTTTCAAGAGCAGCGCGGTTTTTTGCTTGACGGCTTCATTCTGTCCCATCCAGATCGGGCCAAGCCCCAGAATGGTCACCTGCCAGGTGTACCAATACGGCAGGCCGTAAAACCCCAGTATTTCGCTGAAATCGCAGTTCCGGGCCGTATCCCAGCGGCAGTCTTTTCCGCCGTAGGCGGTTGGGGTCAAGAGCGTTGAAAAGATCTGGTTTTCCTTTAAAAAATCAAGAAAATCTCGGTACCACACCCGCTCATGATCGTCGTGTTTCAGCCGGGCCTTTCCATTATTCTCAAAAAATGCAATGGTCTTTAACATGATTTGACGGGAGGGTTCGTCAAGATGCTCAAACCGTTCCGACTTTGGATTTAACAGTTTCATGGGACTCCTTTACTCCGCCTGCATTATCTTCGGATGGTGACTTTGTTCATGACAACCGGTGTTGCCGGGCGATCCATGGGGCCGGTTTGAACCGAGCCGATTTTTCGGACAACATCCATGCCGCTGATGATTTTGCCAAAAACCGTATGGCGGTTGTTCAGATGCGGGGTAGGAGCAAGGGTAATGAAAAACTGGCTGCCGTTGGTGCCGGGACCGGCATTGGCCATTGAAAGAATGCCTTCGCCATTATGAATCAGGGTCGGATGAAATTCATCTTTAAACCGGTAGCCGGGTCCCCCCGTGCCGGTTCCCAATGGGCATCCGCCTTGAATCATGAATCCTTTGATGACGCGGTGAAACGAAAGCCCGTCATAAAAATTGCCTTTTCGGTCGGTTTCCTGCCGGCCTTCAGCCAGGTTGATAAAATTCCAGACGGTTTCCGGGCATTCACTGGCATAGAGTTCAGCTTCAAAGTTTCCCAGCGTGGTTTCAAACACGGCCACTGGCCGTGAAATGTCTTCCTGATGTGTATTTTGGGTAATGGACATGAATTTCTCCTCAGTTTATGGATTAAAGTGGGTGCATCTGTTTTATTGCCATAATTTAATGGGTTTTTTTTATAAAGGCAAGAGACAAAGGGCAGGGTGAATTCAAAAACGCTATGTTACAAACAAATGAAAAATCGGATTTCGTTAGTTTATGAATCATATTCATTTGTTTTGACAATTCATAAATCTTGTTTTATGAATGTCCAGCGGTTGTTGGAAAACAGGTTTTTTCGCCTTGTGATGGGTTACAGGCAACCCCTCATTTTCTGTAAATGGACGACAGATCACCGCAACCCTCATCGCAAAGGAGCCATGCGTGAAACCAATCAAAGGATTTCCCTCCACATCCCAGGATGATTACCAGCTCAATATCATGAATATTGCCCGTCACGGGGTCCGGAATTTTTCCAGACAGGAAATTGCCTGTCAGTGTCCTCAGGGCATGTTCCGTTATACGTATCTGGATGCTTTCCGGCGGATGAACCAGTTTGCCGGCGCCCTCAAAGCCCTGGGTGTTTCCATCGGAGACCGGATCGGCGTTCTGGACTGGAATTCCCATCGCAATTACGAGATGTATTTTGCCATCCCCGGTTCCGGTGCGGTGATGCTCCTGTTGAATCTTCGCCTGTCGCCCCCGGATTTATCCTATGTGATTCATCATGCGGAGGCAAGCTGGATGGTCGTGGATGAAACCCTTCTGCCCATAGCCGAGATGCTATGGCAAAGCTGCAAAAACATTCGAGGCTTTATTATCCTGACGGACAAAAACCTCTCTGATATTCAGACCACATTAAGCCCGGTTTTCAGCTACGAAGTGCTTATTCAGGCTCAATCTCCGGAATTTGAATGGCCGAATCTGGATGAAACATCGGCAGCCGGGGCCTGTTATACCACAGGTACGACCGGACAGCCCAAGGGGGTCTATTATTCCCATCGCGATACCTATCTGCATGCCATGACCATCTGCTCCGGAGGAGAAATGTCTTATCGGGATGCTTTTCTTCAACTGGTGCCGATGTTTCATGCCATGGGCTGGGGCGGCGTCTATTCAGCCACGATGGCCGGCTCTAAAATCGTGCTTCCGGGGATGTACCGTCTGGATCGACTGGGGGAGCTGGCCGAGCTTCTGGTCAAGGAAAAGGTCACCGTATGTAATGGTGCGCCCGCCATTCTCATGCCCATGCTGGAATATATCCGGAATCTGGAAAACAAGCCGGATCTTCGCGGCGCCCGGTTTCTCTGCGGCGCAACCGAGCCGCCCGTGGCCATGATGAAAGGATATAAAGAGCTTACCGGGGCCGAAATTATCCATGCATACGGGGCAACGGAAACTTCCCCGCTGGTCAGCATCAATCGCTTGAAACCCTGGCTGGAAAATCAGCTCAGCGATGATGAAAAATGGGATCTTCGGCGGAAACAGGGCTATGTGGTCAGCGGCCTGGATGTCAAACTTCTGGGACCGGATAACACCGAAGTTCCGCATGACGGAAAAACTCCGGGGGAAATCTGCGTTCGCGGGCCCTGGATTACGGGATGCTATCACCGCACGCCGATGTCCGATCAGCAGTTTACCGCCGATGGCTTCTGGCGAAGCGGGGATGTGGCCACGATGGATGCAGAAGGGTATCTGAAGATCACGGATCGGGTGAAGGATGTCATTAAGAGCGGCGGGGAGTGGATATCTTCGGTGGATATGGAAAATGAATTGATGTCATATCCTCCGGTTCTGGAGGCAGCCGTGGTTGGGATCAGCCATCCCAAATGGGAAGAAAGACCGCTGGCCCTGGTCATCCTTCGTGAAGAACACCGCGGCAAGATCGGAAAAGATGCGCTTTTGTCTCATCTTGCCCATAAATTTGCCAAGTGGCAGCTTCCAGACGAAATTCTTTTTGTGGAGGAAATTCCCAAGACCAGTGTGGGCAAATTCAACAAAAAGGTGATTCGGGAAGTGCATCAGAATCGGTATATGGTCGGTGCCGGTTGACGGGAACGGTTTTTTAGACCCAGCCCGGCGTTCGGACCGGCCCGGTCTGGTCATAGGGAATATAGCATTTGATATCGATCAGAGGAGAGCCATCTCTGGCGTCAAGTCCTTCAACTTCAATGGATGTTCCCTGAACGGACAGTATCCGGCAAAGGGTCAGGGCAATGAGATTGGGCCGCAGGGGCGAATGCGTGGCAAAGACGCCGGTTAACGGATTGTTCGGATCTTTTCGGGGATGAACCTGAAGGGTGCTCCGCAACTCCGGGGTATCGTTTTCATGAAACCAGTACATCACATGAATATGTGAAAATCCTTCCAGCCCCAATAGGGCGTCTTTGTAGCAGCCGTCTATTTCAATCCATGTCCTGCCGTCGGTTTTACGAATGATTCCAATTGGGTTGATTTTAAAGCTTCTTTCCATTTGACACGCTCCGGATGGCTGGTTTAAGAAAAACATCAACGCCTCTTTCTATAACCGGTGGCTTTCAGGATCAATAGAAAAAACATGGAAGCAGAATGAAACATTTGAAACGACAAGCGGCAGCCATTATCCTGGCTCTGATGACGCTTTCCTGTATGTCTGCTCAGCACAGGCCGGGCGGCAAGCAAATTCATCATGGAGCCGGGAACTTTACATTTACCGACAAGCAAGGCAATCCGGGTAAGCCGATTACCGTGTGGTATTATCAACCCTCCGGGTTTTCTCCTGATGCGCCGGTGCTGTTTGTGATGCATGGTGTAAAACGGGATGCGCAGCGTTACCGCGATGAATGGATTCAATATGCCGAACGCTACGGCTTTCTGCTGATTGCGCCGGAATTCTCTCATAAGTATTATCCCGGCAAAAGAGAATATAACGAAGGCAATCTCTTTGACAAGATGGAAAATCCTATTCCGGAAAACGACCGCGCTTTCACGGTCATCGAGCATTTGTTTGACTTTGTTAAGGATGCGACGCAGAACCAGAGCTCGTCGTACGACATTTATGGCCATTCCGCCGGCGGGCAGTTTGTTCAGCGGATGATTCTGTTCAAGACGGATGCCCGCATTCGAACGGCTATCGCGGCGAATCCGGGCGTATATGTATTTCCAACTTATTCGAAAAAATATCCTTACGGAATCAGAAACTCAGGAATAACCCCGGACCATCTAAGGGCGGCATTCCAAAAGGATTTCATGCTCCTTCTGGGAGAAAAGGATCTGAATGAGGACGACGTGAATCTTGCCAGAACATCCGAGGCATTGGAGCAGGGTAATAATAGTTATGAGCGTGGAACTAATTTCTTCGCTTCAGCAGAAAATGAAGCATCCCGGCTGGGCATGATATTCAGTTGGAAACTGACGACGGTTCCCGGTGCTGCACACCACGATGCTCAATTGGCCCAAACAGCGGCACGATTACTCTTTCATAAGCGGAACGATTAAAATCCCATCTCAGGCTTTCCGATCTGTCGAGCCTGGTCTTGACTGCAGCCAAGAATCTTGAATCGGCGGAACAAACTCACTCAGAATTCAAAGATGACTCGGCTTATGAGCGGACAACCAATTCCGGCCATTGATTGTCCGGGTTTGGCTGAAAAATGTTTTTGCAAAGACAGCCAGAAAGATTTAGGATGTTTCATAGCGGCTCCTTCCCATAATGAACGATGTTTTGTAAGGGAATTTACCATGGTGATTGTTAAAACCCCCCTTCGACTCAGTTTTGTCGGTGGCGGATCGGATATCAAGGACTATTACCGGCAGGAAACCGGAAAGGTGATCTGCACGGCAATCGATAAATTTGTCTATGCCATTGTCAAAGAGCGTTTCGATGATTTGATTTACATCAACTATTCCAAAAAAGAATGCGTTGAGAAGGTGTCGGATATCCGCCATGACCTGGTCCGAGAAGCCATGAAGCTTACCGGCGTAACGCACGGCATTGAAATCACCACGCTGGCGGACATTCCTTCAACCGGATCCGGCTTGGGAAGTTCAAGTTCGATAACCGTAGCTCTGCTTCATGCTTTTTATGCGTATCGAAACGTTCTGATTACCGCCGAACGTCTGGCCAGGGAAGCCTGTCAAATTGAAATAGACATTCTGGGCAAACCCATCGGCAGGCAGGACCAGTATGCGGCCGCTTATGGCGGGGTGAACAAATTCATTTTTCATGCGGACGACAGGACTGAAAGAGTTCCTGTTACGATTAAGAGCGCGGATAAGCGAAAGTTCGCCTCTTCGCTGCTGCTGTATTATACCGGAATCACCCGAAGCGCGGATGCGATTTTATCCCGGCAGAAAGCCAATTTCGCTCAGCCGGATAAACGCGATACCATGGAGAAGATGGTTGCTCTGGTGGATCCTTTTACAGATGCCATGGAAAAAGCGGATATTCATCTATGCAGCCGGTTATTGGCTAAGAACTGGGAACTTAAGCAGAATATGGCCGCCGGCATTTCCACCCCCGCCATTCAGGCCATGTATGAAACGGCATTGTCAGCGGGCGCTCTGGCAGGGAAAGTTGCCGGGGCAGGCGGCGGAGGGTTTCTGCTTCTGGTTGTTCCCAGAGAGCGCCAAAACCAGGTATTTGAAGCCATGAAGGCCTATCGGGAGCTGCCGTTTATGATTGAAGAAAGTGGCAGCAAGGTCATCTTTGATGACACGTCATACTCCAGCAAATAATGTAGTTTAAGGATTTTTATGAATATCCTCATCACCGGCGGTGCCGGTTTCATTGGATCGCATACGGCTGACGCCCTGATCGCCAAAGGTCATCGGGTGCGGATACTGGATAACCTTCAGCCGACAATACATCCCAAGGGAAAGCCCGGTTATCTTCATCCGGAAGCTGAATTTATTCAGGGAGATGTCTGCGACAGAGATACCCTCTCGGTTGCGCTTGAAGGCATGAATGCGATCTATCATTTTGCTGCTTACCAGGATTATCTTCCGGACTTTTCGACGTTTTTCAGGGTCAATGCCGTATCCACCGCGTTGATTTATGAGCTTCTGGTTGAAACCGGAAGGTGTTCCCAAATTCAGAAGGTGGTTGTGGCGGCCAGCCAGGCCGTGATGGGAGAAGGCCGTTACCGGTGTTCTTCCTGCTCGAAGGATATTTTCCCCAGCATTCGCCTGGATGCGCAGTTGTCTCGGGGAAAGTGGGACCACCTGTGCCCGGAATGCAATCAACCGCTGGCGTGGATGCCTTCGGATGAATCCGTGATTTACCCCTGTAACCCTTATGCCATTTCCAAAAATTCCCAGGAACAAATTGCCATCCACCTGGGATCCCGTTATGGTATTCCATCGGTTGTCATGCGCTATTCCATTGTACAGGGGCCGCGCCAGTCTTTTTACAATGCCTATTCCGGCGCCATGAGAATATTTTCACTCAGTCTGATGCTGGGTAAACAGCCGATCATTTTTGAAGACGGCAAGCAGATCCGTGATTTTGTTAATATTCAGGACGTGGTTTCGGCCAATCTTC